>JBEIDF010000056.1:0-19355 GCA_040383605.1 Lewinellaceae bacterium
GAAGGAAAAGCCGCCTTTATTAAGGTATAGGCGGTTGCTGACCAGGTTGCCGCAGAAAAAGATATCCGGTAGGCCATCGTTATTCAGATCGCCGATGCCCACGCCGCCGCCGTTGTAGAAATTGCGGAACAGGTAGCAATTTAGGGAGTCGGTGTAGGGCAGGTCGTTTTGGAACCGGATTCCGGTTTGTGTCGCCGACAGCAGGGAGAACTGTTTTTTCGTATTTTTCTCCTTGTTTTGGCAGGAAAAGAATAGCGACAGGCAGAGCAGGAGCAGGGTGGGGGAGCGCATGGTCAGTAGCAGGGATTTTGCTGGATATTGGGGCCGAGGGTGAGCTGCGTCAAGGGGATCGGCCAGATTTCCTTGCAGGGTTCGGAGCCGGGCATGAACTCGGTCGGTTTGCCGTACACACCGAAGCGGATGAGGTCTTGTCGGCGCAGGCCTTCGTAGAAAAATTCGCGTCCGCGTTCGTCGAGGAAGTCTTTGGCTGTCAGTTGTTGGAGCGGCTGATCCGGTTCGAATGCGCGGTTGCGCACCAGGTTGACGAGTTCCAGCGCCTCGGCGCTTCCGGGATCCATGCGCCAGAGGGCTTCTGCTTTCATCAGCAGGATGTCGGCAAAGCGGAAAATAGGCATATCGTTATCCAGATCGGCGTTGGCGCCGGTTTTAAAAGCGTATTTGCCGATGCGGGCGCCTGCCTGGCGGTAACATTGCGGGCCGAGTTGGTTGATTTCCGGGGTGTAGTTTAGCGGCGGTCCGTCCGGGTCGTTTATTCCTTGCGGATCCAGGATCGGCGTTACGCCGTCGGCGGCAAACTGTGGACCCACGATGAAATTTTGTTTGCGCGCGTCGTTGTTTTCATGCATTTCATAAAAATCTTGCAGCGTGCAGTACCCGTTCCACGGCTGTTGTTTCAAATCGAAAGTCGCCTGCGAACCGTAGTGCAGGGTCATCTGGGCCAGGTTAAAGCCCTTCGCGAAGGTTTCATCAAACGGGACGGCCAGGATAAACTCCGGATTCCCTTCATTCTGCACCGCAAATAGTTGGCGATAATCTGACTCCAGAAAAAAGACCCCTGAGTTAATAATCGCATCGCAGGTGGTCACCACATCGTGCCAGCGCGCCATCCCGGTATAGACTTCCGCATTCAGGTACAGTTTTGCCCAGAGCGCCATGGCGGCAAAGTAGTGCATGCGCCCGTACGTGGAGGCATCAACGTTTTGCGCGAGTTGTTGGTAACTGGCCCGCAATTCGTTTTCCACAAATTTGAACACCTCCGCTCGCGGCGTGGTGAACGGCATTTCCACATCCGGATTGGCATAGTCCACAATAATCGGAATATTGCCGAAGGCATCCAGCGCCCAGTAGTAGTACAGCGCGCGCAGGGCGCGGGTTTCGGCGATGTATTGATCGGAAAGCGCGTCCTTGCCGAGTTGGTTCCGTTTCAATGTTTCGAATTGGTAGATTGCCCGGTTGCAGGCAAAAATACCCTGGTACAAAAAGTTAAAAGCGTTGGTGACGCCCGGGTCGTAAGCCTGAAACTCATGTCGGTGGGCGCGCACCCATTCGCTTTCGCCCCAGTCGTTGCCGCGTTGGGGCAGGGCTACTTCATCGGATGCGATTTCTTGCAGCGAAAAATAACCGCCGTGGTTCCCCAGGCTTCTGAGGGGCGCATACACATCGGCCATGACAGCGCGGTAGCCCGCTTCCGATTGAAAAAACGTGGCGTCTGTTGGCGCCTGGTACAGGTTTTCTTCCAGGTCGGTGCAACCTGTGTGTAGCAGGATAAGCAGGAGAAAAGCGGGGGTGATTTTATTTTTCATAGCGCCTAGAGTTGGAGTTGAACGCCCAGCAGGTAGGTTTTGCTTAGGAAGTAGGTGCCCCGGCGGTCCACACCCGGGAGCAGATAGTCTGGCGCCGCATAGCCGGTACTGCCGTTGTCGGTGGGGCCGGGGTCTTGCAGCCGGAGTTCAGGATCGAGGCCGGTGTAACCGGTCCACGTGAACAGATTTTGGCCGCCCAGATAGATCCGAAGTGTTTCGATCCGACTGTTTTCCCGCAGGGGGAGGCGGTAACCCAGGGTCAGGTTATCCAATCGGAGAAAACTGGCGTTTTCGATATGCGTGTCATCAAATCGGTTGGCGCTTTTTAATTTCGGATTGAAATAATCGGTTTTTATCTTATTATAATGTGTGAATGAGGGGTCTAGGTTTTCGTAAAAAACGCGGTATTCATGGGCCATATCATGTCCGAAAGCTCCGCGCAGGAAAAGGTTAAAATCCCAGCGCCGCCATTCAAACGTTTGGTTCAGGCCCAGCAGGAGGCCGGGGGTGGCGTTGCCGATGGCTGTCATATCCGTTTGGGTATTCCAGGGTTCTACCAGGCCGTCGCGGTTGAGGTCTTTGTACTGCACGGCGCCGTTGGCGTCCAAACCGGCACGCACCGGCCCCCAGAATTGTCCGTAAGGCATGCCCGGATATAACAGGCCGTAGCCGACGTTCCCGTTACCTGGTGCGCCGACCCAGCCGAAAATGGTCTCTGTTTCGTACAGGTGCTTTTCGACCGTCGTTTTCCAGCTGCTGAGCGCCAATTCCGCCGACCATTTGAGTTGCGTGCCGGACAGGATATCCTGCCAGGACAGGCTGGCGTCCCAGCCCGCGGATTTCAGTTGCCCCAGGTTGAGGTACGAATAGTTGCTGATATTCGGCGGCGCGGGCACGACCGCGCGGAGAATCAGATCGGTGCTCTTTCTTTGGAAATAGTCAAACGATGCTTTCAGTCGTTGATTTCCGGCAGTAAAATCCATTCCCAGGTTCAGCGTGCCGGTTTTTTCAGCGCCCAGGTCGTTGTTGTTATTGTAGGCGGGGAAAAACCCCGGCTCAAAAACGCCATTGTAGTAAAAATACGCACCGGAGGGCGCGAAGATGCCCTGCGACAGGCCGTCATACGCCGGTTGTTGGCCGCCGACGCCATAGCTGCCGCGCAGTTGAAGTTGGTGGACTGGGCGCCAGGCAAAGATTTTGCTCAAGTCCGCAGCGACGCCTGCATAGACGAATTGATGCCATCGGCTGTTTTTCCCGAGTCGGCTGGCGCCTTCGTGGCGCAATCCGAATTCGAGCGATATTTTTTCTTGCAGGCTCCAGCGCCCCTGCCCGTACAACCCGGCGAGTGTGTGCTGTCCCTGGCTGTAATTCGTGCCGGGGCTGAGTGCCAGGAGATAGAGTGCGTCCAAACCGCTGTCTTTGGTAAAATTTCGGGTTTGGGTACTTGTTCCCTGCGTGGCTTCATAATCGTAGCGCTGCCAGGTATACCCGCCTGAAAGTTCCAATTGCCCGGTCTTCCCAAGTCCGATCGCATACCGCGCGCCGGCGTCGAGGAAATGATTCCGGCGTTCGCGTTGTTGCGCCTCCACGGCGCCTTCCGTCTGATAACCGCGGAAATAGCTGGCCGGACTGTAAAAAACGGCGCTTTTCAGCGCCTGCTGTTCCCTCCCGATCTGCAAGCGGCCCGTCAGTCCGGAGAAAATATCTACTTCTGCGCGCAGCGTACCCATCCAGGCGTGCAGTCGGTGTCGGTTCGAATTCAGGTCAATGAGGGCGCGTGGATTGAAATAGTCGAACAGCGTTTCCGTCACATAACCGCCATAAGGCGCATTTTGCGGATCGTCATTGCGGACGGGCGCGGTTGGGTTGTAGGTGATGGCATACCGAAACGCCTCCGGGAAAGACAAGTCGGCCTCGCGGCGCGCGGCGCGCAGGGCGCCGCTGACGCGAATCTTGCGGTCTCGGAAATCCTGGCAAAATCGCAGGCTGCCGTTGTATTGTTGTTGTCCGCTTTCAAGCAGAATCCCCTCCAGATTGCGGTAACTGAGCGCGGCTTCGAGGGCGCTTCCGGCGCCGTGCAGCGGCGTACTGAGTGCGATCCGATGCGCGTGCGAGGCGGCGTTTTGGAGGATCTGGTCTTGCCAGTCCGTGTTGGTGTTGTCGTTGGGCGACAGGTCCTTCCCGCCAAAACCGATAAATTCCTGGGCGTTGAGTGTTTCATAACGCCTGGCTGCTTGTTCGAATGCCAGTTGGCCCTGATAGCCGATGCTGAGCGCGCGGACTTCGCCCGGCAGGGTATGCAGTTGCAATACGCCCGGTCCGGCCCGCATGCCATAGCGGCCCGCCGCCATGCCATCCTTCAGCAGCGCCGCCGACTGCAGGTCAGCAGGATCTATCCAACTCAAGTCGCTGATTGGCATCCCGTCCAGCACGATTAGCGGCTCCGCCTGCGACTGGAAGCTGGACAAGCCCCGCATGCGCAGCGCAAATGCCTGATTGGGGTTGCTGCCCGGCCGCGCGGCGGCCAAGCCCGGCAGTTTGCCCTGCAAACATTGCAGCGGACTGCTGAAATTTCCTTGGTTGAATTTTGACCGCTCCAGCACGCTCACGGCTGCCGCGCGCATCGTGTCCCCTACCCCCAGTCCCGCTTCTGCACCCGCGGCTAACCCCGATTGACCCGACAAGTGCACAAAATTCAAGAAAAAAAGCAAAAAAAAGAGCCAATGACGCATAATCATAAAATCAATTTAATCTACAATCGCCAAAATGCCGAACTCCCCAATCCGAACTCCCCAATCCCCAATCCGAATTCATTTGCTCCACACCGGCCGATTCCCCCCGCTTTCCGGTTTCGGGGCGGGCGTAACCGTCCGATCCACGATTTCCACACGCAGATTGCGTTCATTTTGTACCCGGAGGATCACTTCGCGGTTGCCGTCTATTTTTGCCCAGTACGGCTTTCCGGTGTCTGTTTCCAGTTTATAAAAATCCGTTCCGAACCATTTTCCGAGGATATCCAGCGCATGCGGGATCAGTTTTCCGGAGAAGAGTTGTTTATTCCAGGGGGCCCAGGCTTGGTAATTAAAGACCACGTTCATTTTATAGATGCGGTCGTTTTCGAATTCCGGGTAAAAATTCATGTCAATGGGGTGGTCGTAGTCTGCGAACACATACAGCACCGAGTTATTTTCCGGCCCGTTGGTGACGAGGCCTTGTCGGTTCAGTTCCCAGCAGCGGTTAAAAAAATCGCTGCGCGGCATCCCGAGTTCGAAGCCCAGGAAGAGGCTGTCGTAGCGGGCGCCGGATGCGCGTTCGCGTTGCACTCTTTGTTCATACGATTCCTTGCAAGAGGCGAGGAGAAACAGGGTTGCGATGGTGAAGAAAATAAATGGGCGAAGCATACAAGAACTTTTGGTTGTTACAAGTAGGTACATCAAAAAACATGAGCCACCCCGGTATTCCGGGGTGACTCATGCAAAGTTAGATCAAAACATTAAAATTAGTAGCCCGGGTTCTGTTGCAGATTCGGGTTGATGTTGATCTGTGCGGTCGGGATCGGCAGCAAGTTTTTGTTTGCGTCGGAGCCCGGCATCCAGCGGGTCGGTTGGCCGAACACGCCGAAGCGGATCAGATCCTGGCGGCGTTGGCCTTCGTAGAACTTCTCGCGGCCGAGTTCGTCGAGCAGATTCTGCGCGGTCAGCGTGCTGAAGTTATCCTGACTTGCGCGGCGACGGATTTGGTTTACCAGACCCAGTGCGCCTTGATCGTTCTGATCTTTGCGCCAGTGTGCTTCTGCTTTTGAGAGCATGATATCCGCAAAGCGGAAGATCACGAAGTCGTTGCTCAGGTCGGGCGTAGCGCCTTTTTTGAACTCATACTTACCGATACGCACACCGGCTTGGCGGAGTGCATTCGGGAAGTGTTCGTTGATCGCCGGCGTGAAGTTCAGCTGCGGGCCATCCGGGTCATTGGCTTCAGCGGAAGCGTCAATGATCGGCGTGATACCGTCGGAAGCGAACTGCGGGCCTTTTACAAAGTTGATGATACGGGAATCAGAGGCGTCGTGCTTCTCGTAGAACTCCTGGAGCGAGCAGTAGCCGTTCCAGGGTTGATCGCGGAGATCGAACGTAGCCTGCGAGCCGTAGTGCAGCGTCATTTGCGCGAGGTTGAAGCCGCGTGCAAACACTTGGTCGTACGGAACCGCAAGGATGATCTCCTTACTGGATTGGTTTTCCGTTACGAAGTTGCTGCGGTAGGTGGCTTCAATTTGGTACTTGCCCGAGCCGATAATTTCATCGCAAGCAGCGATGCACTTATCCCACTGGGCGGTACCGGTGTACACTTGCGCATTCAGGTACAGTTTCGCTTGGATTGCCTTACCCACGTAGTAGCTCATACGGCCGTAGGTGGTGCCATCTACTTTTGTGTCGAGTTTTGGTACGGCTTCGTTGAGTTCTTTTTCTACGAAAGCGTACACATCGGCGCGGGAGCGCGTAGCGGGCAGGAAGTCAGCCGGCACGTTGAACTCGTCCACGATGGGTACATTGCCGAAGGTATCCAGCAGCCAGTAGTAGTACAGGGCGCGGAGCGTACGCAGTTCGGCGATGAACTTGTCAGCGAGTAAGGGATCTGCCTTACCGCTGTCTTTCAGTGTTTCGAACTGGAAGATGAGGCGGTTGCAGGTGTTTACACCGGCAAAGAGGAAGCCCCAAGAGTTGTTGATGTTCGGGTCGTTCGGCTTGTACTCGTGGCGGTGTGCGTTGAGCCATTGGCCGCCGTCGCCCCAGTCACCTCCGCGTTGCGGGATCATCACCTCGTCGGAAGAAACTTCCTGGACTGAGTGGTAGCCGCCGTGGTTACCGATGCCGTACAGGCTGGTGTACGCCGCGCCGAGCGCTGCGATGAACTCCTCTTCCGTCTTCAGGAAGGTCTCCTCGGTGAGCACGTCATAGAGCTTCTCATCGAGGTTTGTGCAGGAGTTGTTGAAAGAAAGTACGAAAAGTGCTGGAAGGAGCAGCTTTACGAACAGGGATAAATTTTTCATAATTTAAATAGTGTCGTTTAAACTGTTTAGGTAAAACCTTAGAAACCAAAATTAACGCCGATCGAAATCGTGCGCGCCAAGAAGTAGGTTGTACGACGGTCAATACCGATAGCCAGCGGGTCATTTCCGCCTGCGAAGCCTCCGTTGTCGGAAGAGCCTGCGTCGGCGAGGCGCGGTTCGGGATCTACGCCGGTGTAGCCGGTCAGCGTGAACAGGTTTTGGCCGCTCACGTACACACGGGCTTTGTTAAACCAGCTGCCAGAGCCCAGTTTGAAGTTGTAGCCAAGCGTGGCGTTGTCCAAGCGGAGGAACGTAGCCTTTTCAACGTGCGTGTCGTCGAAGCGGTTTTGCGCTTTGACGTTTTCGTCGAAGTACTTGGTGTTCACCTTATTCCAGGTTGCAGCTGTCGGGTCCAGGTTTTCGTAGAATACGCGGTACTCATTGGCGAGATCATGGCCAAACACGCCGCGTAACAAAAAGTTCAAATCAAAGTTACCAAAGGTAAAGTTGTTGTTCATGCTCAGTTCGAACGCCGGGATACCGTTACCGATTGCGGTTTGGTCTTTGCTGAATACCTCGCGGTTGATCTGGCCATCGCCGTCAATATCCTTATAGGTAATCGAGCCGTCCGGGTTTACACCTTCGCGGACGGGGCCCCAGAGCGTGCCGAGGTCTGCGCCGTTGTACAGGATCGTATAGAATACGTCGTTTTGACCGGGTGCGCCTACGTTTGCGGAAGCAACGGTATCTGCGCGGCCCAGGTCGGTCAGTTTCACATTGTACGTCGAGAATACGAAGCTGGGCGTCCACTTGAAGTTATCTTTGTTGACGAGATTGTTCAGGTTCACAGCCGCTTCGAAGCCGGTGGATTTGAAGGAGGCGATATTCTGCCAGGTACGGCCTGCAAGATTCGGCGGTTGCGGTACGCCGAAGAAGAGAAGCAGGTCATTCGTTGTGCGCTGGTAAAAGTCCAACGAACCCGTAACTTTGTAGTCCATCAACGCGAAGTCCACACCTAAGTCAAATTCACCCTTTTCTTCCCATTTCAGATCCGGGTTCGGGTTTTGCGAAGGACCGTAGCTCGGCACATAATTGCCGTTGAAGTAGAAAGAAGAGCCGGGGAGGAACTGCAGTTTGGACAGACCGTTTTGGTTGGGTTGGTTACCCGTTACACCGTAACCTACGCGCAGTTTCAGTTGATCTACCGACGGCAGATCCACCAGTTTCTCCAGGTTCACACCGGCGCTCACCCACGGGAAGGTACCCCAGCGGTTGTTTTCACCGAAGCGGGTGGAACCTTCGCGGCGCAGACCGACTTGACCGAACCACGTGTCGTTGATATTGAGTTGGGCGCGACCGAAGAAAGCGACCAACGTGTTTTCGCCGCGATAGCTGGATACGTTGGCCAAGCCGCGGAGTACTTCCTGGAATGCGAGCAGGTTGTTGTTTTCCAGCACATTCGTCAGAATGTTACCGGCGTCCACGCGCATGCCGTCGTACTGGAAGTCCTGGTACGAGTAGCCGCCGAGCAGGCGGAGGCTGCTGTTGTTGCCGAGGTCAATGCTGTATTCCGACTGGAGTTCGAGCAGGTTGGTGAGGTTGTTGTTTACCCCGCGCACACCGGCGCCGTTCCGGCCAAAGCCGCGGAATTTGCTTTGCTTGCTGTAGAACTGGCTGTAGTTGTCGCTGGTGCGCTCTTGGCTCAGGTTCAACGCAACATTCCAGTTAGACATCAGGTCGTACGTCAGGCGGACGTTACCGAGCATGCGGTTTACTTTACCGCGGTTGAAGTTTTGCTCGATCATAGCGACCGGGTTGAAGTAGTCGAACAGGTCTTTTTCGACATACCCGCCGAAGCGCGTGTACTCTGCGGCCTCGTCGCGCACGCCGGCCGTTGGGTTGTTCACCACGGCATAGCGGAACGCCTCGGGGAAGCCGTACTCGGCGTCGCGGGAGGTCAGGAACAAGTTACCGTCAATGGACAGGCGATCGTTCAGCACCTTTTGCGTAAAGCTCAGGCTACCGTTGTACTGCGTCAGGCCCGTCGTGCGAAGGATGCCCGCAACGTCGCGGTAGTTGAACGAAGCGCGGAAAGAACCGCGACCGGCGCCGCCGGAGATGCTCAGGTTGTGCACGTTCGAGGTGCCCGTCTGGGAAATCTCGTCCATCCAGTCGGTGTCAATGTCTTCGCCCGGCGACAGATCCACACCGCCCAGGCGGGTGAAATCGGAGGCGTTGAGCGTCTCATACCGGCGCGCGATCTGATCGAATGCCACGAAGCCGTTGTATTCGGCGCGGGTTACGCCCGACTGGCCTTTCTTCGTGGTGATCAGGATAACGCCGGAGGATGCGCGCGTGCCGTAGATAGCGGCGGAGGAACCGTCTTTCAACACGTCAATAGACGCGATGTCGTTCGGATCTACCAGGTTCAGGCTCACGCCCGGAACGCCGTCCACAACGATCAGCGGCGAAGTACCCGAGGAGATCGAGGACAGACCGCGGAGGCGGATCGCGAACTCGCCGTTCGGGTCAGAACCCGGGCGGGCGATCGTTACGCCGGCAATCTTACCTTGAATCAACTGGGCGGGGCTGGTTACGTTGCCCCGGTTGAAGTCCTCCGCCTTCACCGATACGATGGAGCTGGTGACTTCTTTTGCTTTCAAAGTACCGTAGCCGACAACCACCACCTCGTCCAGCACCGTGCCGGGCTTCAGGGCGATGTCAACCATGTTTGAGGTACCCAGGTCAACCACTTGCTCCGCGTAGCCTGTGTAGGCAAAGCGAAGTTGGGTGGCGCCTGCGGGCACTTCCACTGAGTAGGCGCCGTCAACGTTCGTCGTGGCGCCCCGCGAGGTGCCAACAACAACAACGGTCGCACCGATCAGCGCCTCGCCGGACTCTGAATCGGTGACTTTGCCTTTCACAGTGCGTTGCGCCAAGGCAGCGTTGCTGAACAGCACCAACGCTGCCAACACAAAGCCGCACTTGGTAAGGGTGTGCAAAAGCTTCATACAAAATTTAAATTTAGTTAAAGTAAATGAATGAAAATTATCGTAATGAATAATTCACTCTAATAAGGTGGATTAACAAAGAAGTGCTCGCCAAGTCTCTGCGACTGGCAGCGCAATCAGGATTTTATTTGGCGAGGACGCTGGTTGGCGGGCCGCTCCTGTTAACGACCCTCTGATGTTAAGGCGCTGCTAAGGTAGTGATTCATTGGAAAAACAAACA
Source organism: Lewinellaceae bacterium (assembly GCA_040383605.1). Lineage (GTDB taxonomy): Bacteria > Bacteroidota > Bacteroidia > Chitinophagales > Saprospiraceae > M3007. The sequence goes on from JBEIDF010000056.1 coordinate 10,099, forward strand.
AAAGCTTTTTTGAAATTTTTTATAAAAGAGTGCAAACCGAACAAAATTACCTTGTTTGCAGGCTGTTTTGCGCAAACGGCCGGGAGCCTGCTCCCCCTGTTTCAAAATATTATTTCAGCATGCTGATTTACACCCGCGCGCCTGTATCTTTGCCGGATGCAAAATACAGCCGAATCGGTCCGGTTGCCCGCTGAATGGGAACCGCAAAGCGCCGTCCAACTGACCCTGCCCCATGCCGACACGGACTGGGGGCCTGTGCTGCCGGATGTGCTGCCGGTCTTCGTCCAAATCGCGGAAACTATCGCCCGCTTCGAACCGGTGCTGGTCGTCGCACAGGACGCCGATGCCGCCCGCCAGCTGCTCGGCCACCTGCCGCCCAACCGCCTCCGAATCCTCGAAATCCCGTCCAACGACTCCTGGGCAAGGGATCACGGCGCCATCTCCATCGAACGAGACGGACAGCCGGAACTGCTGAATTTTGTGTTCAACGGCTGGGGACTCAAATTCCCCGCCAATAAAGATAACCTGATCACCACCCGGCTCCGCGACGCCCACGCCTTCGCCTGCCCGGTGCGGCACGGCGGTCTGGTGCTGGAAGGCGGCGGAATTGAAAGCGACGGCCAGGGTACGCTGCTCGCCACCGCCGAATGCCTGCTGTCGCCCAACCGCAATCCGCACCTGGACGCCGCCGAACTGGAAGCGCAACTCAAAACACTGTTCGGTCTCCAACGGGTGCTGTGGTTGCACCACGGCTATCTTGAAGGGGACGATACGGACTCCCATATTGATACGCTGGCCCGCTTTTGCAGCCCGGATACGATCGCGTACGTGCGCTGCACCGATCCGGCGGACGCGCATTTCGAGGCGCTTCAAGCCATGGAGCAGGAATTGCAATCGTTCAGAACGCTGTCCGGCAAACCTTACCGCCTGGCGCCCCTGCCCTGGCCGGACGCCTGCTACGGCCCGGACGGCGAACGCCTGCCCGCCACCTACGCCAATTTCCTTATTATTAATGGCGCCGTGTTAGTCCCAACGTACAATCTTCCCCAGGATCAGGCCGCCTTGGAAATCCTGCAGGCGCTTTTCCCGGATCGGGAAATCATCGGCATCCCCTGTCGGCCGCTTATCCTGCAGCACGGATCGCTCCACTGCGTCACCATGCAGTACGCAGCAGGAACAACCGCCGGCTTCAACGAAAAAACAATCGTTCCATGAAAGTAGGTTTGGTTCAGCATGCCTGCACAGGCGACAAAGCCACCAATATCCGCAGATCGCTCGAAGGCATCGCCGATTGCGCCCGCCAGGGCGCCGAATTGGTCGTGCTGCAGGAATTGCACTGCGGCATATACTTTTGCCAGGTCGAAGATACCGCCATGTTTGATCTGGCAGAACCCATCCCAGGCCCGGATACCGAAGCCTTCAGCAGGGCAGCCCGAACGCACGGCCTCGTGCTGGTGTCCTCGCTTTTCGAAAAACGCGCCCCGGGTCTCTACCATAATACCGCCGTCGTATTCGAAAAGGACGGCTCGATTGCCGGGAAATACCGCAAAATGCACATCCCGGACGACCCTGCCTACTACGAAAAATTTTATTTCACCCCCGGCGATCTCGGGTTCCAACCCATCCAAACCTCCGTTGGCAAGTTGGGCGTGCTCGTCTGCTGGGACCAATGGTACCCGGAAGCCGCCCGCCTCATGGCGCTCGCCGGCGCCGATATCCTGATTTATCCCACCGCCATCGGCTGGGAAAGCACAGACGAAGCGGCCGAAAAAAACCGGCAGTATGACGCTTGGTTCACGATCCAGCGCGGCCATGCCATCGCCAACGGCCTGCCCCTCGTCGCCGTCAACCGCACCGGCCACGAACCCGACTGGAGCGGCGCCACCAACGGCATCCAATTCTGGGGCCAAAGCTTCGCCGCAGGCCCCCAGGGCGAAATCCTTGCGCGCGCAGCGCCCGACCAAGCGCAAAATCTGGTCGTGGATATCAACAAAACACGCACGGAATCTGTTCGGAGAATCTGGCCCTTCTTCCGCGACCGCCGAATAGACGCCTACCAGGATATTATAAAACGATACAGAGATTGATGTGGGAATGCGGATTTCAGATTGCGGATTTGGGATTGTAGGTTATTTTTTGTTGGCAATCCCCAATCCGAAATCCCCAATCCCCAATCCAAATTCCCCAATTGATTAAATCCACAATTCAACGATGGTTACAGAATTTGAAAAAAACCTCGACGCCTACAAGCTCCTCATTTCCAATCTCAACCGCCGTTTAGAGGCTATATACGAGGGAGGCGGTAAAAAACGGCAGGAAAAACTCCGCGAGGAGGGCAAAATGGGCGCGCGGGAGCGTATTGACTATCTGTTGGACGCCGGCGCGCCGCGGGTGGAAATCGGCGCTTTCGCCGGGTACGAACTGTACAAGGAACACGGCGGTTGTCCGGCCGGCGGGGTTGTCGTCGTCATCGGGTACGTGCGCGGCAGGCAGTGCATTGTCGTCGCCAACGACGCCACGGTGAAAGCAGGCGCCTGGTTTCCGATTACCGGAAAAAAGAACCTGCGCGCGCAGGAAATCGCCATGGAAAACCGCCTGCCTATTATTTATTTAGTGGACAGCGCCGGCGTGTACTTGCCGATGCAGGATGAAATATTTCCCGACAAAGAGCATTTTGGCCGGATTTTCCGCAACAACGCCCGGCTCTCTGCTGCCGGCATCCCGCAAATTGCCGCCATCATGGGCGCTTGTGTGGCCGGCGGCGCGTACCTGCCCATTATGTCCGACGAGGCGCTGATCGTAGAGGGCACCGGTTCGGTGTTTCTCGCAGGCCCTTACCTGGTGAAAGCTGCCATTGGCGAGGACGCCGACAAAGAAACGCTGGGCGGCGCCCATACCCACAATGCCATCAGCGGCGTCACGGATTATAAGATGCCCAACGATCAGACCTGCCTGGATACGGTGCGGCAACTAATAGACAAAATGGGCCGCTCCGAACAAACGGGTTTCGACCGGGCAACGCCCCAACTGCCGCCCGGCAATCCGGACGATCTATTGGGTATTTTCCCGGAGCACGCCGCTAAACCGTACAATACCATCGAATTGGTGCAGCGCCTGGTGGACGGCGGCGAGCTGGTACAATACAAGGAACACTATGGCAAAACGATCTTGTGCGCCTACGCGCGCATAGACGGCTGGGCGGTGGGCATTGTGGCCAATAACCGCCAGGTCGTCAAAACGGCCAAAGGCGAATTTCAATTCGGCGGCGTCATCTACTCCGATTCCGCCGATAAGGCCACCCGGTTTATCCTGAACTGCAACCAGAAAAAAATTCCCCTCGTATTTTTGCACGACGTGACCGGCTTCATGGTCGGCACGCGCTCCGAACACGGCGGGATCATCAAAGACGGCGCAAAAATGGTCAATGCGGTCGCCAACAGCACCGTGCCGAAATTCTCCGTGGTGATCGGCAATTCGTATGGCGCCGGCAATTACGCCATGTGCGGAAAAGCCTACGATCCCCGCCTGATTGTGGCCTGGCCAACCGCCAAAATCGCGGTCATGGGCGGCGAACAGGCGGCCAAAGTGCTGACGCAAATACAGGTACAGACGCTCAAATCAAAGGGGCACGCACCCGACCCGGAGGCCGAAAAGCGCTTGTTCGAAGAAACCAGCAAGCGCTACAACGAGCAGACAACGCCCTACTACGCCGCCGCACGGCTGTGGGTGGATGCCATTATTGACCCCCGCGATACCCGCTTGTGGATCAGCCAGGGCATCGCGGCGGCCAACCAGGCGCCGGTGGAAAAATTCAACGTCGGCGTTATACAGAGCTGAGCGATGGGGCCGGCGCCGTGCCGGAGCGGATGTTGCCGCGGCGAGCCCGTATAGGTGTTGTCCACAGCAATCATTACTCTTCGATCCGCTGCGCCGTACTGATCTGCGAGCGCGCGGCACATGGCGATATCCACCAGGTCGTTGGTTGGGTTGGCAGGCGTTTCGATAAAAATCATCGCCATCCGGTCTTTTTTCCGGAGGATTCGATGATCTGTTCGAGTTCCTCCAGCGTGGCATGCGGGCGGAATCCGCGCACTTCCACCCCCATTTGGTGAGAACATGGTGCACGAAATGGCTGGTACCGCCGTAAAGCGGGTTGCTGTAGAGCAACAGATCGCCGGGTTGCAGAAACTCCATCATAGCGGTGGTGATCGCCGACATACCGCTTTTGAAGGCGGCGCAGGCTTCTGCTTTGTCCCAGAGCGTCAGGCGGTCTTCCAGAATTTCCATGTTCGGATTATTCAATCGGCTGTAAATCAGGCCTGTTTTTTCGCGTGCTTTGCGTTCCCGCAGGCCGTACGCGAGCTCGAAAAAGCTTTGCCGTCTTCTGCCAACCAGGAAGCAGAGCCGTCAGATTTTCTACAGACGAAGCAGGAGGCAAGGCATGAGGGGAATAATGCAACCCAAAAACGTATTACAAAAATAAATTATTAATCTGTAAACTTATTTTAGGACGGGTCACACCAATACATGAAAGACTGGAATTGCGGTTAGAATTGACATGTGCGAAGCTATGATTCGATCAGATCCAGTACCAGTTGATCTATATTCGTCCAAGGATTGCGGTCGGTGGGATGCTTTTCAAATGCCGTGAACTGGTTCCGTAGCCATGCTGCATTCCTGATTGCCTGCTGAAGATTGATTTTCAGGTAGGTAAAGTCATTTTGCCGGGCTTTCTGATATCCCGGGTAGTGCTTGCTAAGCGCATCTAAAAGCGCTGCAGCGTTTTCATAAGCACGGGCGGACTGTTCAAAATGCATCAGGTACCAGGTTTCAAAAGCGATCGAGGAGAACCCAATATTAAATCCCTGGCGACGTGCGAGTTCGTAGGCGCTCAAGCGTTTTGGTTGATGATCGTGATCGAATACCACCCATATTTTATCATACGCATTTCCTTCCTCCCGTGCTTTCCGCGCCCAGGCGATCGCTTCCTGTACAATTTGAACAGGTGAAGGATTTTTTGCAACCACAACGCTTGGATGCACAGCAATTAACTGCTGCCTGTAATCTGCATCCTCTTTGATCGCCTGAAAATAGTTCTTTTCCGTCTGGCCTTCGCACAGCACCAGCACGCGTCGTCGAATAGATTTCCGTACTTGCTTAGAGCGTTTCATAGCCGGTATAGTTCAGTTCGAAGTCCAAACTCTGAATACTGGGTATTCCGCCAAGTCGGCCAGACAAGTACCACGATTGATAAGGCGCACCTTTGATAATACCAGTGACATCAGAGAGCGAATACAATGTAGAGGCGCCCGTCTTATCCTTTTCTACGATCCAAATCTGATCACGTCGGAACCCAGTGCTGCCTAGAAGATTGGTGTCATGGGTTGCCAGCACCAACTGAGCGCCTCGGTTGTTAATTTCAGGATTGTGAAACAACTGAATTAAGTAACTACTAATCAACGGATGCAGGCTGCGTTCGAATTCGTCAATTACCATTATCCGGCCCTGCATGAGCGTCTCCAATAATAATCCGCCGAGGACAAATAATTTTTGCGTTCCTTTCGATTCCCACTCCAGCAAGAACGTGGCGACGCCTCGCTCTTTGTCGTTTTGGTCAAAATGTAGGTGCTGGGTTAATATTTCGTATTTGGACTTTGTCGCAGGGTTATCAGATTCTTCCACCTTAAAATGTAGGATTCCGGTATCAAAACTCTTGAGGAGCGCCGTAAAATTACGTAGAAACGGATCGTTTTTTTGGGCCTTCCGTATGCGCTCAGCGATGAGGTCTAAGTACGAATATTCTTCCCGTACATCATCAAATGGAAGCACCAGGAGTGATTCATTGAAAAAACGATGTACCTCCATTAATTGCGGAATGTTGTTGCCTGCGCCTTTCGACAAAAAAAGTTGATTCGCATTGGTCAACTCAGCCACTACGGCGCGTTGCCCTTTGAGGTATTCTCCAAATTCATACTTCTGTCCAGTGCGTGCGAAGAGTTTTGCCTCCCTGCCTTGTGGGCAGAAATAGAGGCTTTCATTTAACACGGCAACGGCAGAAATACTCAATGTATAGGTGTACCGAATGCCACTCAAGAGAAAATCGAGCGAAAAAATACTGGGAGCACCCAAGGTTCGATCGCTAAATTGGAAAGGAGCGTACGCTGCAAAACGCTCCTGCGGCCCCCGATCTGCCGGCAACAACACCAAATTGCGAAAGGCCTCCAGCGCTTCGATAAAGTTACTTTTGCCGGAGGCATTCGCACCGTAAACCACAGCGGCGCGGAGCAGAGCGTATTTATCGTTTACGGAAAAAAAGTGGTCAGCCGCTTCGTTTTTACTTTCATCTGGGATTAACGAAAAGGTCTGCCGCTCACGAAAAGACTTGTAGTTTTCTATACTAAATTCAAGTATCATGCCGATTTAAGTTGCTAATTTGGAAATAAAGCCCAAAATTACAATTTAAATCGGTATTGCGCAAGGTTTAATTGGAGTATGTCTCCGAAATTTTCCATGAATATCAAAATAGAAGCCTGTTTTTGCCATCGGCAAAGAATCCCCAAATACCCCCTACGCCAACCGCAACGTAAACCCAAATGTCGAGCCCTGATCCACATTGCTTCGCACGTTGATCGTCTGCTTGTGCGCTTCCACAATATGCTTGACGATGGAGAGGCCGAGGCCGGTGCCGCCGATTTCGCGCGATCGGTGTTTGTCCACGCGGAAAAAGCGATCGAAAACGTGCGGCAGGTCTTCCGGCGATATCCCTATTCCGTTGTCGCTGACTTCCACCAGGATAAAGGTGGCCATGTCATAGAAACTGAGTTTGGTCACGCCGCCGTCCCGGCCGTATTTGATGGAGTTCTGCACCAGATTGATCAGTACCTGCCGGATGGCTTCCTTGTCGGCGATGACGCGGAAGTGCTGGTTGGCGCCTTCTTTATACGTGAGGCGGATATTTCTTTCCCGGGCTTTTATTTCCATATCGGCGAACACCTCGTCGCAGAGACTGCGGATGTCAAACTCCTGCATTTCGAGGATCATTTGCCCGGCCTCGAGCTTGTTGATTGTTTCCAGATCCTCCACGATCGCCTGCAGGCGTTCGATATTGCGCGCCGCCCGTTGCAGGTATTTCATATTCACCTCCGGATCGTCGATTGCGCCGTCCAGCAGCGTATGGATAAAACCCTGGATATTAAATATTGGCGTTTTCAGTTCGTGCGACACGTCGCCAATAAACCGGCGGCGGTAGGCGGCCAGTTTTTCGAGGTCTTCAAATTCGCGCGCGCTCTGCTCCGCCCATTGCTCCACCTCCCGATCCACCAGGCCGAGGATATCCTCATTCATCCGGATTTTATCGGCCTTAAAATCGCTCGACATTTTATGCCGGTGGATGATTTTATAGATCAGTTTGATGCGCCGGAAGATGAAGTATCGGACGAAAAAGAAATTTGCGGTAAAATCGGCAACCAGCGCCAGCACAAAAAGTGCCGCTATGCCTTTCCAGGAAATGGAAAGCACGCCGACCCAATCCAGGCTGGCGGCGAGCAGGGAAACGGAGGCCGCTGTGGTGAAAGCCGCCATGAAGGCGAGTTGCTGCGGCGTTTGATTTTTAAAAACCATGCTCAAAAATCGAACTTATATCCGATTCCTTTCATTGTTTTGATAAAATTTTCTCCAAGTCGCTCGCGCAGCTTGCGAATGTGCACATCAATGGTGCGGTTTCCTACGATCACTTCGCTGCCCCATATCCGGTCGAATATCTCCTCCCGGGTAAATACCCGCCCTGGTTTGGACGCCAAGAGCCAGAGTATTTCAAATTCTTTCCGGGGCAGTTCGATCTTTTCTTCATTGCGGTAAACCATCATTTTGGTGCGGTCAATGCGCAGCGGCGGCGCCTCGATGACCTCCGGATCGTCCTCGCCCGCGCGGTCGCTGCGCCGCAAAAGCGCGTTGATGCGGCTGAGTAAAACGCGCGGTTTGATCGGTTTGGTGATGTAATCATCGCCGCCGACATCCAGGGCGGTGATCTGGGAAAAATCCTCGTCGCGGGCGGTCAAAAAAGCGATCGGCGTATCCTGAAACTCCTTTTTTTCCCGGAGTTGGCGGCAAAGTTCCACGCCGTCCATCTCCGGCATCATGATATCCAGCAAGATCAAATCCGGCTTGTGCTGTTCGGCGGCAGCCAAGCCCTGCAGGCCATCCTGCGCTGTTACGACGACGAATCCCTCTTTTTTCAGGTTGTACTGAAGAAACTCCAGGATGTCCGGCTCGTCGTCCACGATCAATATTTTTTTTGCCGAAGCCTTTTCTTTCATAATGTCCGGATTTGATGCAAAGTTAGAAAGTAGGCGCGGGGAACAGGCGCGTTTTCATGATTAAGTTAATGTTAATTATCCGGCAGGCGACGCGCAACAGGGGTGTTTTTAAATAGCAAGAATAACGCGGGTGAAAATGAAAGACGCGAATAGTTCTTACATTTGGCCCCGCATTTAGACCTAGGATGATCCTAAAAGATACCTGTTTTGTCATTTGCATAACTCGCCCCCTTGCCAAAAATCTGCTGTTATGCCTAACCAACCCGTCCGCCCCCGCCGTAATCGCCTGCTTTCCACGTCGCGTATGTACCGCCGCCGATTAAAAGCCCGCCTGCCGATCAAGGATCCTTTTGGAAATATTCTTTTGGTTAAACGCCTGATCATGCTGCTTATCGGACTGGTCACGTACGCCGGCATGAATATCATTAACCGGCTGAAAGTAGAGGGCGCGGAGCATTTGAAGAATCTGCCGGACAAAAATGTGCTGTTCGTTTCTAATCACCAGACGTATTTTGCCGACGTGTTCGCGTTGTTTCATATTTTTTCTGCGACGAAATGGCATTTTCTAAACATCAACCTGCCGGTGTACCTGCTCTGGCCGCGCGTAAAATCGTATTACATTGCCGCCGCAGAAACGATGCTGGAGAGCGGCTGGTTGCCGCGGTTCTTTACCTATGCCGGCGGGATAACCATCAAGCGCAACTGGCGCAGAGCGGGCCAGGATATCCAGGGCGGCGCAGACCTCAGCGCGCCGATCAAGATCAAAAAAGCGCTTTCTTTCGGCTGGGTTATCACCTTCCCGCAAGGCACAACCACGCCCAACGCGCCAGTCCGAAAGGGTACCGATAATATTATCAAAAGTTACCGGCCCATCGTGGTGCCCGTACACATCGAGGGCCTCCGGGAGGCATTTGACAAGAAAGGGCTGCGTATCCGAAAAGC
>JBEIDF010000057.1:0-19245 GCA_040383605.1 Lewinellaceae bacterium
GATCTACACGCAACGCGGTGACTTCGCGAAGGGCTACAATGCCATCACGCTGGATCGCAACGTGATCAACGCTACGGGCGTTCTGTACTACAAAGTCGATACCGGATCGGACAGCGCAACGCGCAAGATGATCCAAACGAAGTAATATTCAGATTGAGCAGATGGGGTGTTAACTTGGCGCCTATGCCGGGATAACGCCCCATCTCTTGCCGAATATCAAAAAAAAGCGACTGGCGGGATACCGCTAGTCGCTTTTTTTTGATTCGGATTTCACTTGGGGGTCTTCTAAATAATTGTCAATTTTGCAGCGGTTTTGAAGAGCGAAACAACCGGATGCGATGACTTTGTTCGCGTGCGGCATCACTAAAATATTTTGATCGTATGATTTCCAGATTATTATTCCCTGTGTTCGTTTTCCTGGTGATCGGGATTGCAGGCGTTTTTTGTACTGATTCCTTCTCGGATGAACCCCAAATCGGTATACTTGAACCGTTACCTGAAAAATCAGATACTTTTGATGTCACTTTCCGGGACACCAATTTTTGGATAGAGGGCGACAGCATTTTCTGCGTGACCGGAATAGTGGATAACAAGCGCATGAACTGGCAGAAAATTTGGTTGCGCGTGGATATGAAAGACGCTGCCGGCGCGCCGGTTTCTATAAAAGGAAGAGATGCATTGATTTTGCGCGCATTCTCCGAGGCGGTACCGCCCTTTGGCGCCAGTTCGTTTTTCTATACAATTCCTCTCAAGCGACTTTCGGCAAGGCCTGCCAACTGCACGTTCTCAGGTGCTGCTTCGCAAAATGTAGCGGAGGGGCCAATCCTGGTTGGCGGTATGCAGAGTAATGTGAAGGCTTTCAGTGGCCCGGATACATTTGCTAATACAGACGACCGGCGGGAATCGGCTTGGTTGATTACAACCGATATCACGAATCCGCTTCCATTGATCGCTAATCACCCGCGGCTGAATGTCTTGGTATATGGACGAGATCAAAAATTGTGGTTTAGTCAAGTACTCAATCCGGAGGATACATTGACAAAGATGGTTGTGATGCAACCACCCGCGCCAATAGCCGGCGGCACATCCGCCAGCGCTTTCTTTCAGGTCAATTACGGCGGTCTGCCCAATATCTTAAATCAAACGCGTATTGGCCGTATAGACGTCATGTTATTTGATGCCCGTAGCAGTAGTTCGCCGCAGCCTGGCGCAGCGCCGGACAGTCTAAACGGGGGGGGGCAGAAATAACTTTCCAAGTGTTTAGAGCTTGATCAAATTTTGATTCTGAGGCGAAACTGAAAAAAAATTATTTTTAACAAGGCAAATTTTGCAGTCGAATGCGGGCAATTCGGCGAAAAATCCAATGCAGGTAAAAATAAAATTGGGCATTTGTAGGCCAGAAATCAAAATTTGAACAAAATTTTATTTTGTCGGAACAAAACGCAATGCTGCGGAGTTGATGCAGTATCGCAATCCGGTAGGCGCGGGGCCGTCTTCAAAAACATGGCCCTGGTGGCCGCCACAGCGCGCGCATTCTACTTCAACCCGCCGCATGCCGTAGGATACATCCACAACTTCTTTGATACAATCCTTGGTGATTGGCTCGTAAAATGACGGCCATCCGGTGCCCGAATCAAATTTTGTTTTCGAGGAAAACAAGGGTAAATTACAACCGCGGCACGCGTAGGTACCGTCCCGGTGATTATCCCATAAATCACCGCTAAACGCCCTTTCCGTGCCTTCTTGGCGCAGTACATTGTACGATAAATCGTTTAAGCGTTTGCGCCATTCTGCATCGGATAATTCAAACTTTACTAACCGGCCGTCGCGGTATTGCGGTGGCGCCAACGTATCGGCTACAGATGCCGGCGCGTTCGACCCCGGGACTGCTGCGCTTCGCATCGCATGGTTGCCTGATACGTCGCATGCAGATAAAGTCAGTACAATCAAAAGAATACGCATAATGTAGGAAATTTTTAATTTGTGTCAGTGCGCGAACGTCGCGGGTACGATCTTTCCTTTTTTGAAACGGCTTCAACGGCGGCGTTTGCGCGGTTGCGACCACTCCTCGCGTTCGGCAAACTGCACGATTTTTTTCATAAAATTCACCATGGAGGAGAATACCATGAATCCGATGGTTACTACAAGATAAATGAATTTGTAATAACCGGCGTTGTTCAGGCTGATTCCGGAAAATAACCAGGCTGCCAGGCTCATGACCAACGCCAATCCGATGTAACTGTACACTGATTGCCCCCAATACCGCGCGGGTTTTTTCGAGTTGAGGCTGAGCAGGCTGTTGAACAGCGCAAAGAGTAATAAAAATGCGGATGCGATAGACCATGCGAACAGCGAATCTTGCGCATACAGACCGGAAATCGTCAGTAAGAAGGCCAACAGCATAATCGCGAGCGCACCAGAGGCGATGGCAAGGGCTTGTTTCCAGGGCGGGGTGTCCGCTGCCAAAATGGAGGTGTTATTCATGGTGCACAGGTATTGCTTGCGGAACCACATCCTGCAGATGGCAGGAAAACAGATCTGCAAAATGAATTTTTAATCGCGATTTTACTGATTCAGGTTCCACAAAACGTCCCAGTTCGCGGGCCAACGAAGTCACATTCTTGTCCCCGTCGCGGATGCCGCAAGGAACGATATAATCGAAATACCGAAGGTCGGTATTGATGTTAAACGCAAATCCGTGCAAGCTAACCCAACGACTTAAATGTACGCCAATCGCACAAATCTTTCGTTTTTGGGAAAAAAATGCAGCGTCTGCGCTTGTAATCGCGCGCGTTGGCGGCATCTCTATCCATACGCCTGTGTAGGAGGGTATCCGACCGCCGGTGACGCCAAAATCAGCCAGGGTGCGGATGATGATTTCTTCTAAATTTCGGACGTACCGATGTACATCGGTGAAAAAGCATTCCAAGTCGAGAATAGGATATCCCACGATTTGTCCGGGTCCGTGGAAAGTAATATCACCGCCCCGATTTATTGGATAAAATTGAATGCCACGTTCTGCAAGCCCGGATTCGTCCAACAGCAGATGCGCCATGGAACCACTTTTTCCCAAAGTAAAAACCGGCGGGTGTTCCACAAAAATCAACTCGTGGCGCGGATCTGTCGTTGCTGCCGGTTCGTTCCGACGCTGCAATTTACCCGCTACCAACTGCGTATGAACTGCCGTCTGGAAATCCCAGGCTGCCTTGTAGTCCATGCAGCCTAAATCGCGGAATCGCACTGTTTGCATTTGCCTATAACATTAAAATATTTGCCTTGTTCAGCCAAAGATACAAAGCGCGCCGGATTTACCAAGTAAACGTCTATCTTTGCACCCCGTAACGCGTCAAACTTATCTATGACTAAATATATTTTTGTTACGGGCGGCGTAACCTCTTCTTTAGGGAAAGGCATCCTCTGCGCATCCTTAGCCAAACTGCTGCAATCCCGCGGATTTTCTGTCACCATCCAAAAGTTCGATCCCTACATCAACGTGGATCCGGGTACGCTCAACCCGTACGAACACGGTGAGTGCTACGTCACAGACGACGGCGCGGAGACGGACCTCGATCTCGGACACTACGAGCGCTTCCTCAACGCACCAACCTCCCGCGCCAACAACGTCACCACTGGCGCGGTGTATCAGACCGTGATCAACAAGGAGCGGGCGGGCGATTACCTGGGAAAAACAGTGCAAATTATCCCGCACATCACCGACGAAATCAAGCGCCGCATGCTCCTGCTTGGCCAAACAGGCCAATTTGATATCGTAATCACGGAACTGGGCGGCACCGTCGGGGATATTGAATCGCTCCCTTATGTAGAATCGGTGCGCCAGTTGCGCTGGGAACTCGGGCGCGATAACTGCCTGGTCATACACCTGACGCTGGTACCTTATTTGCGCGCTGCAAAGGAACTCAAAACCAAGCCTACGCAGCATTCTGTGAAGGAATTGTTGAGCCTGGGCGTGCAACCAGATATCCTCGCTTGTCGGACGGAACATCCGCTGGGGACGGAAATTCGCAGAAAACTTGCCCTGTTTTGCAACGTCGAAATGTCCTCGGTGATCGAAGCGCACGATGCAGACAGTATCTACGACGTGCCGCTTATGTTGGCAAAAGAACGCCTCGATAGTGTCGTGATTTCTAAATTGCACCTGAACGACCGGCGCGAGCCCGATTTGGGCTCCTGGAAGGCGTTTCTGGGTCGATTGAAAAATCCGCTGCATGAAGTGAAAATCGGGCTGGTTGGTAAATACAACGAACTCCCTGATGCGTATAAGTCTATTTACGAATCTTTCGTCCATGCTGCAGCTGTCAATGAATGCAAGGTGCATGTGCTGCCAATTCATGCCGAAGACTTGGAGGGCGGGGAAAAGGATGTCTCCAAAAAACTAGGCGGGCTGCACGGTATATTGGTGGCGCCCGGTTTCGGCGAACGCGGAATCGAGGGCAAATTGGCCGCAATCCGCTTCGCAAGGGAGCATAATGTGCCATTTTTCGGAATATGCCTGGGTATGCAGTGCGCAGTCGTGGAATTCGCCCGAAACGTCCTCAACTTGCAGGCCCCGGCCTCTACGGAAGTTCATCCGGATACGCCCAATCCGGTGATTGACCTGATGGCCGACCAAGCCCGACACACGCAGAAAGGCGGTACGATGCGTCTGGGCGCATATACCTGCGCGCTGAAGAAAAAGACGCAGGCGTTCAAAGCATATAGTAAGGAAACCATCAGCGAGCGACACCGCCACCGCTGGGAATTCAACAACAAGTACCTGGAGATGTTCGAGAAAGCGGGTATGACGGCCTCTGGGGTGAACCCGGATACCGGATTGGTGGAAATTATGGAAATCACCACACACCGCTGGTTTGTTGGCGTTCAATTTCACCCTGAACTTAAAAGCACCGTAGAGAACCCACACCCGCTCTTCGTGCGCTTTGTGCAAGCTTGTATCGAATAAATCAAACGGTCTTCCCGTCCTCATTTCTAACTATTACACAACCTATGCCCGAAATCAATACTTTCCTGCGAAAAGCGATCAGTTTGTTCGTGGTGCTCGAGGAGGAACAAAAAACGCAAGCGTTAAATACACCGACGCCCACGGCTGCCGAAACCGGTCGGGCGAACCCACCCGTTGCGCCGGTACCGGAGGCGGATATCAGTAAATTTGAAAAACATTTTTCCGAACTGTTCGAAAAAGCCAATTTTCCTGGTCCGGATTATTTTGAGTTTTGGAAAATGATGGACTCGCTGGAGCGCCATATTCCGGATGAGCGTGCGCGCATGAAAGCGGTCTTTGACGCACTGCGCATTCAGGGAATGACAAAAGGAATCTTGCTGCAGACCGCAGAACAATACCGCAATATCGTGGTCGGAGATAAAAGTAATTTTGAGGCGACGGTTCGGGAAAAAGTGAAGTCAGAGGTACAGGGCCGGGAGGCAACCATCCGGGAGCTGGAAAAATCCAAAATGGAAAAGGAGCAGGCCATCGCCCGCCTGCAGGAAGAGATTGCGGCGGCGACGCAGCAAATGCAAGCCTTGCAACAGGAAATAGCGGTGGCCCAAAGCAAAATCGAAAGTGCACAAAGCGGTTACATCACGGCCTGTTCGGCTATGATCGCCAAGATCGAGCAGGATATAAAAGCCTTTGAGGAAAATATCTCCTGAGTTTATTCTACTCGAATCAGATACTTGTTCTTCTTCCCATTTTCCAGTAGCAGGTAGCGATTGTGGAGTAAATCGCCGGCAGATACGGTTGCATCTAGTTGGTTTATCTTTAGCTTATTAAGTGATACGGCGTTGTTTTGAATCGCTTTTTTTGCCTCGCCCTTCGACGGGAAGATACTGGTGTGCTCCGTTGCCAGTTCAATTAGTCCGACCGGATTGTGAAGCAATGCCCGCGGAAATTCCGGCGCCGGAATTTCCTCTGCCACTTGATCGAGTACGGCAAGGCTCAGGCTGTGCAGCGTTTCATGATCTGCCTTGGGGTCAAAGAGCAATTTGGAGACGGCTTGCACCGCGTCGAACGCCTCTGCTCCGTGGAGCCGGGTAGTGATTTCTTCTGCAAAGATGCGTTTAATTTGTTGCGCGGATTCTTCCCGCTCCAAGGCTTCGATCTCCGCCAAATCTTTGAGGGAGAAATAACGCAGGTACTTGCCCAGGTCGCGGTCGTCGGCATTAATCCAAAATTGATAGAATTTGTACGGACTGGTAAGGTTGGGATCCAGCCAAATATTGCCGGACGCACTTTTGCCGAATTTTGTGCCATCGGATTTAGTGAGCAGCGGCGTGGTCACGGCATAGAGTTTGGTGTCGTCTATTTTTCGGGCGAGTTCGACGCCCGCGGTGATATTTCCGAACTGGTCGCTGCCGCCCATTTGCAAAGTGACGCCATAGCGGCGGTTCAGCAGTACAAAGTCGTATCCCTGTAGTAGCTGGTAGCTGAATTCCGTGAACGAAATGCCGGTTTCCAGTCGGCGCTGCACGCTTTCCTTAGAAAGCATGTAATTGACGGTCAGATACTTGCCGACATCCCGGAGGAAATCCAGCACATTCATTTCTCGATAAAAATCCAGGTTGTTGACGATCAAGGCGTGGTTGGATCGGGTAGGGGAGAAGTCGAGCAAATTTTCCATTTGCCACATCTGGTGCTGCAGGTTCCGGTCGAGCTCTTCGAAGGATTTTAAGTCGCGTTCGGTGTCCCGGCCACTGGGATCGCCAATCCGGCCAGTTGCGCCGCCCATCAGGATCACCGGCTGGTGGCCGGCGCGTTGGAGGAGTTGGAGCAGCATGATCTGCACGTAATTTCCAATGGTGAGCGAAGGTGCGGTGGGATCAAACCCGATGTATGCGCGCACGGGGCCGCTTTTCAAGTGCTCTTCCAGGCCCGGGGTCATATCGTGGATGAGGCTTCGATGGCGGAGTTCAGATAAAAAATCCATAGTAGTCAGGTCGAGAAGCGCTTTAAGAATATAGATGGAAGGGGCGGTGCTGTCTAAACTTGTAAGCTGCAAAATTAAGCGCATGTTTGGAATTTCCGCTTATCAATTAAAAGAGCGCCTTGGTTGCAAAAAATCTTCACATGCAAAAGATGACGCGGATAAAATTGCTTGTACCTTTGTCAGGGCCCCTGCGCATTTCAAAAGGAGGTGTCCTCAAAAAAATCACGTACGGCCCGAAATAAAATAATACCCGAAATTTGAATTTTCCGTACTTCATAGCGCGTCGTTTGGCGTTTTCGGGCAGGAAAAATTTTTCCCGCCTGATTATTCGCATGGCGACCGTGGCGGTAGCCCTGAGTGTGGCGGTCATGGTGGCGGCCACGGCGCTTATAGCCGGATTTAAGTTTGAAATCAGCCGGAAAATATTCGAGTTTTGGGGGCATATCCATATTTCTGATACGGCTTATTCTCTCTCATTTGAGCCAAAACCGATACAACGCAATCAGGAATTTTACCCCGGGCTCGAAGACATCCGTTTTGTTACGTATGAGGAACCGCAAACCATTTTCGGTTGGGAAACCGGTCGGATTGCGTCCAGGCAATCAAAGGCCGGAATCCGTCATATTCAGGCTTATGCGCACAAGCCGGGTATTATTCGTTCAAAAACTGCCATGGAGGGCATCCTGCTTAAAGGCGTCGGATCAGATTTTGATTGGGATCGTCTCCAACCGTATTTACTGGCCGGGAAAACGATCCCTTTGGGCGATTCCACCGCTTCCCGCGCAATCCTTATCAGCAAACAAACGGCAGACCGCCTTCAGGTGGGCGTGGGGGATAAGTTTATTGTACATTTTGTAAAAGAAGGAGAACAGCTGCGCCGGATTTTCCAAGTCTGTGGAATGTATAAAACCGGGCTGGAGGAGTACGACCGCAAATTCGCACTTTGTGATATCCGCGCCGTGCAGGAACTGTTGGGCTGGGCGCCTGATCAGGTCGCCGGTTTTGAGGTGTGGCTGGAAGATTTGCGCGATTTAGAGTTGTATAACCAGTATATCTATAATGAGATTCTGCCGCCCGATCTTTTGAGCGTGAGTATCCGGGAGAAATTTCCTGCTATATTTGAATGGTTGGATTTACAGGACTACAATGAAATGGTCATTCTGAGCCTGATGTTAGCGGTTGCTATTGTAAATATGATTACGGCCCTGCTGGTGCTGGTGCTGGAGCGGAGCGGGATGATTGGCGTTTTGAAGGCCTTGGGCGCCTCCAATGGCAAGGTGCGGCAGATTTTTTTGGTTCATGCGGCGCTGATTACGCTCAACGGTATGTTTTGGGGCAATTTGTTGGGCGTTGGCTTTTGCCTGTTGCAAGATCAATTTCACTTGATTCGGTTGAATGAGGTGGATTATTACCTTGCTTATGCGCCGGTCCGGTTGGAGTTATGGCCTCTTTTGGCGATCAATGCCGGCGCATTGTTACTCACACTTCTTTTTCTCCTGTTGCCTTCCCTGGCTGTTTCTAATATCGCGCCTGTCCGGGCGATCCGCTTTAAATAGGAATTCGATCCGGATAATCCGTGATGATCCCGTCCACGCCCAGTCGGATGAGTTTTCGCATATCCTCCGGATCGTTGACTGTCCAGGGGATTATTTTCATGCCTTTTTCCCGGCAGATGCGGATGGTTTTCTCGGAGAGCAGCTGATAGTACGGGCTGTAGATGTCCGGCGTAAAACCGAGGGCGTTGAGGTTGGCATCTACGCCCCACAAATTTTCTATAAGCAGCGCCAGCGTTTGGTCGGGGCTGATTTTACGGATGATTTGCAGGGGGCGGACGTCAAAGGATTGCACATTGCATTGTCCTTTGAGGCCTAAGCGTTCAATTTCACGGATGACTAGATGCGCGAACGAATCAATCGGCGGCGTGCGCACACCGTCCCAGTCCGGGTTGCTTTTGATTTCCAGATTCCAGCGGACGGATTTGTCGGGATATTTTTCGCGTACGGCCGCGACGGTTTCTTCCAGTGTGGGTTTCCAAACCTGTACTTTTTGTTGTTCCGGGTATTTGGCATTTCCATTTCCGCCGCAATCGAACGCACGCAGCTGGGCGGCGGTCAGCTGGTAAATCAGCAAATCCTCGCCGTCCTGGATGGCTTCGCCGTTCACCAAGCGGCAGATATCCGGGTTAAACCAAGGTTCATGGCTGACGATTAGTTGGCCGTCTTTGGACACCGCGAGATCGAGTTCCAGGGTGCGAACCCGGGAGAATTCCAATGCCTTTAGAAAACCCGGAATGCTGTTTTCCGGCATTAAGCCCCGGCAGCCACGATGCCCTTGCCAGTCGAAATCAGCCGGCGCAACAACCGCCTGCCCCGGATCGGAACCGCCTCCGCAGCGCCAGTGTAAGATATTGAAAAGCAGAATGATAGCGGCAAAAATGCCGGAGGTGGGGAAAGAGTTCATGCCATTTTTCACAGTTATACGCGAATAGTACTTATCTTTGAGCGAAGGTAAGGCCTATGCCAGGATTACCAGATTCACTGCAGGTTAATTTTTTATAAAAATGATTGATCCACGCGAATATTTGTTTTCCCTGCCGGAAAAAACCGAGCGGGTTGTATTGGAAGGGCATTTCACGGTGTTCCACTTTGAAGTGGACGGATCGGGGCACTACACGGTGCAGGTAGAGGACGGTGACCTTAGCGTCCTGGAGGGGCTGCATGGGGAGGCAATATGCCGGGTAACGACCAGTTCGGAGTCGTTCAGCAAATTGATAACCAAAGACATGAACCCCATGATGGCTATGATGATGGGGCAGCTTCGGATATCCAATCCGGGTGAGATGTTGAAATACGCCAAAATTTTCGGATTGCTGTAGTCCGTCTAAATAGATTCGGTCAGCTAATTTCCTTGAAATCGTCCAATTCCCGGCGCTCCTTTTTCGTGGGACGCCCGGCGCCCTTTTCTCTTTTTTCAGCAGCCGGCATACCGTTCAAAAACCAGGTATTGTACTTGTTGCGTTCTTCTTCCGGCGTTATATCCAGGTAACAGGCTACGGCAAGCGGGGCGCCGACGCGCTTTTCGATCAGATCGAGCGCTTGGAACTGAAAGTTGAAACCCTCCTTTTTTACCGTCACGACCTCACCCCGGCTGAGCAAATAAGAAGGTTTGACCGCTTCGCCGGCTATCTTGACCCGGCCGGCCTTGCAGGCGTCTGTTGCGATCGTCCGGCTCTTGAAGATCCGTACTGACCAGAGCCATTTATCAATTCGAACCTTTTCCATATCAATTTCAAGAACAACAACAACAGCATTAGTGTTCTAAATGCGCGGGCCGTGTTGTTTTTATGACTAAAATTTGGCGAAAATCGGGTGTTTTTTGGCAGAATAAATAAAATCGAAAAAAAATACACTTTTCCACGCTAAGTTTGTCATGGTATTCGTTTTAATCAATCAAGTAGCCAGTTGAGCATACACTGTTCATCAAATTGTTCTTTATGTACCAAAAACGACTCCTTTTTTTCTTTGTTGCCGCTGTATTTGCACTGCCTATTTATGCTCAGAAAGGTCTCAAAGTAGATTTGGGTATGAATGTAGGCATGTCCCGGCTGTATCACAATACCCGGTTTGAGACAACCACCTTGTACAATCTGTATAAAACGGTGGAGTTAACGCATGACGATGATTACACTTGGGGTGATTTTGCCGATGATTTTGAGATTCGGGACAAATATACGCAACCCCGTTTCGGTTTTTCCACCCTGGTCACGTATGGCGAGTTGCCGTTGTTTTTAATGGGCGAGCTCATGAGTTCGCCGTCGAGTTATCAAAAAATGATGATCGGTGTGAGCGGCGGCGTAGGGAAAACCTTTTTTACCTACGACAGCGTTTATTACGCCACTTTTTTAGGCGGCTATAAATTTGTGCAGGACTATGGTTTCGGTTCTTCTACGCTGGTAAATAGTATCGGCAACCGCGACGCCCGCGAGTTGATTGCTACTTATTTCGATCCGAAAGAGCCCTTGGGACGGCCGCGCGGGCATTTGTTTATCCTTCGCGGTGGCATTGGAAGGGTTTTTGGGGATACACAGCGAATTACCGTAGGGGTGGACTTGTATGGCGAGTTAGACTTGACGCCGCAGTTGAGCCGGGAGTCCCGCATGACGTCTATTGGCGTGCAAGCCTACGTGCGCTTTCGGTTAATTGACTTATAAGCGCATGTCTAAAAGTAGATTTCTCGCTAATATGAAAGTCTTTTTCAGCCATACTTCATTCCTTTTTTCGCCGTAATTAGTCCTATTACGACTGCAAAAAGCGACTTGTCTGGCTAAAAAATCCTTTTCATATTAGCGGAAAATATAATTTTAGACACGCTCTGAGCGCGCGCTTATTGATCCGCCGGTACCGTGGCCGGATACTGCATATTGAGGGCTTCCAAGGTTTCTACGATTTTGTGTGCGATGAAATAATCGCGGTACCACCGGTCGTCTACCGGGCAGACATGCCAGGGAATCGCGCTGTTTTCGAAAGCGTACGCGTATGCTTCCATGTAGGCGTCCCAGTGTTCGCGCTCTTTCCAGTCGCCCGGGTTGTGCTTCCACATTTTATCTTTTTCCTCCATGCGTTCGCGCAGTTGCTTTTCCTGCTCTGCTTTGGAGATATGCAGGTAAAATTTGAGGATGTGGGTATTATTTTCGGTGTGCAGCAGCGACTCGAAGGCGTTGATTGCCTGCATGCGTTGTTCTACGCGGCGCAGGTCAATCCAGCCGTGCACCCGTTGTATGAGAATATCTTCGTAGTGGCTGCGGTTGAAAATACCAATCATGCCTTTTGCGGGGGCATTTTTATGGATTCGCCACAAAAAATCATGGGCAAACTCTTCTTCGGTCGGTTTTTTAAAGGCGGAAATTTGCAGTCCCGTAATGCGGCAATCGTTGAAAACGCGGTGTACTGCCCCGTCTTTTCCTGATCCGTCCATTCCCTGCAAAATGACCAGCAGGGCGTGTTTTTGTTCGGCGTATAGCAATTCCTGCAATTGTCCGAGCCGTTGCACCAGTTTTTTAGTTTTCTTTTCGGTCTCGTCTTTATCCCAGCCTTTTGGCGCGGTGGTGGGGATGGCGGATAGTTGGATTGGCATACGCGTATTTCGGGGGCCTTACCCCATTTTTTTTCTTTTAGCGATCCAGGTTTGCAGTACCGGAAAGAACCCCTTATTAATGTCTGCTTCCACAAAATCAATTTTGTACTGAAGACAGCGCATTTTCAGGTTTTCCGTAAAGGCATGCACCTGTTTGGTATAAAATTCTTTGATTTGGTTGGGTTGAAGCCGAACTTCCTCCGCCGTTTCCATATCAATAAAGATATATGGCCTGTTTTCAAATTCAAAATCCAACTCCTTCTGTTTATCCGTCACGTGGAAAAGAATCACCTCGTGTTTGTTGTGGCGGAGGTGTTGTAGTGCGGAGAACAGCCGATCAGCCTCCTCTGCGCCTTCCATCACATCGGTGAAAACTACGATCAGCGAACGGCGATGGACGGCGTCTGCCACCTGGTGCAGGCAGGCTGCGAGGTCGGTGGCCTGGTTGAGTTTGGGGTTTTCGATATAGTCGGTCAGATGGCTGAGCAGCTGCCGATAATGCTGGGTTGTGGATTTGCAGGCGGTATTGATTCGGATATCGCGGTCAAAAACCGTAAGTCCGAAAGCGTCTCGTTGCCGTTTGAGTGCGTTCATCAGCACGGCGGCCGATTGTGCGGCAAAGCACAGTTTGTTTTCGTATTTGTATTTGCCCGGTTGTTTTTCATCCCAGGGGAAATACATGGTGGAGGAGGCGTCCACCACAATTTGGCACCGCAGGTTGGTTTCCTCTTCAAATTTTTTCACAAACAGTTTGTCTGTGCGGGCGTACACCTTCCAGTCTATATCCCGGGTACTTTCCCCTTGATTGTACAGGCGGTGTTCGGCAAATTCCACCGAAAACCCGTGAAAGGGGCTGCGGTGCAAGCCAACGATAAAACCCTCCACGACCTGCTGGGCGAGGAGTTCCAGGTTGCTGCCTAAGCGGCGAATGTCCTGACTTTCGAGCGGAGATAAAGCCATGTTTTTAGATAAACGCAGTTCGGATAAATATTTGGCTATTTAGAAAGGCAAATGTAGGAGTCTGTCTTCACAAAATCCAAAATCATTTCCCAGACTGGGGGCGCCGTGAGGCCATGGCCAAAGCCATTTGTTGGAATCAGCTGTGCGCCGGGCCAGCTCTGCTTCAGGCGCAAGCTCTCTTCAAAAGGCGTCACGCGGTCTTCCCGGTCGTGGATAAGCAGCCCTTGGACTTCCGCGAGTTGCACCGAGGCCTTGGCCAGGGAAAAATACGCGGGCGGGTTGCCAAAACGATGTATCACATAACGATCAAATGCCGCCGCTAATTTTGGGCTCGCCCCAATCATTTGTCGCGCATTGTGTAGCACGATCTCCAGTTCGCTGAAAGCGGCCAGCACAACGGCTTTTTGCGGGCGCAGGGCGGGTTCGACCTGCGCCATCGCCCAGATAGCTGCGGAGCCGCCAACGGAGTGCGCGATGAGGGCGTGCACGGGGCCGAAGCGATGGAAAAGCGTCTGCAAGACCTCGGCATAGTGCAGCATGGTGAATCGGCGGCCGTCTGATCGGCCGTGCGCCGGTGCGTCCAGCGCGAGTACCTGATAGCCTGCCTGCACCAGCGGCGAGGCCAGTTTGCGCCAGCGCCCGGCGTGGCTTTCCCACCCGTGGGCCAGCAAAACAAGCGGCCCCCGAAAGCCCCAGTGGTACAGTGCAATTTTTCTGTTGTTCAGGTTTTCATAGTGAAAATCAGCCGTGGCCAGAAACTGCGTTTCTTCCGGTTTGGGTTTGCGCGGACGCGGCTTGCCAAATAAGTCGAATGCAAGTTGGCCGGCTGCCATCGGGGCGATTTCAGCCAATCCATTGAGTCCCGCGCCGATGAGTCGCGGGAGATTTGCCGGTTTTGATGACGTGGACATGCGAAATAAACAATTCAAGGCGGGTTTAGTTTCCGCCGCCTTCGAATATTGGAAACCGGCCGCTGCGCAAATCGGTCCTTAAGCCATTGGCTTCTGGCGCCTCAAATTGACGCTGACGTGCTTGCAGGGCGATGACATCCCGTTCCTGCAGGCAGGTAAGGGCGGCGGCGCGGATTTGGTCCAGTTCCTGTCGGATTGGCTCGGCGGCATGCCAAAAAACAGTCTCTTTCCCAACAATATCCTCTACAATCAAATCCTTCCATTGCAGCAGTTCCGCCCGGAAAGCCGGCGTCTGTGGCAGGAGGCTGTCAATTGTCTGCAGCGCTTGCAGGTGCGCGCCGGCGCCCAGGCTGCTGCAGCGCCTGCGCTCAGAGAGCGGCATTTTCCAGATCGGGAAAGCCGATTCGATGGAATCTTTTGGAAAAATTGAAATGCAGAAAGCGAAATAGCGGGTCGCCTGGGCGTCCCGTTTTTCGCTTGCCAAGCGGCTGAAAAATCCGTAATCTATCCTTGGAATCGGAAGATATTCGTCTTGTCGCCACTCGAAGGCCATACCGGGAAATAGTCCGGGCAGCCAATCAAGCCCGGGGCGGTAATTGGCTTCGTGCTGTTCCGGCCTGTTTCTCTTTGCGGCCTCCAATGCGGCGCGGACTTGCAGGGTTTCGCGGTACCATGCTGCCGTGCCGGGCGCGCGAGACAGGTTCTCAAACGATGCACGCCAAGGCAGATAGCGTTTCATGAAATCCGCGCCCAGCACCGACTGCAGTTGCTGGCGCAACAGCCAGGCTTGCCGATCTCCGTTCCGCGGCATTGTGTTCAGCGCGTACACCCAGCCGCGGCGTCCGTCGCGGGTTTGCACCCGGATCCAAGGGGCCTCGACATAGGCGCCTTCCAATGCCAACGGGGTAAAAAAATTGCTCACGCCATCGAGTTGCCGCAATTTTTCGCCTTTCGGCAGGGCGCAAATTTCCTTCCCGTTCGTGCCCGGGGTTTCCAGCAGCACGGCTTGGGTGCGCGTGACGATCAAATCCGGCTTAAAGTTGCTATTGGAGCAGCTGAGCAGCAGAATCAGGCAGAAATATAGAAGGATTCGTCCAAACATGGGGGCAAAGTTCGCAAATTCAAGCCTTATACCGTCATTTGCACGATTCCTTTCAAACAAATCCATTTACCGTATGGACACGATAAAACATCTGCTGTTTTTTTATTTTTTACTTTTTTCCGGGCTTCTGAATGCCCAGATTGCCGATGATTTCTCCGATGGAAATTTTACCCAAAATCCGACCTGGATGGGCGATTCCGCCAATTTCATTGTCAATTCAGCCGGTATGTTGCAATTGCTGGCCCCGACCGGCGGCAGTTCGCAACTGGTCGTACAAGGGCATATCCCCGATTCGGCGGTTTGGATGCTGGACCTTCGGCTGGCCTTTGCGCCTTCGGCTTCCAATTTTTTGCGCATTTATCTTTTAGCGGATCAGGCAGACCTGGCGACTGCCGGCGGTTATCTGCTCGAAATCGGGGAAAACGGCAGCCTGGATGCCTTGCGTTTTTTTCGGCAGGACGCCGGCGCGCGGAGCCTCGTGGCCGTCGGGCCTTCCGGCGCGGTTGCCGGCGAACCAGTGGATATCCGGCTGCGCGTCCGGCGCAGCGCCACCGGCGATTGGACGGCCGAGATTGCCGCGCCGGGCGAATCATTTAAGGGGCAGTTTTCGGTGCGCGATACGGCTTATTTGCCTGGTACCGATCACTTTTTTGGCCTTCAATGCGTATATACGGCTACCCGGACGGATAAGTTTTTCTTTGACAACCTGACGATCCTGCCCGACTTGCCCGACGCGCAGCCGCCTGTGTTGCAGCAGGTAGTTGCAGCGGATTCGCAGGCGTTGCGCGTCCAGTTTGATGAAGCCCTGGCGCCTGGGGTGGCCACGATGCGCGCCAATTACCATATTCCGGGTTTCGGAGCGCCTGATTCAGCCGTCCTGCAAGCCGACCAGCGTACCGTGTTACTGGAACTCGCCTCGCCGCTCAGTACGGGAAATTATCTGCTGGAGTGCACCGGCATTGCCGATACGTCGGGTAACACCGGCGGGCTGCAGACGGCGGCTTTTTCTTACACGCGGATGGAGACGCCTGGCGAATTTGATGTCTTAATCAATGAAATCATGGCCGATCCCTCGCCGGCTGTCAGCCTTCCGGAGGTCGAATGGCTGGAACTATACAACCGTTCCGGAAAAATTATCCAGATGGGCGATCTCCGGCTGTCGGACGGCGGTACGCCCTTGCTCTTGCCGGAGGGGTTGCTGTATCCGGGCGGCTATGTCGTCCTGTGCGCGCCCGCGGGTGCGGCTGCGCTGGGCGCAGCGGCGCCGAATGTAGCGGCTATGAGTTCATTTCCCGGGTTGAACAACGAGGGCGAGCAACTCGTACTCTCCACGGCGGACGGGCGGGTGATAGATCAGGTGTTGTATGATTTGGACTGGCATGCTGCGGCCGACAAGCGACTCGGCGGCTGGTCTTTGGAGCGTATCAATCCTTTGGCGCCTTGCCTGGGCCCATCGAATTGGGCCTCCTGCCCGGTCTTGCCCGGCGGAACGCCCGGGGTGCAAAACGCCGCCTTCCTGGATGTGCCAGACATAGACCCTCCCCGGTTGTTGTCGGCCTTTCCGCGCGATACGCAGACTTTATCGCTGCAATTTTCGGAGGGTTTGGACGTCGTCGCTGCCGCCGATCCCACGGCCTACCGGATCGAGCCTTTCCTTGCGGTTTTGAGCGCGGCGCCGGTTCCGGGCAATCGGGCTGCCGTACTGCTGACGCTCGGTGAATCCATGCAGCGCGGACAGGTGTACCAGGTTTCCGTGCTTCCGCAGTTGGTTGACTGCGGTGGAAATTCGGCAGGCGCCCAGGATACCGTGCTGATTGGCATGCCGGAGACGCCCCTTGCGCAGGACATTGTGATCAATGAAGTCTTGTTTAATCCGGCCACCGGCGGCGCGCGGTACCTTGAGTGCTACAATCGAAGCAATCGGATATTTGACTGGCGGAATTTTTTTGTAGCGAACTTTTTTGAGGGTACGGAGGTCGAACAGATCGGGTTGCAGCGTTTGTTTTTGCCCGGCCAATATATCGTACTGACCGAAAACCCGGCTGATATTCTGCGTCGCTATCCGGATGTTCGGGCCGACTATCTCCTGCAAACGAATCTGCCGACCTTAGACGACAACGAAGGCAATGTTACCTTGTACTGGTCGGACGGCAGCCAGACTGTCACCCTGGATTCTTTCCAGTACCGCGCTGATTGGCACAATCCTTTTTTGTCGAGCGCCGACCGCGAGGGCGTGGCATTGGAGCGTATTCGTCCGGATGGGCCGACCAACGAGGTTGGGAATTGGACTTCTGCGGCCGGTCTGGTCGGCGGCCCGGCCGGGACGCCGACCAGACCCAATTCGCAGCTTGGATCCGTCAGTAGCGTGGGCGAAGCCATCCTTGTTTTATTGCGCGATCGGTTATCGCCCGACGGCGATGGGTATGAGGATTTTTTGGAGATGCGGTACCGCTTGCCCGGGCCGGGATTTGCGGCTACTGTTGTGGTGTATGATGCGGCGGGGACGCCGGTGCGGCGCATGGTTCGCCAATCCCTGACCGGCTCCGAGGGCGTCCTGCGTTGGGATGGCGAGGCGGAGGACGGGCAGCGGATTCGTCCGGGTATTTACGCGATTCTTGCGGAGTTTTTCGAACCGGGAGGTCGGGTGTATCGGGTGAAGAGGCCGGTGGCGGTGGTAACGCGGTTTTGATTTCAGATTGGGGAATGCGGAATGCGGATCCTACCCCACGACCCGCTCTACCCACGACCCCTTGTACGGCAGCAACCAATTATCCGCTATTTCCGCGCGGGTATCCGCCAGCGTGTTGACCACCAGGGTCTCGGGGGTGATGATGCCTTCCTGTAGCAGCCGTTGAAATTCCCGGCGATTGGACACCTGCATCGTACCGGCATGGTCAATCCAGGCAAATTGCATGCGGTCGAAGAAGTCAACCCGGAGTTCTTTTCCCAGGGATTCCAGGAAATGGACGGATTTGTCAATCGAGCAGCCGCTGGCATCGGCGAGGTGTTCGTCGGCCAGGAGGATCACGATCCGCCGTTGGTACAGCTCCGCTTCTGCTTTGAGCTGACGGTTGTGGGAAGTCCACTGACGGGTAAATTCCGACAGGTTTTCCTGAGCAAAACTGCTTTCTGCTTCGGTTAGCGGGCGGTCGGCGATATAAATCCACAGCCGGGATTGCGGATGATAGGAGGCTGCGCCGGCGAGTCGCGGGCGCAGGTTGGCGGTTTCCATGCTTGGTATCATGAGCGGACGATATTATTCAGGATCATTTCGGAAAGGTCATACACTTTCACGTCGTCGGTTCGTTCTTTGGCCGTCACGCCGTCTTGCAGCATGGTAATGCAGAAGGGGCAGTTTGCGACAATTGCCGCTGCTTGCGTATCCAACGCTTCTTCGACGCGTTCCATGTTGATTCGTTTATTACCGGGCTCGTCTTCTTTCCACATTTGTGCGCCGCCGGCGCCGCAGCAGAGGCCGTTGGCGCGGGAACGTTTCATTTCCACGAGATCGGCATCCAGGGTTTCGAGGACGGCGCGGGGCGCTTCGTACACGCCATTGGCGCGGCCAAGGTAGCAGGAGTCGTGGTACGTAATGCGTTTACCTTTGAATTCACCGCCACCCTGCAGCTTCAGCCTGCCTTGTTGGATCAAGTCCTGCAGCAATTGCGTATGATGGATCACGTCATAATGGCCGCCCAGCGCGGGATACTCATTTTTTAGCGTATTAAAACAGTGTGGGCAGGCGGCGACGATTTTTTGCACCCCATACATATTCAGAGTTTCCACATTCATCATTGCCGTCATTTGGAAGAGGAATTCATTGCCGGCTCGGCGGGCGGGATCGCCTGTGCAGCGTTCTTCGTTGCCGAGGATGGCGTAGCGGATACCGGCATGTTCGAGGATTTCGCACATTGCCCGGGTTACTTTTTGGGCGCGCGCGTCGTAGGAGCCTGCGCAACCCACCCAGAACAAGATATCAGGCGCTTCGCCTGCGGCGGCGTATTCGGCCATTGTTTTTACGTTCATAGCATCGTTATGTTAAGAGAGCATGTCTAAGATTATATTCTCTGCTAATATGAAAAGGATTTTTTAGCCAGACAAGGCGCTTTTTGCAGGCGTAATGGGACTAATTACGGCGAAAAAAAGGAACGAAGGTTGGCTGGAAAAGACTTTCATATTAGCGAGAAATATAATTTTA
>JBEIDF010000058.1:0-19061 GCA_040383605.1 Lewinellaceae bacterium
GATACAGGCGATGATGGCCTGGTCAATTTCCAGCGAGAAGGGCACGAGGCCGTGCAGGAGCGAGAAGAGGCCAAGCGTGATGATTACGTCGTGCGCCAAGGCGAGTACGGCGCCGATGGAGAACTGCCAGCGGCGGAAGCGGATCAGGAGGTACAGGAAGATGCCGATAAGCGCCCATACACCTGCCAGGAACGAGGAGTTGCGGATATCGTCGGCGACGGTAGGCCCTACCTGGCTGGAGG
Source organism: Lewinellaceae bacterium (assembly GCA_040383605.1). GTDB lineage: Bacteria > Bacteroidota > Bacteroidia > Chitinophagales > Saprospiraceae > M3007. Next base: position 243 of record JBEIDF010000058.1, read on the forward strand.
ACACGATGTGCGTGCCCCGTCCGTCGGTACTGCTGAAGTTTTCCAGGTCGGTGGTGATGCCGGCGTTTTGAAGGCCTTTGTGCATGGTGCCAACCACTTGCTCCATGACATTCGGGCTGGTATCGTCTATCAGGTAGGAAGTTGTAATATTATAGGTATTTTCCGTGCTGACCGCCTTCACGATCGGGGTGCCGCCGAACGCGTCCGTCAGTGCGCTGCGCACCTTATCAATGCCGATGGATTGATCAAACTGCACATTGAAGGAGTAACCGCCTTTGAAGTCAACACCCAGTTCAAAACCGCGGGTGAAGAAAGAGCCGACGGCAATCACCGTGAGTATTCCGGAGAACATATAGGCGTACTTGCGCTTGCTCATCCAGTCGGTCTGTACGTTTGTCAGGACGTTCGCCGACCACGGATAAGAGTAGTTCAATTCCGCGCGCTCCGACCACCATTCCGTAATCAGGCGAGCCATGAGGATGGCGGTAAACATCGAGCACAGGATACCGATCAGCAGTACCGTACCGAAGCCTTTGATGGGACCGAGGCCGAAGTAAATCAGCACGATGGCCGTGAGCATGGTCGTGAGGTTGGCGTCAATGATCGCTGGCAGGGCGCGGCTAAAGCCCACGCCAATGGCTTGCATACCGCTCATACCGTGTCGGATTTCCTCGCGGATGCGTTCGTAGATAATTACGTTTGCATCCACCGCAGCGGCCAGCGTCAGTACGATACCGGCGATACCCGGGAGGGTCATCACCGTACCGATAGAGGCCAGGGTGCCGATGAGGAAGAAGATATTGGCAAGCAAGGCGATCACGGCCACCACGCCGCCGCGGGCGTAATAGGCCATCATGAACACGCACAGCAACGCCGTGGAGAGCAGCATGGCCAACAGCGACTTATTGATATTATCAGCGCCGAGGGAGGGGCCGACCTGGCTTTCCTGCACGATGCGGGTGCCTGCGGGCAGTTTACCGACCTGGAGGATATTAGCCAGGTCGCGCGCTTCGTCAATGGTAAAATTACCAGTAATCGAGGTATTCCCGCCCTCGATCGGGTTGATTACGCGCGGGGCGCTCACCACCTCGTTATCGAGTACGATCGCAACCTCGCGGTTGCCGCCTTCGAAGGCTTCGCGGGTCATTTGCGCCCAGCCGCGGGCGCCTTCGTTGTTCATGCTCAGGCTAACCGTTACTTCGCCCGTGCGCGGGTCGGGTTGTTCGCCGGCATTCGTCACCACAGAGCCGTCGAGGCGCGCCACTTCGCTGCCACGGTATTTCTTAATGGCGTACAATTCGTATTTGCCCACAATGCTGCTGATGGTTTCGTCGCCGGTATCTTCCACCGGTTTGAAGCTCCACAGCCAGATCAGGTTGGCGGGAAACAGAGATTTGATTTCCGGACGGTTGAGCATGTCCGAAATCGCCTTTGTTTTATTTTTATCGGCATATCCGATTATCGCACTTTGCGGGGCGCCGCTGACGGCGAGGATCGAAAGCAACGGGCCGGCCGTTTGCTGTTCGGAAGCCGGCTTATCCACAATTTTCATTTCCTTCGGCTTGGTGCTGTCGGGCTGGCCGTTTGCGCCGAGCGGGAACTCGTAAATGGTATCTTTAACCATCACCGGCGCGACCGTTGTGTCGCCGGAGAGGAGCGCCTTCAGTTTTTGGTCGGCGTTGATGAGGCGTTCTGCCAGCGTTTCATCGCCGAGGCGGTACGTATCCCAGAACTCGAGTTTTGCCGAGCGTTGGAGCATGGCGCGGGCGCGTTCCGGGTTGTCAATACCCGGCAGTTCCACGAGGATCAGGTCGCGCTGGGCGTCGAGGTTCACGTTCGGCTGTACCACGCCGAGTTTATCAATACGCTGTTTGAGGCGCTTGTGCGTTTCGTCTACTGTATTGTTAGCCAGTTGACGGATTACGCGCACCACCTCGGCGTCAGGCGTATCGAAATTGATTTGGCCTTTCAGCGTTTCGTTGCGCGCGAAGATCGAAGCGAGCGAACGGCCGTTGCCGAGTTCTTTCCAGGCTTGGGCAAAAAGCGTGATAAAATCTTTTTGCTCGGCGCGCTGCAATTCGGCCGTTTTCTCCAAGGCTTTCAGGAAAGCCGGATCGGTCGAGTTGCCGGACAGGCTTTTCATGAAATCGCTCAGATCCACCTGCAAAAGCACGCTCATGCCGCCTTTCAGATCCAGGCCGAGGCCCAACTGGCTTTTCTTCAAATCCTGATACGTGAATTTTTTAATCAGCGGCAGCTCGAATACCGTTTCAGAGGACAATGAGTCCAGGTATTGGCTGTAAAACGACCGCCAGCCGGTTTCCGGGTTCTTAGCCGCCATATTATCGGCGTACTGTTTGGCGTCATTCTCAATACTATTGGTTGGAATGTACAACAGGAACTGGTACAGGCAAACAATAGTAATTGCAATCAGGAAAAAACGGACGACTCCTTTAAGTTGCATATCGGGTTCTAAATTTTACCGTAAAAAAACACAAAATAGTCCGCGAACACCCTGCCAAAAAGCGCGACGTCGGGAACTCCAAATGTAAAAAGCGCGCAAATATAGGGACTTGGGATGATACAAAGGAAATTCGGCAGTATTTTTTCAAAAACGAGGCCAAAAACGGGAATGCGCCCCGCGCCCGCCACCGCATCTATCATCCTGTAACCCCCTGATTCATCGGGGGGCAAAAGCCAACAAAAAACCCGTATTTTTGCACGCAATACCCCGCGCGCATCGTTTTTACTAAAATAATATCATCATGAGCCGATTAGCAAGCATCGTTGCCGAACTCAAATCCAACATCGCCGACAGCGTGGAGGCGGCGCTGAAGTTTTTGGAAAAAACGCTGAATCCCAGTTCCAGTCGGTACAACGATTATATCCAGATCAAAAGCCGCTTCAACAGCCTGCAGCGCGAACTGCTGCTGGGCGGCATCAGCAACGAGGAGTTCAACAAAACGCGCAACAACATCAGCGCGGCGCTGCTGCTGCTGGCCGACGATCTGCGAGAGGACGACCTGGCGGCGGAAAGCAAACCGACGCCCGCCGGCGGGCCTAAACGCGGTGAATTGTTGTACCACATCCCCGATCTAATGGAAACCGGTCGGGAGGAAAAATGCACGGTGCGCATCGCCTGGGTACTTGATCAATTGCTGCGCGATTGGGAAAAAAAGGAGGCAGATGTCGTCAAAAATATTCGGATTTCGGACGTCATGAGCGTGGAACTGCTCAATGCGGAAGCCGGCAATCCTTTTGAAATCCGAAGTCTGAGCGAAAAGGTGCAGTTTATTGATCAGTACGATTTCACGGAGTGGATCTTTTACGTCAAACCGATCATGGAAGGGCAGTTCAAACTTGCCCTGCGGGTCTCGGTGATTGAAATGATCAACGATAAAGAGTACAAGAAGGATATCGTACTGGAAGAGGAGGTGCTGGTAAAAACGGAGGCGCCGGCCGCCGCCGCCAAAGGATTCAAAAAAGCGCCGGACGGGATCGCCCTCGGCGGCGGCGTACTGGAAAACCCCAACAGCCGGGGGGTGGATTTTTACGCAGCGTCTTATGAGCCGGAGTCTGCGGCAGAAAGCGAACCGCCAACTCCGCCCACACCCGCGCCCGCGCCCAAACCGGCCTACCCGGGCGGCGGCAATGTGCTTAAAATGATGATGATCCTCGTAATCGGCTCGGCAGGCCTCGCGCTGGCGTATTTCGGGATCGGATTTTACGGCGGATCCGACGCCTCGAGTAACTATGAAAAAGGCCTCTCGGAGGTCGTCGCCGTTGATACAGCGCAAATAGCGGAAATAGACGCTGCTGCCTACCCGGAAAACGACAGCTCGGCGATCAACCCGGATCAACCCGACAATAATCCGGCGTCGGAACGGCGCCCCGCCTCTCTGCCGGAGGATCAAATCGCCAAGGAATACCGCAATCCGAAGCGCCCAGGCGTCCGGCCGCATAACCCGGATCTCTGGAATGCAAAAGGCGATGGCGCCAGCGCGGGCGCCGGCATGGCGGTCACCCGACTCCGCGGCAAACAGGAATTTTTCCTGAATCTCGAGCCGTTTATGCCGGCAGCCAAAACGGATACCGCCCTGACGCTGCACTTTTTGAAGTACAACGAATTCGGCGATGTGCAAATCCGCTTCCGCGCCGGAGCGGATTGGCAGCCGGCAGCCGGACAGGTACTGGAACTCCTCGGCGTGAATAATAAAAAGGTGTTAGCGCCCATCCGCTACGCCGAAGGCGGGTCTGATCAGCAAACAGCGGGCTTTATTACGATTGGGCCGGAGGTCTTGAACCTGCTTTGCGACACAGAAATTCGCAGCCTCGCGCTCACCGGGCCGGATGGCGCTTCTTTTTCGGTAGCCCTGAGTCCCCGCGAGCAGAAAATTTTACAGGAAAAAGCCCGGGGAGCAGCGGCGGTCGTGCGCGCGAAAAAATCCGAATAAACGGCGCTCACCAACGCGTTAAGGATCGAACCTGCAGGCTGCCGGCCGACCAAATTTTCAAATAATAAACGCCCGCCGGCAATGCGGCCGCTTCGAGGCGATAGGTGGTATCCGATAGTTCGGCGCGGATATACACGGGCTGACCAGCGCTGTTATACAGTTCGAGGCGCTCGATGGGCGCTGCGGAAGTAATCGTCCAGGCTTCGCCGGCCGGGTTCGGCTGGATTTTGATTTCCGGTTTGTTTTCTATTTCCTGTACGGCGGTAGGGTTACACACGAGCGTATTGAGGCGCGCCCACAGTTGATTGTCGAAAACAACCGGCACGAGGTTGCCGTTCGGTCCGCCGGCGGCCTCTCCCTGCCGCACGACGACCCAGCCTTTGGAGGGTACGACGTGAATTTTTTGGTCGTTTTTGCCGAGTGCGGCAAAAAGGTCATCGGGTGCGTTGGGGATTAGTTTACCCGGAAAGACAAAGGGCACATCCGGCAGCATGAAGGTAGTTTGTCCGTTCAGCCACCAGAGGTAGCCATAGCTTTTATTGAGATCCTGGGATGGATGCGTCATATCATAGAAATACTGCTGATCGTGCAGGAGCGTATCGCCGTTCCAGACGCCTCTGGCGAGCGCGAGCAGGCCGAAGCGCGCCATATCGCGGGCCCTGCCGTACATAACATGGTCTATCCAGAGGCCTTTCATGCCGGTGGGGTCGAACACCCGGGTTTTGGTGAACAGGTTGATAGACTGTCCGGCTGCTTCTTCGATCACGTCGTGCAGCAGGCGATAGGGTGCGTTGTAGTATGCCCAGCGCGTACCGGCGTCGGTTTTGTACTGCAGGCAGGCCGGATCGGTGCAGTTGTCATTTGAAACAACGTCCTCCAGCCCGCTCGTCATCGTGAGTTGATGCCAGGGCGTGATGAGGAGTTCTTTGTCGGGCGGGCAGACCGTCCAGCCGGCGCCCAGGTACGTGCTTGTCGGGGCGTGGATATCCAGCAGGCCTTCTTCTTGCGCCTGGCCGACCATAAAGGCAGTGAGGGATTTACCGGCGGATGCCCAGTACCAGAAGGAGTCCTGCGTAAACGTGCCGAAGTATTTTTCCAGCACAATTTTGCCGTCTTGCAGCAGGATAAACGACTTGGTATTGTTTTGGGCCAGGAATTGGTACAGGCTGTCCACCCGCTCCGGGCAAAAGCCCAGCGCAGCCGGCGGCGTGCTTGCCCAGGTATTGCCGAGGGTGGGCGGGAAATACAGGGTGTTTTGGGCGGTTGTTTTTGTGGCACAGAGCAGTAAAAAAAAGAAGGCAAAGCGCATGTCCGGTAGTTTTCCAGTTAGACAGTACGCCTTGCCAATTGTTTAATTCGGTTAGGGATTTTCTGTCAGTCAAAATTTTTTTGTAACTGGTTAGCAGGTCGCGTCTGAGCCAAAAAAGGATCTATTTTTCGCCAGACGAAGCGATTTTTTTTGACCATAGCGTTGCTATGGCCTGCAAAAAATCGCAAAGTATGGCGGAAAATGGGACTTTTTGGGCCAGGCAGCGATCCTGCTAACCAGTTACATTTTTTTTACCCGGGGCGCAAGCCCCAACCTGCGCCTATTTTCAAACATTTACTTTTTCAGTTTTGCGCTACATATCCGCGCCATCCCTTCGAGCGATTTCAATTGCATAAGCGCCAATAATTTTTCCGGCTTTCAGGCCTTCCTCACAATCAAATCGGAAGTGGATTCCGCCATAAATACGGGACTCCGAGGCCTCTTTGGCTTTGGCGTCCAGTTCAGCGGCGTGTTGCGGGAACAGGGCGCCCAGCGTGGCGGCGGCAGCGGCGGAAAAGGTGGAGTGTCCGGAGGTGTATGACGGGAAATTAGGCACCCCGAGCAAGGATCGGAACCCCGGGATCACCTGTGAGGGCCGGGGGTAGCAGTAATAATATTTGGTATCCCAGCAGCTGATCCCGGCGTCGGCGACCGACATATTCATATAGGCGAAGACGCGGGCGGTGCGGAGCGGATTGAGCTGGTTTTCGAGGATCTCATCGGCGGCGATCCGGTTCCAGTGGCCGGGCGGGGTATAGGTGCTCGGTCCGTCGGCCCAAAAATTGGCGATCCGGCGCTGTTCCGGGGTGAGTTTATCGGCAATGCGCTTGAGTTCCGCTACATCTGCGTTGAACGCATCGGAGCCGATAGCAGGCGGGGCCGGCGGGCGCACGGCTTCCACGTTGGGGATACACCAAGGTTTTACCCGGCCGAACAGCATGAGCATGCCGGGGCGGGGCGGCCCTTCCAGGCTTTGCCAGGCAGGCCAGCCGAAGGCATTTTCTGCAGCCTGTCGCAAGGAATCCTGGACAGCCAGGCTGCCAAGCGCGCTTTTCATCCCGTCCGTGGATGCGCGCGCCAGGAATTTGGCGGCTACGGCTTCGCCCAAGGCTTTTCCGGCGGCCAAGTCGCTGTCGGTATTCATACCGGCCCAGCGGCGGCTGTTCAGGTGTTCATCTGCCAGATTTTGAATGTAGTCCGCTTCAAGCGGAAACATGGCGGTCAGGATTTTTTGAGATACCGCCGCAATCACGGCGTCTTCGGAGGGATAGGAAGGCAGGTTGTTTTCAGGGAGCCGGACAGCGATCGTCGGATCCGTCAGATACGGCGCCGGGCGCTGGTACGTATATTTATAATGCCAGGCGGCGATCAGCGCGTCAAATTGCGCGGTACTCCAGTAGGCAAACATCCGGCTGGCGTAGGGCGGATTGGCGAAGGGGAAATACGGGTACACACCCGGATTTTGGGCGCTGGGCGCCGGGTACGTGCCGTCCGGATTGGCGGCGGGCGGCAGGTTGTACTTGGCGGCGAGTTCGCGGGCAATTTCATTCCAGCGCACCAGGGCGTTGGCGCCCCAGAATTGCACGGCCTCCTCCTGGTCGGGGCGGAGCGCAGCGGAGGCAGATTTCAGGGCCGCGAGTTCGGTTTGGTACTCGACGGAGTTCACGGCGAGCGGGGCCGACACCGCAAACTCCGTGGCCGAACTCAGCAGCAGCGGCTTCCAGGCCCCGCCAGTGGCGTCCAGAGACGCGTACGTGTAGGGCGCGGTTTCCGGCAGCGGATCTACTTCCTTGCTGCAGGATTGAATCAGCAGGGCGAGACCGGACAAGGACAAGAGCAGTGTAAAAGCGCGTATTGTATTTGTAAATTGCATGACAGGGTAGTTATTTTATTTCCAGAGATTGTTAATTTGATACGCGACGCCGCCGCCGAAAGCAGTGGAAAGGCCGACATTGCGGCCGCTGAGGGTGTAATTGCCGAAGGCGATCAGGCTCAGCCCTTTGCCTTCCTGCAGGTAATACTGTACCTCTGCGCCGATACGCGTCTGATCCATGTTATAGGAAGGAAATGGCATGTCATTTCGGCGGATATCGTTACCACCGAGGGTATTCATGCCCATGTACACCAGATTGGCCTTGATATGGCTGTTGACATACCCTGCGGCGATGCGAAAATCCGCCACTGCCGGCATTTGTACTGAACTGGTGTAATAGGGCACATCGCCATCGTAGTAAAAATCGCGCTCCAATTCGATGTTGCTGCGGGAGATGTAGGCGCCCGAAGCGGTGAAAAACAGGCCGGAATTCAACTGCATTTGCAGGATGCCCCTGCCCGTCAGGTTGGTGCTGCCCAGTCCGATAGACAAAGGCAGGTAGTCCGGGTAATAATTGGAAACAGGCGTGGAGATCGTACCCACAGCAAAAAACGCCAGGGAACCCATGCTCATGGAGCGGTTGATCAGGCGGGCCTTCAGGCCAACCTGCAGGTCCTGAAATCCCTGATGCCCGCGCAGAACGCCCTGGCTTGCGCTGGTAGAGACGTACGGAACGCCGACGAGGAGATTCAGGTAGTCTGTGATACCGAGCGCAAACATTGGCATTACTGCCTGGCGGCTCACGCGGCCCAGGTTGGGGTTGTCGCGGCGGAGGGCGCCTTCCCAGTATTCCGTCCAGGAATCATAGGAATACGGCACGGCAACGCAGATTTGGGATTTTCCCATGAAAAAGCCGTCATCTGGCGTTTGGGCCTGGGCGAGCACAGTCCAAAACAACAATAGGCAAACCCATAAGGGGCGGAGAGACAAGACAGTCATAGTGCGGATATTTTATGCAAACATCCGGCGCGGCTGCTTGGAAGTCCTTAGAACGGTTTTAGAAAGATGTTAGAATTTGCTTAGAGCGCCTCATCGCATTCAATTCAGCACAAAATACATATCAATTTCCCCTTTGTTTTTCACGGCAATTTTGCCCCGGTAGGTGCAGGGGAAGTCCATTTTAATTAGTTCATGCACATCGCCGGAGATATTGATTTTGCCGCCTTCGCCGGCCGCTTCCACGCGGGCGGCGATATTCACGGTATCGCCCCAGATATCGAAGGCGAATTTTTTGGAGCCCACCACGCCGGCCACCACGGGACCGGCGTGGATACCGATTCGGGCGTCGAAGCGGGGCAGCCCTTGCTGGTCCCGACCGGCATTCCACCGGGCGAGCCAAGCCTGCATTTCTTTGGCGGCCTGCACCATATCGCGCAGTTGCGCGCCGCCGCCATTGGGCAGCCCGCCCGCGCACATATAGGCGTCGCCGATGGTTTTGATTTTTTCCAGTCCGTGCCGCGCGATGATTTCGTCGAAGGCTTTGAAGCAGGTATCGAGTTCGGAGACCAGTTGTTGCGGGCTCAGTTTTTCCGCGATGGTGCTAAAGCCCACGAAATCGGCGAAGAGCACGCTGACCTCTTCGAAGTAGCGCGCATCGGCATGCCCTTGTTTTTTCAGTTCGTCGGCGACCAGCGCGGGCAGGATATTGAGGAGCAGGTTTTCGGAGCGTTCCTGTTCTTCGCGGATGATCTGGTTTTTTTCTGTCAGCACGCGGGCATTCTGGCGGGCGCGGATTAGGTTGAATGTGGCGCCGCCGAATAGCAGCACGAGTAAGCCGATGAGGGCGTAATTAAAATTTCGGTTGCTTTCCGCGCGGCGGAGTTCGAGGTTCCAATTGACGATGGCCATCGAGTCGCGGCCGGCTTGGTAAGCGAGCGAGTCGAGCATGCGGCGTTGTTGCGCCAGCAGGAGTTCGTTTTTGGCTTGGTCTTCATTCATTTGTTGGATAACGGCTTCCCGCGCGGCGAGTTGCGTCATCAGGTCGGTTCCGATTTGCGTACCTTTTTTCCCGGTTTCGGCGCCGGCGGCTTTCTTATCGGTCTCCATTTTTTGGATAATCTCCGACATCCGGGCTAATTCCTGTTTCATTTCGGCGCGGGTGCGGGGTATTTCTGGCGGCGGCAGCGGGCCGATCGGATCCGGATTGGTAGCAGCGGCGATTTCTGCATCCAGTTCGCGGACATCCTTTTGATTGCCGCGCGCTTCGGCGATTTGCCGGAGTTGCTGCAGGTTTTTGAGCAGCAGTTCGGGATCTGCCTCGCCGCTGCGCAGCACCCGGTTGCTTTCCAGAAAAGCCGCAACCGCCCGCCTTTCTTTTTTGTTTTGGCGGTGTAAAAGCCCTTTTCGGTGCAGCGCTTCGGCCCGAAGCTGGGGAAGTTTGAGGTTTTTAGCGTTTTTTTCTGCCAGATCGGCATTGTCTTCGGCTTCAGACCAAAGTCCGGCGGCCATTTGCGCATCGGTCAGCGCCAGCAACAACTCGACCTGGCGCGCGCCGGAAGCGGCCTTGGCCTCTTTGTCGAGACGGGCCAGGTCGGGCGCCTGGGCCGGAAGTGCAGATGAAAAAAGCGAGAAGAGGGGGAGCAAAAGGGAAATCAAGACGCGAGGTCGCATAAGAACTTGTTCAAAGCAGGCAGTTAAAGAAAACAAATGTATGACGTAATTTTACGCAAAAAGTAAAAGCTTGTTCAAATTTTGATTTCTGGGCAGTTGCAGCCCAGAAATCAAAATTTGAACAAGCTTTAAAACAGAAATAACAATTTGGAAAGCGCGCGCACCAGGCAATTCATCCGGGAGCATCTGCACGACCCCGACCTGCACCGGCTCCTGCTGTCGGCCGGCAAGTGGCCCGACCTGCCCATGCCGTATATTGTGCAGCAAATTGAGGCGTTGCGCAAATTGCACGATAAAGCGCCCGACTGGTTCGATCCTGCGCTGCGCCTGCCCCCGGGTCTGTCCATCGAGCAGGCGTCCTCCGAAGCGACCGCGCGTTTCAAAGCGGGGCTGTTTTCCGGCGAGCGTATGGCCGACCTGACCGGCGGCCTGGGCATAGACGCCTTTTATTTTGCGCAGCGGTTCGAGCGCCTGTGGTATGTGGAACAGCAGCCCGACTTGGCGGAATTGGCCCGGTATAATTTCGCGCTGAAAGGTCAAAATAACATCGCGTGTGCAACAGCGGAGGCTGCGGAATTTTTATCGGACGAACAGGCGTCCTTCGACCTGCTCTACCTCGATCCAGCGCGCCGCGACAACCAGCGGCAAAAAGTCTTCCGCCTGTCCGATTGCAGTCCGGACGCCGCCGCCCTCTGTCCCTTGTTGCTGGCGCGCGCGCCGCGGGCGCTCATTAAAACGGCGCCCCTGCTGGATTTGAAGGCCGGCGTTGCGGAACTGAAGCAGGTAGCCCGCATTTGGGTAGTCGCCCTGCGCGACGAAGTAAAAGAGGTGCTTTTTCTGCTGGAGCGCGCAGTGCCGGCTCCTGCGGACATTCCGGTGACGGCCGTGAACCTCGAAAGCGGACAGCCCGATTTCACCTTCACCCTCCAAGAGGAAGCGGCCGCGGAAGCGCCGCCCGGCCCCCTGCAGGCCTGGTTGTACGAGCCCAATGCGGCGATCCTCAAAGCCGGCGCTTTTCGCAGTTTTGCGGCCCGGTACGGCCTGACCAAATTACACCCAAATTCCCACCTGTACACCTCGTACGAGAAGATCAGCGGCCTGCCCGCGCGCTGTTTCCGGGTGCTGGGCGTTTGCAAATACGAGAAAAAAGCGGTTCAGACACTTTTGCCTGAACCGCGGGGAAATATTACTACACGCAATTTTCCAGATGGCGCGGAGGCCGTGCGCAAAAAACTCGGCCTGGCCGACGGCGGCGACCGGTACTTGTTCGCAACCAAGACAAACCAGGGAAACCAAATCATCGTCTGCGAAAAATAGGCCGCCCATTTCAGCCACAAAAATACCCGCAGGCCGACCGGTTTAAAAAGGACGTTTTGCCTCTTTTTTAAAAGGTGTTTTTTTAAAAAAAATAGTTTTTTAAAAAGATAAAATTTTAAAAATGAGGAAAATAGAGACAAACCAAACGGTCGCGAAAACGGCAGGAAAACACAATTATATACCGCGAAAAAAGCGCCGGCTGCATAATTTTTCTAAAAATAACAACTAACCACCTAAATCTGCCGCATCTTTGGGTATCTGCCCGGATGGCTGTTCGGGCTGGTCGCTTTGCGCTGTATAATTTTTTTTCCTGTTCAGCGGTTACAAATTTACCATTCGAAGCATTTATGAGAGACCTTACGAAGCAACAAGAATCGAAAATCCTGGCAGCCGCGCGCGGGCCCTGGCCGCGGCACGGGGGCATTAACCCTACTCCCGATGGCATTTAGGCTCGCTCTTTTTTCGCGAAGCAGCGCCCGGGCCGTCTGCAACGACTTTCCGGATCACCGCCTGCTCACCGAGGCCCTGCAACGCGAAGAGGCCCGCGCAATTCAGTGCCTGTCGGCGCGGACGGCTGCGGGGATCGCCGCGATTGGCCGTAATTTTGGATTAAAGGCGGAGGATATCGAAGAATTGCAGTGCGATTGCATCGTCTTGTTTATTCAAAAACTCCGATCCGGCGCCTACACGTATCGCGGGCACGATCCGGCCTCGTACGTGATCGAGGTGGCCAAATTGCGCGCGCGCCACTACGCGCGGCAGGTAAACCGACGCCGGGCGGAAATGTTGGAGGCCGACCTTGATCCGGCCGATCCGGACCGATTCGACGAAAGTCTGGAGAACGCCGGTATGCTGCGCACGCTGCTTCAATTAGCCGATGAAAACTGCCGCGCGCTGATCACCCTCAAATACCTCGAGGGGCGGCGCGATAAAGAGGTGATTGCGCTGGGCATCACGCCGTACGCCACCGAGAAAAGCCTGAAAAGCCAACGCGCAAAATGTATGAAAAAACTCGCCGAAGCCTTCGCCGCCCGGCGCAATCAAAAAATATAAGCCATGGACCACCCGGAAGAAGTAATCGAAGCGTACATAAACGACGAGCTGGATGCCGGCGCGCGCGCGGATTTTGAGCGCGCGATCCAGTCGGACGAGGCCCTCCGCGCGGCCGTCGCCCAGCGCCGGGCAGTCCACGACGCCCTGCAGACCCTGCGCTTGCGGGAGCAGGTGCGCCATAATCTCCGCCCGCCTGCGCCAGACGGTTCCGGTCGGTGGCCGCTGTTGGCCGCTGTTTTGGTGGCGGTAGTCGCAGGCACGGTGTATTTTTGGACGACCCGGCGACCGGAAGCGCCGGCGCCCATACCCCCCGAACGCCCGGCCGCGCCTGCGCCTGAATCGCCTATGGACAATCCGCCGGCCAAACCCAGTCCGCCGGCGCCGCGTCCGCTTTCCCCCAATGCCCGGCGGGCCTATGCCGCGGCCCTCCGCCAGCTGGAAGACCTCGACTACACTTTCATGGGCGCGCCGCAGAAAGATACGACGCTCGAGCGGCAGATCAACCAAGCCATCGGGTTTCTAAAAAGTGCGCAACCCGCCCGGGCGATCCCCCTGCTCGACGTTGCGCGCGCACGCGAAAACGCTTTGTACCAGGAAGACCTGGCATGGCTGCTGGCGCTCGCCTGGCTGCCCTCGAATCCCGCCAAGGGCAAGGCCCTGCTCCAGGCGATTGCGGATGATCCCGCCCATACCAAACGATTTGACGCCCTGAAGATCCTGCGACAACTGGAATAAGCGCATGAAAAAACCACTTCTGACCCTACTGCTGTACGTCCTGTGCGCATCGGCCGCGGCAGGCCAATCCGTCAAGCGCGCTTTGCTTGTGGGCATCGGCGTGAATCCGGCTTACCCGGCCGCCCCCCTCCATGCCGTTGCCGGCGTGCAAGCCCTCCGCGGAACCCTTTTTGAAAAGGGATTTGAAGACCGGCATATTCGCGTACTCACCGATTCAGAAGCAACCCGTAGCGGTATATTGGACGCCCTGGCGCAATTCAGCGCGGAAGTGCAGCCGAGCGACCTGGCGCTGCTGCACTTTTACGGGCACGGTGTACAAATTGCCGACGATGACCGGGATGAGGCTGACCGGCTGGACGAGGCGATTGTGCCCTTCGACGGCGCCTGGCAATCGCCGCAGGTGCACGAAAACCTGATCCGCGACGACGAGTTGGGGCGTTGGGTGCATGCGTTGCGCGCGCGGGCCGGCACGCGCGGGCAGGTAGTCGTGGCCCTCGACGCCTGCCACGCCGGCAGCGGACTTCGTTCAGCGGCGAAGGCGCAGGCTCGCGCCGAACAGCAGCGCCTGTCCATCGGCGACGCCGATGTGGCGCCGCTCGTGGCTTTTTACGCTGCCCTACCCCACCAGGCAGCCATCGAATTGAGCCAGGAAGGCGGCCCGCGCTGCGCGATGCTCACCTGGAATTTTTGCAAGGCACTTCAGCGCGCCCAGCCCGAAACCACCTATCGCGGCTTATTCGAGGAAATTACGCTGCTGATCGCAACCCGCACCCGCAAGCAGACGCCCCAGGCGGAGGGCGCCCTGGATATGCGGGTATTCGGCGAGAACCTGCCGCCGCCGCCGCCCTATTTTCGCGTTCACACTAGCCTGGACGAGCGCACCCTGCTCCTCGGTGGCGGGTTGTTGCACGGATTACACCCGGGGGACGCGCTGGTTTTGCACCCTGTGGACACCCGCGACACCCTGGGTCGGGCGCCGCTGGCGCGGGCGCTGGTGGAAGAGGCCGGATTGGGGATATTGGAATGTCGCGCCGCGCTTGACCGCCCCCTGTCCGAGCCTCAGGCCTTGCGCGCGTGGGTGTTCGTGGAGCGCCGCCGGTTTGCGCGGCGCAACCTAGCGCTCCGGCTCGACATTGCCGATGCGGCGCAACGCGAGGCGATCCGGCAGCAATTAACCGGCCTGGAGGACCTTGATGTGCAGGCCGGTGCGGCGGCCGATCTCCTCCTGCGCGCGGAGCGGGGCAGATGGGAATTAACGTCGGCGGAGGGCATCGTTATTTGGCAGCAGCAAGGCGTTGAGGGATCAGACGCTGCGTTTCAGTCCCTGCGACAGGCCTTGGCCGACTACCGGCAAGCCCAGTTTTTGCGCGAATTGGAATTGGAGGCCAGTCCCTTTCAGGCCGAGTTTACGGCCCAGGTTGGCGTCCGGGGCGCACCTGGCGGGCTGCGGGCCAACAGAGACACCGTTTTTTTGCGGGTGGTGAACCGCAGTGCGACGCCCGTGTACTACAGCATCCTCGACATAGACGCGCGCAATCGCGTGCAGGTATTGCTTCCCGGTGCGCACTGGTTGCCGGCTGATTTTCGGCTTGAGCCCGGCGAGGCCGGTCCCTTACACGCTGCGCGCTTCGATGCGCCGGGTCGGGAAGTCCTCAAGCTCCTCCTGACGCCCCAGCCGGTGGATTTGCGGAGCGCGCTGGAATCCGGCGCGCGGGCTGGGGGCGGCGGCGCCGGTTTTTTGGAAGCCTTGTTTGAAAATTTTTGGCAGTCCGGCGGGCGGACGCGGGGGCAGTCCGGCGGGTACAGCGGGAAAGAGGCCGGGGTGGAGACGTTGGTGTTGGAGGTGGAATGAGTTGTTTTTTTAAAACATCGTTACCTACCTGGTCGGTTAAATGGTAAAAATTATCTCTGGGGTTAAGATGCGCCTGGATGAGCGTGTTTCTACGTAGCTGACTAAAAAAAGTCCCCAAACCCGGACGCCAAAAACCCTATCTTTGTACCATGAAACGTTTCTTCAACACGACCGGATTCTGTAACCCGGAAACCCACTACATGGTGGATCCTTTCCGGGATTTTTACGACGATGTCCAGCGCCTGATTGAGAATCAGCAGTACTTTGTTGTCCACGCTCCGCGGCAAACAGGCAAGACGACTTTCCTGCACGCCTTGGCGCGCCGACTCAACCGAGAGGGCCGGTACGTGTCCATCGTATGCTCCCTGGAATCGGCCGGCTACCCGAGCATTTCGGTGGAGGATGCGAACGCAGTGTTCGTCCGCTCCTTGTACCGGATGGCCGATTTTTTTCTCGAAAAACAATACCTGCCGCCACCGCCTGACCGGTACTCCGCGAGCGAATCCCTGCTGGGCGAGTACCTGACCGACTGGTGCAAATCCCTGGACAAACCCCTCGTCCTGCTGCTCGATGAAGTGGATGCCCTCTACGACGACGTGCTGATTTCTACCCTGCGCCAACTGCGCGACGGCTTCCAAACCCGCCCCCACAACTTCCCGCAGTCGGTCGCCCTCGTGGGCCTGCGCGACATCCGAGAGTACCGCCTGCGCGCTCGCGCCGACAATCCCTCCATCGGGGCAGGATCGCCGTTTAATGTCAAAGCAAAATCTTTCTTTATCCCGATTTTTTCCCGCAAGGAAGTGCGCGAATTACTCGATCAGCACACCTATGATACCGGACAGGTATTCTCCAACGCTGTTTTTGAGAAAATCTGCGAATACTCCGGCGGTCAACCCTGGCTGACCAACGCCCTGGCTAACGAAATAGTAGCTGAAATGCTCAAAAACGATTACGCCCGCGAAATCAGCCCGGACATGGTCGAAACGGCCAAAGAACGCCTCATCGAACAGCGCCAAACACACCTGGACAGCCTGAGCGACAAGATCAACGACCCGCGCGTGCGGCCGGTCGTGCTGAGCATCGTCACCGGCGACGCCCCGGCCTTCGACGGCTTCGATGACGCGCTGCGCTATTGCCGGGATCTGGGTATCATCACCCAGGGCAATCCGATCCGTTTTGCCAATCCGATCTACCGCGAAATCATCACCCGCATCCTGAATTCCATCCTACAGGCGGGCATCAACGAGGATATTGCAACAACCGCCTGGTACCTGCATCCCGACGGCTCGCTCGACATGGACAAACTCCTCGAAGCGTTCACCGATTTCTACCGCTGGAATTCCGAATCTTGGCTGGAGCGTTTTGAGTATCGGGAAGCCGGCCACCAACTGCTGCTCATGGCGTTTCTGCAACGTGTCATCAACGGCGGCGGGCGCATCGAACGGGAAATGGCGGTCGGAAACGGCCGCACCGACCTGGCAGTTTTTTGGAAAACACAGGTCATTCCAATCGAAATTAAAATGCACCACGACGCCCGCTCCCTGCCGCAGGGACTGCAACAACTCGCCCGGTATATGGACAAACTCGGGCAGCAGCGCGGTTATCTTGTCCTTTTTGAGAAGAAAAACTCCGAAGAACTGCCTTGGGAGCAGCGGATTCGGCGGGAAATTTGCGCAGTGGACGGCAAGGAGATTGTGCTGTTGGGGATGTAGCAGGCGGGGCTCTGTAAACTTATTTTAGGAGGGGCCAACCCCGCGTCCGCCCGCTAACGCCAAACGCACACCAAAACCACAAAAACCCTATCTTTGTACCATGAAACGTTTCTTCAACACGACCGGACTCTGTAACCCGGAAACCCACTACATGGTAGATCCTTTCCGGGATTTGTACGACGATGTCCAGCGCCTGATTGAGCATCAGCAGTACTTTGTCGTCCACGCCCCGCGGCAAACAGGCAAGACGACTTTCCTGCACGCCTTGGCGCGCCGACTCAACCGGGAGGGTCGGTACGTGTCCGTTGTGTGCTCCCTGGAATCGGCTGGATATCCGAGTATTTCGGTGGAGGATGCGAACGCGGTGTTCATCCGCTCCTTGTACCGGATGGCCGATTTTTTCCTCGAAAAACAATACCTGCCGCCGCCGCCTGACCGGTACTCCGCGAGCGAATCCCTGCTGGGCGAGTACCTGACCAACTGGTGCAAGTCCCTGGATAAACCCCTCGTCCTGCTGCTCGATGAAGTGGATGCCCTCTACGACGACGTGCTCATTTCTACCCTGCGCCAACTGCGCGACGGCTTCCAAACCCGCCCCCACAACTTCCCGCAGTCGGTCGCCCTCGTGGGCCTGCGCGACATCCGAGAGTACCGCCTGCGCGCGCGCGCCGACAATCCCTCCATCGGGGCGGGGTCGCCGTTTAACGTTAAGGCAGAATCCTTTTTCTTGCGGGTATTCTCCCGCAAGGAAGTGCGCGAATTACTCGATCAGCACACCCAAGACACCGGGCAGGTATTCTCCGACGCCGTTTTTGAGAAAATCTGCGAATACTCCGGCGGCCAACCCTGGCTGACCAACGCCCTGGCCAACGAAATCGTGGCCAAAATGCTCAAAAACGATTACGCCCGCGAAATCAGCCCGGACATGGTCGAAACGGCCAAAGAACGCCTCATCGAACAGCGCCAAACACACCTGGACAGCCTGAGCGACAAGATCAACGACCCGCGCGTGCGGCCAATTGTGCTGAGCATCGTCAGCGGCGACGCCCCGGCCTTCGACGGTTTTGATGACGCGCTTCGCTATTGTCGGGATTTGGGTATCATCACCCAGGGCAATCCGATCCGTTTTGCCAATCCGATCTACCGCGAAATCATCACCCGTATCCTGAATTCCATCCTGCAGGCGGGCATCAACGAGGACATTGCCCAAACCGCCTGGTATGTGCTTCCCGATGGATCGCTCGACATGGACAAACTCCTGAAGGCATTCACCGATTTCTATCGCTGGAATTCCGAATCCTGGCTGGAGCGTTTTGAGTATCGGGAAGCCGGCCACCAACTGCTGCTCATGGCGTTTCTGCAACGCGTCATCAACGGCGGCGGGCGCATCGAACGGGAAATGGCGGTCGGAAACGGCCGAACCGACCTGGCAGTGTTTTGGAAAACACAGGTCATACCAATCGAAATTAAAATGCACCACGATGCCCGCTCCCTGCCGCAGGGACTGCAACAACTCGCCCGGTATATGGACAAACTCGGGCAGCAGCGCGGCTATCTTGTCCTTTTTGAGAAGAAAAGCTCCGAAGAACTGCCCTGGGAGCAGCGGATTCGGCGGGAACTGCATGTGGTGGATGGGAAAGAGGTGGTGTTGTTGGGGATGTAGCGGACGGGGCAAATTTTATTCTGCGATGCACCGGACAGAAAGGCCGTCTCTACGGTCACTGTAATAGTCCGCTCGACCGCCATAACCGTCTCCTAAGTAAGAGCATGTCTAAAATTATATTTCTCGCTAATATGAAAGTCTTTTTCAGCCATACTTCGTTCCTTTTTTTCGCCGTAATTAGTCCCATTACGCCTGCAAAAAGCGCCTTGTCTGGCTAAAAAATCCTTTTCATATTAACAGA
>JBEIDF010000059.1:0-18999 GCA_040383605.1 Lewinellaceae bacterium
CATCTTGTCGCTTACTTTCGCGCCCCCCACGATACAGGTGACCGGTTTTTCCGGGTTTTTCATTGCCCGGTTGGCATTTTCGATCTCCCGCTCCATTAAGAAGCCGAAGGATTTGTGTGCCCGGTCGAAATAGTGCGCAACAACGGTTGTACTGGCGTGCGCCCGGTGCGCGGTGCCGAAGGCATCATTAACGTACTGATCGGCCAAGGCAGCGAGTTTTTGCGCAAATGCTGCATCGCCTTTTTCTTCCTCCGGATAAAAACGCGTGTTTTCCAGCAACAACACTTCGCCCGCTTGAAGCGCAGCCGCTTTTTTGACGGCTGACTTACCGATGCAATCGTCCGCAAAATGCACCTTCGTCTTGAGTTTTTTCCGAAGATGGCGCACCAGATGGTTCAGGGTGAATTTTTCGCGATTGATGGTTCCGTCGGGATTCAATTTCTCTAAAGGCCGACCGAGATGCGACATCAGGATGACCGAACCACCGGCGTCCAGAATATGCCGGATAGTCGGTAAAGCCTCCCGAATGCGGGTATCGTCGGTGATTTTATATTGCTTATCCAGGGGGACGTTGAAGTCCACCCGGATAAGCGTTTTTTTATTTTTAAAATCTAAATTCATCGCAGCATAAGTTAGCGGATAATCAAAGCACAAGCCGGCCAATAACGGCTACAACATCGCCGCCAGTTCAGCCAAGCGCGCGGAATAGCCGGCCTCGTTATCGTACCAACCCACCACGCGCACCGTATTGCCATTTGCCTGCGTCAGCGGGGCGTCAAAGATGCAAGAGTGCGTATTGCGGACGATATCGCCGCTCACAATTTCGTCGGTGTTGTACTCCAAGATACCCTTGAGATGCGTATCGGCGGCGGCTTTGAAGGCTGCGTTGACCTCTTCCACGGTTGCCGCTTTTGTAAGTGTGGCGACTACATCAGTCACCGAACCGGTAGCCACCGGCACACGCATGGAGTGGGCGGCGATTTTACCTTTGAGGTGCGGTGCGACGAGCACGACCGCTTTCGCAGCGCCGGTGCTGGTCGGCACGATATTTTGCGCGGCGGCGCGCGCGCGACGCAAATCGCGGTGCGGGCCGTCCTGCAGATTCTGATCCGACGTGTAGGCGTGGATCGTATTCATGAAAAACTGCTCCACACCGAACGCGCGATCCAGTATCAGGATCAATGGCACGAGGCAATTGGTCGTGCAAGAGGCATTCGACAGCACGAGGTCGGTGTCCTTAATTTGATCGTGGTTGGCGCCGATCACAAAAGTCGGCACATCATCCGCTTTGGGCGGTGCGGACAGCACCACGCGTTTAGCGCCGGCCTGCAGGTGCAAACTGGCCTTTTCCTTATCCAGGAAAATGCCTGTGCATTCCAGCACCACGTCCACGTTAAGTTCCTTCCACGGGCATTCCGCCGGGTTTTTGACCGCGGATCCGAGAATTTTTGTCCCATTAATGTATAGGTGATGATCGTCCGCCTGCACGTCGCCTTCAAAGCGCCCGTGCATGGTATCATATTTCAGCAGGTGGGCGAGCGTTTGATTGTCCGTCAGGTCATTGATTGCAACGACTTCTACATTGGGGTTTTTAAGGAGATTGCGGAAAGTAAGGCGACCAATACGGCCGAAGCCGTTGATAGCAATGCGTTTTTTTGCCATGATAAGTTCTGGTTGTGTAACGAAATAAAAGCGTATCTAATGTGGCAGGTTATACCAGGCGAGGGAGGCTTTTCAGCCGGCGCAAAATTACAAAAGCTTACACGCTATATCAGTTTTACAGCGGTTCTTTTTAAAAAAAAAGTAACTGGTTAGCAGGTCGCGTCTGAGCCAAAAAAGGATCCATTTTTCGCCAGACGAAGCGATTTTTTGCAGGCCATAGCAGCGCTATGGTCAAAAAAAATCGCGAAGTATGGCGGAAAATGGGACTTTTGGGGCCAGACAGCGATCCTGCTAACCAGTTACAAAAAAAAGCCGGATTTATTGTAAAAACGGGATGCCGGCATAGTGCCAACACCCCGTTTTTCATTATCTGACGTGCCGGGCTATTCCACAATTAACTTGAGATAGACCTGCTGGTCGCCTGCGCGCACGCAAAGCGTATATAATCCGCTTTGCAAATTCGGATAGTCAAATCGCTTTTCCAGCGCGCCAAAGCTGAAATCAGATTCCGAGCGCGAAATCAGTTGCCCAAGCGCATTGTACAACAAGAATTCCAGTTCCTGCCGGGGTTCGCCCTCCAACTGCAGCGTAAACGCGCCGGAGTTCGGATTGGGGAAGAGCGTCATTTTTTGGAACAAGGTGAAATTCTTCGTTCCCGGAATTACAATCGGCACATCCTGTTGCAGCGTGCTGGCGCCGCATTCATTGACGGCGGTCAGCTCAACCGTATAGTTGCCGGAATTCTGATACGTGTGCGTCGGATTGGCCTCTGTGCTGGTGTTGCCATCGCCGAAATTCCAGAGGAAGAAATCGGCGCCCTGCGAATTATTGACGAATTCAGCGGTGAACATCATGGTGGAGAAGGAAAAACCGACCGATGGCGGCAGACCGACGGTGATATAATCCACGATTTGCAGCGTATTTTGGCCATACTGGTTCGTCACCGTCAGTTCAACGGGGTACGATCCCGGCGTAGCGTACACAACAACCGGGTTTTGTTCGGTAGATCCCGCCGGATTACCGCCGGGGAACGACCAGAGCCAAGCGGTGGGGGAACCGGCCGACTGATCCGTAAACTGCACGCTGAAAAGCGGCGCACAGCCTTCCGTATTTTCTGCAGCGAAGGCCGCAATCGGAGCAGAACCTTGAATTTCAATAGATTGCGTCAAGGTCGCGGTACCGCATTCATTGGTGGCTTCCAGGATGATCTCGTAGGCGCCGGGGGCGGTGTAGGTGTGCGTGGGATTGGCTTCATTGCTGGTGTTGCCGTCGCCGAATTTCCAAGCGTACGAATCTGCGTTCTGGGTGGTATTGGTCAGTACCACCGACAGACCGGCAAGCGCTGCACTAAAGGCAGGCGCCGGGGTGGATTTCACCGTAATAGTCGTAGTGGCGGTGCTACTGCCCGCGGCATTAAACGCCGTCATTTTGACTTGATAGACGCCTGCAGCGGCCCAAGTTGCGCTCGGATTTTCTTCCGTAGAACTCGCCGGCGCGCCACCCTCAAACTCCCAAAGGAAGGACGTGGCATTTTCACTGGATTCATTCGTAAACTGCGCAGTGAAAGGTGCGCAACCGGCAGACTGGTCGGCGGAGAAGGCCGCGAGCGGGGGCGTAACGATGGTTATCTCACTGCTGAAAGAAGCGGTTCCGCAATCGTTCGATACCGTCAATACTACGGTATAAACGCCGTCTGCAGTATACGTGTGGTTGGGATTGGCCTCATTGCTGCTATTGTTATCGCCAAAATCCCAACTGTAAGCCGTCGCGTTTTGAGCCGAATTGGTAAATTGAACCGTTGCGCCGTTTACCGTCTGATCAAATCCGGCAGTAGGCAGGCTCAGCACCTGGATGTACTCGATCCGGTGCAGGGTATCGGTACCCTGCGGGTTTTCGACGATCAGGGTGACGTCGTAGGCGCCCGGCACTGCGTACATGACGACCGGATTTTCCTCCGTGGAGCTCTCTGGCATACCGCCCGGGAAGTACCACTGGAATCCGGACGCATTTTCGCTGGATTCATTTACGAAAGCAACGGACAAGGGTGCACAGCCGGAAGCGGCGGGGGCGGAGAAGCCTGCCTGGGGCGGAGTTGCGATCGTCACCGTCTGTACAACCGTATCGCTTCCGCAGGCATTCGTAGCGATCAGTACCACCGTATAGTCGCCATCGGCTTGATACGTATGGAGCGGATCGGCTTCATTGCTGCTCGAATTGTCGCCAAAATCCCAGCTGTAGGACGTGGCGCCGTTGGAATCGTTGTCAAATTGTACCGATGCGCCGGAGGGAGCAGCGGTGAACGCAGCCTCCGGAGCACCGGCTACGGAGATGATCTCCTGCAGGGTGATCGTATCGCTGCCGGCAGGGTTTCCGACGATCAGCGTAACGGAATACACGCCTGGCGTCTCGTAAGTGACTACCGGATTTTCTTCTGTGGAGGCCGCAGGTGTGCCACCCGCGAATTCCCATTGGAACGTAACGGCATTTTCGCTCGATTCATTGGTAAAGGCTACCGTCAGGGGCGCGCAGCCGGTCGGCGGCGCCGCGCTGAAATTAGCCGAAGGCGGCGTTACAATCGTGACCGTCTGCGTAGCCGTATCCGGGCCACAGGCATTGGTAGCGATCATTGTGACCGTATATACGCCGTCTGCAGCGTAGGTATGGGTGGGATTAGGCTCGTTGCTGCTGTTGTTGTCGCCGAAATCCCAGGTATAGCCCGTGGCGCCATTGGAGCTGTTGGTAAACGCCGCCGTAAAGCCGTTCGTGCTCGCGGAAAAGCCCGCAGCAGGCACGGTATTTACAACCACATAGTTGATTTGCTCCAGCGTATCGTTCCCGGCACTGTTGATCGCGATAAGCGTGGCGCTGTACGTTCCGGGCAGGTTATACACGACCAGCGGGTCTTCCTCGGTTGAAGAAGATGGATCGCCGCCTGGGAAGAACCATTGGAAACTGGTGGCATTGTTGCTGGATTGGTTGGTGTATTGCACGCTTAGGGAGGCACAGCCGGTGAGCGGACTGGCGGAGAAGCCTGCTGCGGGCGGCGTCACGATAGTCACCTGTTGGGTCACCGTATCGTTTCCGCAAGCATTCGTGGAAATGAGGGTTACGGTATAAACACCATCTGCGGAATAAGTATGAACCGGCTCCTGCTCGCTGCTGCTATTGCCATCGCCAAAATTCCAGGAATAACTATTTGCATATTGCGTCGTATTGTCAAAACTTACCTGCGCGCCATTGACCGAGGCAGTAAAGCTGCCTTCAGGTACGTCATCCACATTGATATAGTTCTGAAGCGTCAACGTATCCTTTCCGCCTGCGTTAATTGCAATCAGGGTAACACTAAAGGAGCCGCGATTCGAATAAGTTACCGTCACGGTATCGAGTGAAGAAGCAGCCGGCGAGCCGCCCGGGAAGAACCAGGAGATCGAGTCTGCATTGGCAGAGGATTCGTTGTAGAAGGTTACGGAGAGATCTGCGCAGCCATTCGTCTGGTCGGCACTGAAATTGGCCGTCGGCGGCGGCGTAAGGCCCACCGTTTTGGTTGCCGTGGTGCTGCCGCAAATATTCGAAGAGGTCAACGTCACCGTATAATTACCGCCCACCGAATAGGTATGCGTGGGGTTCATCTGGGTACTGGTATTGCCGTCGCCAAAATTCCACAGATAGGAAGTTGCGCCCGGCGATTGTGCGGTAAAATTGACCGTCAGGCCATTGATTGCGTAGTTGAAATTCGAAGCGGGTACAGACTGTACCTGGATGTAGTTCGTTTTGGTGATCGTCGAGGTACCCGAACTGTTGATCGCCGTCAGCGTCACGCTGTAGTTGCCGGAGTTAGCATACACCACCACCGGGTTCGGCTGCGAGGAGTTGGAAGGCAGGCCTCCGGGAAATTGCCACAGATAAGTGGTCGCGTTGTTACTGGATTCGTTGGTAAACTGTACCACCAGCGAAGCGCAGCCCTGGGTGGGGTCGGCGGAAAAATCGGCTTCTGGCGCGGTATTGACCAGCAGGGTTTTGACCGACGTGCCGCAGTCGTTTTGCACCGTGAGTGTTACCAGGTAAATCCCGGCGGTAAAATAAGTATATACCGGATTTTGCTCGTTGCTGGTGCCGCCGTCGCCGAAATCCCAGCTGTAAGACGTAGCGTTTTGAGACGTATTATTGAACGTCACAGTCAAGCCGCTCACGCTGGCCGTAAAATTGGCCACCGGTTGCGGAATAATCACCACCTGTTGCGATTTGGTGGAAGAGCCGCCCGGGCCATTCACCGTCAGGGAGACATTGTAGGTGCCGCCGGTGTTCCAGGTAACCGTTGGATTGGCCAGCGTGGACGTGGGCGGCGATCCGCCCGGGAACGTCCAGGAGCGGGTATTGACCGTACCGGCCGATTGGTCGGTGAACTGCACGGGCTGGCCGGCGCAACCGGGGTTGGGCGACCAGTCAAAGTCGGCTGTGGGCGGTTGATTTGCGCCACAGAGCGACAAGCAGTTGCCGGCGTTGATCCGGTTTGTAATATAATTGCTGATCTGGTTTTCCGTGTTAGCGCTCCAGTCGTTGGAGGTCGTCACAAAAGGACACATAATAAAATTGGGCGGGCATGCGCCGGCGCCGTCGTGCGTCGCGCTCCAGTTGTGCCCCATTTCGTGGGCGACGAGGCAGCGCAGCAATTCGGAGTTGTTCGTGAAATCCTGCAAGCAGTGGTATTTCACGGAGTTGCAAATACCGTTGAGGTAGGCGATGCCGATCGTGCCGCCGTTGAAATCGCGATCCGTCCAGAGCGATGCATTATCGAAGGTCACCCCAAAGCCGTTATTGTTACCCCAGTCGCGGAAACTCGCCAGCAGCGTACCGGCGTCCAGGGAGTTTGTCCAGGGATCATTGCCCGTGACGACAAACTGCGTCACAATTTTGAAGTCAATATCGTGGTTGAACGAACCGATATAATTATTTTGCACATTATTCAATACGGCGACGTTGTGGGCCTCCACCGCGCTGACAGAGCCGTATTTGGTGAACATAGATTTGTCGGAAGCGATCGCCACCTCCAGTTCATAGCAAGCCATGAATTCCGCTTCATCTTTGTGTTCGTGCGGTTCGTCTTCTATATGAAATTGCTGCATAGACTCTTCCGTTTCGATCACGGCGCAGGTACCGCCATGGTCATAGTTAACAGCCGAGCGATGGTACACGATAAACTGGTTGCGGGGCGCGTCGGGCTGGTTGTACCATAAGGGCTCGATAAACCACCGATCGCCGTTTTCCTCGATGTAACCGTACAGGAAATTGTGGTCAACGGTTAAACTGACCTTCCCGCCGCCGTTCTGCTCGTACCCGCCGAACGCGATGGATTTGGTGCGCTGCGTTTTGACCAGTCCGTGGTCAGACCATTCCTGGGATACGTACCCATCTCGGGTAATTTTGCTGGGCGTCAGGTGGATCGTCCACTGATGCGCACCGAGCGTGAGCTCAAAAACGGGCGATTGCGTGTTGGACTGGACAAATGCGTCCAAATCTTGTACAGCAATCTCATAAGTTTCCCAGGAAGAGAGCGTTTTGGCCAATTGCGGGCTTACTGTGTTTTTTGTTTTAATGCCGGTGAAGACTTGCGCGGAGAGAAGTACCGGAAAGAGCAGTAGGCCGAGCAACGCTGCAAACGCCGGACGGAGACGGTAAAAATCAAACATGGATACCCAAATTTTAATTTTGTGCACAAAAACGTTTAGTGAAAACCATATAGCATTGGAATTGCCAGGCAGACGCGCCATTTAGCCCGGGAGGGCTTTTTTTAAGCAAAAAGCGCGTTTAACTAAGCAACTACAGTCGAACAAGATCAGGGATTAGCGCGTGTTTGGCAAAAACGGGTATATGTAAAACGGCGTTTGGCGGGGCGAAAATAACGCTTAATAAAAACTATTGGATACTCCGTGTCAAAAAAAACCAAAAACTGCAAAATCCAGACGTTTTGTCAACGTCCGCAAAACCAAATGAGGGGGTTCCGCAAGAAAAAATGTACCTTTGCGGCGGCGCTCGGTAAAACAGACAAACGCATTATGAGACTACAATTTGGAAGATTTTTGTTCAGCCTTCTGCTCGCTGGCATGCTTTTCCAGCAGGCATCGGCACAAACCGTAATCAGCAGCAGCAGCCGGAATAAGAAAAAAGAGGCGTCGCCTTTTGCCTCCAAGCTGTGGTATGGCGCAGGACTAAACATCGGATTCGGCAGTTTTAACGGCTCCAGCCAATTTGGCTTTGGCATCTCGCCTATGGTGGGCTATAAGATCATTGAACAGATATCCGCAGGCCCGCGTTTATCCGTTTTTTATACCTCCACCAAGCTGCCAGGGTACAAAAACCTGAATTTATTCGACACGGAACTGGGCATATTTCTGCGTGGAAAAGTGTTTCGCGGTTTTTTCCTGCAGGGCGAAGTATCGAACGAATGGGTACAGCAGCCGGGAGACTTTGTAGGCAATACGATCTCGAAAGACCGGTTTCAGCGCTTCAACCAGTACGTCGGGTTGGGTTACAACTGGGGTGACGGCGGCTGGGGATCGGAAATAAGCGCCTTTTATAATGTGGCGGTAGCAAATGATATTGCCGGATTTGAAAATCCCTGGGATTACCGGTTTACGATTACGTACCGGTTTTAACGTTCTCGGGCGATTGGTTTGGAAAACGCATCCAAACGGAAGTTCCTTTCCCTTCCTCGCTCTCAAAGCCGATGACGCCGTTCATCAGCTCCACGTAACGTTTCACAATGTACATTCCCAGTCCGGTACCCTGGATATTAGCAGCATTGGACGCCCGGAAAAATCGGGAAAATAAGTGCTTTTGTTCCAATTCCGGAATACCCATCCCTTGATCTGTAATGTGAATTTCAACTTCCTGCTCGGTTACCCTGGTAAGTACGGACACGGGTTTGTTCTCCGGCGAATATTTAATGGAATTGGCGACGAGGTTAACCAGCGCGTGTTTCAACAGGGCGGGATCCAGAAAAACATCCTCGGCGCCCTCGTGCCGGTAATCCAGCGATTGACCGGGTTTAAACAGGAGTTTTAACTCATTGTGTACTTCTTCGACACAGGTCGAAAGGTTCATCGAACGGATTTGGGCGCTTGTTTTGCCCTCCTCCAGCTTGCCCAGAGATAAAAATTCCGTGAGAATCGTATTGAGGTTATTGACCGAATTTTTGATCCGCAGCGCGTGTTTTTGGATATTCGGGATATCGCCGCGGTCGGCATAGGACGTAATCAGGGCGGCAGAAGAAAGCACCGTGCTCAGCGGCGTTCGAAACTCGTGCGACGCCATGGATACGAAGCGCGACTTGAGTTCGCCGAGTTCCCGTTCTTTGCTGAGCGCCACGGAAAGTTCATTTCGAGCTTGTTCGAGCGCTCGGGTGCGTTCCCGGATTCTTTCCTCGAGGTTTTCGTTGAGGTTCTGTAAGGCGCCGGCCAGCTGCTCCAGGCGCTGATTTTGGCGCAGGATCCGTTGCTCATTTTCAGTTCGAACCGTATTATCGGCTACAAAGGCCATGACGAAACGGCCGCGGGCAGTTGTAAAAGGGCTGAGGCTGACCTCCACCGGAAACTCCGATCCGTCCTTTCGCTTGCCCGTAAGATTGAGGCCGCTTCCCATGGCTCGGGGGTGCGGGTTGTGCTGGTAATCCTGCCGGTGGCGCTGGTGCACTTTAGTCAGGCGGCTGGGGATCAGGCTCTCGATTTTATTACCGGTCATTTCGCCTGCATTGTAGCCGAATAACTTTTCTGCAGCCGGATTTACGCGCTCGATGTCGCCGTTTTGATTGATAATCACGATACCGTTGCTGGCAAACTTAAAAAGCGCGAGAAATTGCTCGCTCTTTATCTGCTCCTTGATGCGCAAGCTCAGAATTTTGATCACCAGAAATACGCCGGCCCAAATCCCCGCCAGGCTCCTGCCCCGCCCAAGCAACAACTCGTTGAATAAATCGGATTGCGGGCGGATGAAAATAGCAATCAGCGTGAGTACGGTAGCAACCACCCCCAGCAGAAATACATCGCTCCGTTCTTGGAAAAAAAGGCCGAGGATGATCGGAAACAAATAAAAGAAGGCGATATTCTCCTCTTGTGGCAGCGCAACGTCCGCGATGAAAATCGCAGTCGTCAGCACCGAGGCCCAGAGAAGCGGACGGGAGTTATCCATGGCAGTTCAATTAAAGCCCCAAATGTAATATTTTACTGCGGCTGATAAGCAGTCGGCCTCGGCATTTACCTACCTTTGCGCAGGCAAAAAATCGCAGATTAAAGTTTACGTGTACAATTCAGCCCAATATTACTGCATTTTCTGCCTTCTTAAAACAATCTTCACAAAACACTTCACACCGGAAATATTTCATTAGAATATGTGAAAGCAGCAGAAAAAAGCGCTTATTTCACCTAACCAAATTTTTTTAGACATGAAAGCAGTGTATATCGTTTCGGCGGTTCGTACGCCGATTGGCAGTTTTGGCGGCAGTTTGGCCGGCATCAGCGCTACCCAACTGGGCGCAGCAGCAATTAAAGGCGCCCTGGAGCGCGCGGGCGTGCAGCCTGATCAAGTACAGGAAGTGCTGATGGGCAATGTAATTAGCGCAAACCTGGGCCAGGCGCCGGCACGGCAGGCAGCAGTATTCGCGGGCCTGCCAGCCAACGTTCCCTGTACCACAATCAATAAAGTGTGCGCATCCGGCATGAAAGCCATTACCCTCGGCGCACAAAGTATTATGCTGGGAATCAGTGAAATTGTCGTAGCCGGCGGCATGGAAAATATGTCACAGATCCCCTATTACATTCCCAACGCCCGCTGGGGATATAAGTACGGAAACGGGGAAATCGTAGATGGTCTGGCCAAAGACGGCCTCACCGATGTGTATAATCAAAAAGCGATGGGTGTATGCGCAGACGCCACGGCTGCGCGCTATCATATCAGCCGCGAGGCGCAGGATGCCTACGCGATTGAATCGTACAAACGCGCTGCAGCCGCTACAGAAAACGGCTGGCTGAAAAATGAAATCGTGCCAGTTGCCATCCCGCAGAAAAAAGGCGATCCGATTTTAATTACGGAAGACGAGGAATTCAAGAAAGTCCATTTTGATAAAATCCCCGGACTGCGCCCTGCTTTTTCGCCCGACGGCACCGTAACCGCCGCCAACGCCTCGACTATTAACGACGGCGCTTCCGCGCTGATCCTCGCCAGCGAAGAAGCCGTAAAAAAATACGGACTGAAACCAATCGCTAAAATCCGCGGCTTCGCGGACGCCGAGCAAGAGCCAGAGTGGTTCACGACCGCCCCGACCGTTGCTGCGCCCAAAGCGCTCAAAATGGCCGGTCTGGAGAAATCAGACATAGACTACTTTGAGGTCAATGAGGCGTTTTCCGTAGTCGCCATGGCCTTCGAACAAGTACTCGATATTGACCACGCCCGCAGTAATGTCTTCGGTGGCGCTGTTTCTCTGGGCCACCCACTCGGCGCTTCCGGCGCCCGCATCGTGACTACTCTCAACAATGTGCTCCAACAGAAAAACGGCAGCCTCGGCCTGGCCGCAATCTGTAACGGCGGCGGCGGCGCAACCGCGATCGTGATCGAAAAAACCTAGTTCGATTGGGGAATTCGGATTGGGGATTGGCGGGTTGTTTCTGAAAAACATAGGAAATAACCCGCCAATCCGCAATCCCCAATCCGACTTCCGCCATCAGCTGAGTTCTACAATCGTAACTCCTTCCCCGCCCAGTTCCCTGGCCGGGTGATATACATTCGAGATATTGCCGCCATACTCGCGGAGTTTTTGGCGCACGACCTTGCGCAGAATGCCATCGCCTTTTCCGTGCAAAATATTGAGCAGGGCGGCATTGGCGAGCAGTGCGCTGTCAACGAATTTTTCGAGCACGCGGAGGGCCTCTTCTTTGCTCATGCCGCGCAGGTCGAGCTTACTTTCGAAGGCGGCAGCGTATTGAAGATCCGTTTTAGGCGTATTGGTGTGCTGGGTAGTGGGCGCGACGGCAGGCAGCAGGTCGCGGAGCGCAACCGTCAGCCGGAGGCCGCCCATCAGGACGATCGCTTTTTTGGCTTGCACTTCCTCCACTTTTCCGATTGCGCCGCCTGCACGGAGGCGCACGTAATCGCCGGGACTTACCGGTTTAGGGACTGCCGCCGGGCCGTGTTGGCCTTCGAGTTGGACGACTTCTTCGCTGATTTCGTCCACTTGTTGCGCTTTCTGTTGGCGTTCCACTTTGAGTTGGTCGCTGATTTGGCGCGCGCGTTCGATATTTTTTTCGTCTTTGAGTTCGCGGATCAGTTTGTCTATTTCCCGGGACGCATTGGCGCTCTGGCGTAGTTCAAATTCTTTTTGATCGAGTTTGAGGCGTTTGCGTTTCACTTCCAGTTCGTGGTACAGGCTATCGTATGTTTTGATGAGCCGTTCCAGATCCTGTTGTTTGTCTTTTACGGTACGAAGATGTTCCTCCAATTCCTGTTTTTCGCGCTGCAGTTCGATCAGAATATCATCCACCGCCGTTTCGCTGCCAGTTCGGTTGCGGGCGTAGTCAATCAGATGCTTGGGCAGGCCGCTTTTGGTTGCGATTTCGAAGGCGTAGCTGCTACCCGGTCGGCCCACTTTCAGTTCATACGTCGGCGACAAGGTATCTTTGTCGAAGTGCATATTCGCGTTCAGCATCCCGTGGTTGCGGAAAGCAAACACTTTGAGGTTGGAGTAGTGTGTCGTAACAACGCCAAACACACCTTTATTATACAGGCTTCGAAGCGTGGCTTCTGCTACCGCACCGCCCGGCTTGGGGTCGGTACCGCTGCCCATTTCATCTATCAGCACAAGGGAAAGGTGGTCGGCCTTTTCGATAAACACCTTTGCGTTTTTCAGGCGGGAAGAATACGTGCTGAGGTCATCGTCGAGGCTTTGCTGGTCGCCGATATCGGCGAATATCCGATGAAAAATTCCGAACTCACTCAGTTCGTGCACGGGTACCAGCAGGCCGCTTTGCACCATAATTTGGAGCAATCCGACTGATTTCATCAGCACAGATTTTCCACCGGCGTTGGGGCCGGAGAGTACCAGAATATGTTTTTCCTCGTTGAGCTTGAGATCGAATGGAATGGTTTTTTTATTTTGCGCCTTATTTTTGAGCAACAGCAGCGGGTGGTACGCCTTGCGCAGGTTGATCACCGGTTTTTCTTTTACAATCGGCATATTGGCCCGCATGGCTACGGCCAGGCGCGCTTTGGCTTGAATCAGATCGAAGCGGATCAGCGTTTGCAGGTATTGCGCCAGCGTGGGGCCGTAGGGGCGAATTTGGTCGCTTAGATCGCGCAAAATGCGAAAAATCTCGCGTTTTTCTTCGTTTTCGAGATCGAAGATATCGTTATTAATTTCAATAATCGGCTCCGGCTCAATGAATGCCGTCCGGCCGGTATCGCTTTCGTCGTGGATGATGCCGCGAATTTTGCGTTTGTGTTCAGCGGGCACGGCGAGCACCCGGCGGCCGTTCCGGAAGCTTTCCGTCGTATCTGCCAGCCAACCTTTTGCGCGGTATTCCTGTACAATTTGGCGGAATCGGCTATCGAGTTCGCGCATTTTTTGCGTGATTTCCTTTCGGATGCGCAGCAGTTCGGGAGAAGCGTCCGGGCGGATTTCCCCCTGGTCGTCAAACACCGCGTGGATAGCCTTGATCAGGCCCTCATCCAGGCTCAGCGGCCGAATGATATCGAATAGTTTGGGGTAAATTTCTTTTTTCTGACCTGCATGCAGGTACCGGAAAATATCCTTGATGAGTACCAGAATACGCAGGATATTTTGGAACGAGCCGGCTTGCAAGGTGTACCCGTCAATAGCGAGCATTTTCAGCTCTGGCTGAATATCCTCAAAAGCGGCCAACGGGAAGCGGTCGTTTTTTTCCAGCGTGAGTTTAAACTCGGCGATTTCCCGCAACTGCAGTTCGATCTCCTTGCAGGATCGCCCGGGCTGCAAGCCTTGCAGCGTAGCGGCGGCCATCGGCGTGAGGGCTTCCTTCACCAGAAGGTCTAATACTTTGTCAAATTCGAGTTTGCGCGGCACGTCGCGCGGTTCAAAGTCAGTCAGATGCTGCACGATAAGCTAATTCAGGATGCAAATTTACCCCTCCAAAACAAATTCCAGCGGGATAAGTTCCTCTTGTTGTAAATTCGCCGCCGATTTTATGAAACTCTACCTGATAGCCGGCGAAGCTTCCGGCGACTTACACGGCGCCAATTTGGTGCGCGCGCTCTTTCGGCGCCGGCCCGACCTCGAATGCCGCGCCTGGGGCGGCGACCGCATGGAGCAGGCCGGCGCGACGGTGGTCAAGCACTATCGCGACCTCGCGTTCATGGGTTTTTGGGAGGTGCTCAAAAACCTGCGCGTCATTTTGCGCAATTTGGCATTTTGCAAAAAGGACATCGCCGAGTTCCGGCCGGACGCCCTCGTGCTGATAGATTATCCCGGATTCAACCTCCGGATTGCCCGCTGGGCGAAGCGCAGGGGGTACCGGGTCGTGTATTATATTTCGCCGCAAATCTGGGCCTGGCACAGCGACAGGGTTCGGCAAATCCAGCGGGACGTGGACGCGATGTTGGTGATCCTGCCCTTTGAGACGGAATTTTACAGTCGCTTCGGCGTGCAGGCGCATTTTGTCGGACATCCGCTGTTGGACGTGATCGAATCACCGGCCGATCCTGCCGGGCGCGACGAGCGCCTGATCGTGCTGTTGCCTGGCAGTAGGGCGCAGGAATTACGGCGTATTTTGCCGGCCATGTTATCGGTCGTACCGGATTTCCCCGCACATCGCTTTGTGGTAGCGGCAGCAGATTCCTTGCCGGAATCCGCTTATCGCGAATTGCTTGCAGCATATCCGCCGGTGGAGCTGGTTCGGGGTAAGACCTACGAATTATTGCGCAAGGCCGGCGCCGCGCTGGTGAAATCCGGTACGTCCACCCTGGAGACGGCCCTACACGGCACGCCAGAGGTGGTCTGTTATGCGGGCAACCCGATCTCCTACGCGATTGCCAAACGCCTGGTGCAGATCAAGTACATTTCGCTGGTCAATTTGATCATGGATCGTCCGCTGGTGCGGGAATTGATTCAGCATGAATTAAACCGGGAAAATCTGCGTATAGCGCTGCAGGATATTTTGCGTCCGGAAAAGCAACAGGCGCTGCGACTGGATTACGAGGCGCTGCGTTGCAGGCTCGGAGATGCAGGTGCGTCAGACCGGGCCGCGGAGGCTATTCTGACCTTGATCTAAATTCCAATAGGCCCCTACTCCACCCCGTATTTTGAGCAGATCGGACACTTTTCCTTGTCGTGTCCGCGGGCAGGACAATACGCCCGTCCGAAAAAAATGATCTGCAAGTGGAGCTTATTCCAACTCGATTTCGGGAACAGCGCTTTTAAATCGCGTTCTGTTTGCTCCACGCTTTTGCCGGTGCTTAAACCCCAACGGGCGGCCAGCCGGTGAATGTGCGTATCCACCGGAAACGCCGGGAAGCCGAAGCCCTGCGACATGACTACCGAGGCCGTTTTATGTCCTACGCCGGGCAGCGCTTCCAGTTCCTCAAAGGTTTGGGGGACTTGTCCCTTGTGTTTTTCCAAAAGAATCCGGGAAAGTTCCCAAATTGCTTTTGATTTAGCGGGCGAGAGGCCGCAGGGCTTGATAATTTCTTTTATTTCTTCAACGGACAGTTGCACCATGTCTTGGGGCGTGTGGGCGCGGGCGAACAATATCGGGGTGATTTTATTCACCCGCTCGTCCGTGCATTGCGCCGAAAGGAGTACGGCGATCAGCAGCGTGTACGGATCGTCGTGCTGGAGCGGAATGGGCGTCTCCGGGAAGAGTGCATCCAGAATGGCTGCAATGGCTTTGGCCTTGGCTTTGGCTGATCGTGCGCGCATGGTTAAAAAAGGCAAAGGTAGGTCTTTGCGCGCTACTTTTCGGGTTTGCGTGCACGATGAAAAACGTTTCATCGCGATGTATTTTAATCATTTCCCCTAATTAAATCTAATCATTTTATAAGGGTTAAATCACAAAGCTTTTGCACCTTTGTCCCTGCTGTTTTATCAGAAAATTGACGGAAATGACGTATTTTATTAAAAATTATGGCTTGCCCTGCGCGGCGGCCTTGCTGCTGCTGATTTTGCTGGCGCCCACCGCCTGCACTTCGTACAACAAGGAGTACAAGACGCAGGCGGAGAATCCGGAATTCATCCACCGCGGTATTCGCCGGATCACGGATATCATGCGGCACGACATCTTTTCGCCGCCGGTTGCGTCGCGTATTTATGCGTATTCTTCCGTAGCCGCATACGAGGCCCTCGTACCCGGATATCCGGAGTATAAAAGCCTGGCCGGCCAATTAAACGGACTGCAACCCGGGCCAAAGCCAGAAGCCGGCATGGAGTACTGTTTTCCGCTGGCCTCTGCCGCCGCTTTGATGAAAGTGGGCAAGTTTCTGGTGTTCTCAGAGTCTGGTATGGACGACCTGGAGGAAGATATTTTCCGGGAATTTGAAAAAATCAACATGCCGCCGGACGTGTACCAGCGTTCGATCCAGTACGGCGAAGCAGTGGCTACGCATATCATAAAGTGGTCTAAAAAAGACAACTACGCCGAAACGCGCAGCGCGCCAAAATACACGCTTGACTTAAAAGACCCGGGCCGTTGGACGCCCACGCCCCCGCAATACGAGAATGCCCTGGAGCCACACTGGAGAGAAATTCGACCCTGGGTCATGGATTCTGCCCGGCAATTCAAACCGGCGCCGCCGATTCCTTTTAGCACCGAAAAAAACAGCGCGTTTTACAAGGCTGCCTACGAGGTCTATAATACGGCAAAGAATGGCACGCCGGAGCAACTAGAAACCGGACTGTACTGGGACTGCAATCCGTTTCAAGTGACCGTAAGCGGCCACCTGATGGTCAGCACCAAAAAAATCAGTCCGGGCGGCCACTGGATGAACATCGCTTCCTCCGCCTGCCGTACCGCCAATGCGGATATCATGAAATCGGCAGAGTCCTACGCGCTGGTTGCGCTCGCGATGGCCGATGCGTTTATCAGCTGCTGGGCGGAAAAATACACTTCTAACCTGATTCGCCCGGAAACCTACATCAACCGCCACATAGACCCGGAATGGCGTCCGAACATCGAAACGCCGCCATTCCCCGAACACACCAGCGGGCATGCTACGGTTTCCGCCGCTTGCGCCACCGTACTCACCAAGGTGTTCGGCGAACCTTTCCAATTTACAGACAGCACCGAGGTAGAATTCGGAATGAAACCGCGCACGTTTAGTTCCTTCTACGAGGCCTCTGATCAGTCCGCCACAAGCCGCCTTTTTGCCGGCATTCACTATCGGCGCGGCAACGAAGCTGGCCGTGCCAGCGGACGGGAAATTGGGGCGTTTGTGGCGGAAAATGTCAAAACAAAATGAACGGGAATGGGAAATTCGGATTGCGGATTGCGGATTGGGACGATGGCAAGTTATTTCCTGCCTAACTCAACGTAACTACCCGCCATCCCAAATCCCAAATCCGCAATCCGAATTCCCCATTCCCCAATCCAAATTTGCTTATGTTTTTATCAAACGAACCATTGGCCTGCGCTGCCGTCCTGCTGGCTTGTCGCCGGGCAGATGAAATAACCGGAGATCTGGAGAATGCCGCTTTTACGGCGACGATCCGGAGCCGGAATATTTTTTTAGGAACGGAACCGGAGGAACTGATCGCTGCAGCGGAGGCCTGTTATGTGGAGGCGGGAAGTCCGGCGGCGCTAATAGACGCTGCGGCCGGGGCTGTTCGGGAGCAGACCCGACTGCCGCTTTTTTACCATTGTCTGGACGTCCTGTTTGCCAATGGCCTGGTAACGCCTAAAGAGCACCAGCTGATCCAGCATCTCAAGGGAAAATTCAGAATAGACGACGAAACCGTCTTTAAAGCGCTGGAAGTATTGACAGTAAAAAA
This sequence comes from Lewinellaceae bacterium, assembly GCA_040383605.1. Lineage (GTDB taxonomy): Bacteria > Bacteroidota > Bacteroidia > Chitinophagales > Saprospiraceae > M3007. The sequence continues at coordinate 17,663 of JBEIDF010000059.1, forward strand.
CAAATTGTAACTACCCGGCTAATGACCAGGTAGTTACAATTAAAACAGCGCGCAAATTTATTGCTTTTTATCCGGCGCGATCAGCGAGCCGCCTGTTTTAGCCGGCGCGGTGGCCGGCGGGGCCAGTTGAGCCGGCGAAGCGCCCGACGAGGCGCCGCCCGCGGCAGGCGCCGTTCCTGCGGCGCCCGATCCACCCGCCGCAGCGCCCGGGTAAACACCCTGCGGCAGCGCGGAGGACATACCGGAATCAATCGGCAGCACATTCAGCAAATCGCCTTCGACAGCGGCGACTTTAGATTCGAGCGCGGCGACTTTTTCCTGAATGCCGCCCACAGATTGGACGAACATCTCCAGTTTTTCTTTAGCCTGGCCTTTCTTAATCAGCCCATTCTCGTAATTGAGGATGGTTTGGCGGAATGATGCCAGCGAGTCTGATTCCGGCAGGCGGGTATTCCGGAAAGCGTTCAGGACGTCATTGATTTTCAATTCGTATGCAGATAGTTTTTCCTGCAGCGAATCCCGCTGCTCCGGGGTCAACGCTTGCATTGCCCGCATGATGCTGCCGAGCCGTTGCTTGGCATTTCCCAGCGCGTCGAGGCGGGCCTGCACGCTGTCGGCCTCTGCTACCATGGTATTAATAAGTTCCGGGTCTTTTTCTGGGCCGCAGGCAGCCAGGCCGAGGAGCAGGAAAGCGAAGAGCGCGAGGAGGGTGTGTTGTGCGTATTTCATAGACAATGAATATATTTATTAGCGGGTTTTTAATAAATGTAACAATTGCGGGCGCAAAGATAACCTTAAATTTGGGTAACTGGTTAGCAGGATTGCTGTCTGGCGAAAAATGGATTCTTTTTTCGCTCAGACGTGAGCTGCTAACCAGTTACAAATCCGGGAAAAAAAAAGCCGTCCCGAAAACCGGGACGGCCCTTGCGTTATTTGTTGGATAGATGCGCGGGAATTACATCATGCCGCCCATGCCGCCCATATCCGGATGGCCAGGCGCCGGGGCTTTCTTCTCCGGCTTTTCGTTGATGACGCACTCCGTGGTGAGCACCAGGCTGGCGATAGACGCGGCATTTTCCAGTGCGATCCGCGTTACCTTCGTCGGATCAATGATACCGGCCTTTTTCAGGTCTTCGTACTGGTCGGTGCGGGCGTTGTAGCCGAAGGCGTCCTTCCCGTCGAGTACCTTGTGGAAAACGATCGAGCCGTCCACGCCGGCGTTTTCAGCGATCGTGCGAATCGGCGCTTCCAAGGCTTTGCGAACGATACCGATACCGATCGTTTCGTCTTCGTTCGCGCCTTTAAGGCCTTCCAGGCTCTTGATGGCGCGCACCAGG
>JBEIDF010000060.1:0-18926 GCA_040383605.1 Lewinellaceae bacterium
AATCCCGTTACCGCGACTATATCCGCGCGTACATGTACGATGGCATAAAATCTGGCGCATACGCACTGGGCATTGATTTTGCTTTTTCTTACGGCAATTGGACCGATCAGTTGGCGCGAAGCCTGACGCCCCAATTTGGCCTTCAATTTGGATTTGCCTATTGGAAAAAACACTGGACGGTACAGGGGCGCGGCGCGTTTGGCAGACAGCGGCTGGCTCGTCCGATCCTGGCGAATAATTTTACCTGGCCGGACAACGACCCGGTCCGCTCGCTCAACCTCAGTTTGGAAATCGGACGGGACTTGGTGGATCAGGATCGCCTTCGAATATTTCCCTCCGCCGGTATCGGTGTTTATTTTTTAAACCCACCCTCGGAAGAAGACGGCGCCGATCCTTATCCGGCGTATTACGATAATTTTTATTTCACAGCGCTCTCGCTGACTGCCGCCCTGACTACCGACCTCAAGTTTCCGTTCAAGGATGCGCGAGGAAAACCGATGGCGACTACCGCTGGTTACCACGGCGTTCGGCTGCGATTCGGCTATTCAAAATTAAACTTTGGCCGAAAAAATAACGCCCTCGGCGGTAATTTGATTTTCTTTGCAGTCGGTTATAACCTGTTCGGGCCGCAAAGCAGCAGGCGGTCCTTGTAATCCGATATTCTGTATGCCTGAAATGATTTCCGACAATACCTTCGATTGGTTGGCTGACCTGTCGCCCGCTTTTGCCGCGATGCAGGCTTGGCGCGACGGCTCGTACAACGAAGACAGCGTTTTTCATCTGGTATATCACACCGACCGGCCTTTTGCCATTTCCTGCGGAGTAGGCTTGTTGGCGGAGCATCTTCGCCGATTCCGGTTTACGCCCGATGTGATTCAGCGGTTGAGTCGGCGATGCGACGAGCATGGGCGCGCACTGTTTGACGAAAGTTTTCTCAATTATTTACAACGCCTGCGCCTGCGGGTGCACCTGCTCGCGCCCCCGGAGGGTATGCTGCTCCTTCCTGATGAACCGCTGGCGATCATCCGCGGGCCATACGCCCAGATCTTACTAATGGAGTCCGCCCTGCGCTGGCTGATGTGGCGCTCCAGTCAGTGGGCTACCCGGGTGGCCGCCGAGCGTTGGAAACGGGGCGACTGGACAGAGGAAGATACGCCCCTCGCGCCGCCCGGCGGGTTTTATCCCGATGCGTGGAAAATCCGCGCCGAATATATCGGCGGCGCCATGGCCGACGATATTCTCGCCACCATCCGCGAACCAAGCCGGCCGCCCGACCCCACAGAAGGCCTCATCTGCAAGTGGCGCATCGCCCACGGACCCCTGCAGGATACGCCCGAACCGGTACTAACGCAAATCCGACGCGTGTACAAAGGTAACCACGCCCTCGGCGATATTTGGCTTACCGATAAGATGGAGGAGCAGGCCAGCGTCAGCCGAACCAGCGCGCATATTCACGACCTACGCACCCAGCGCGACAAAACCCTGAAATTTACCCGATTCCAAAATGTGTACCAACCCGCACTGGCCAAAGGCGTCCCCGTAATGCCCCTGCCCAGGCTGGCCTACCTGCGCCAACGTACGCTGAAACAACTGGAGGCGTTTCATCTTGGCAAACTGGAGGAATATCCGCATGGATATAGAGTGAATTGATTGGGGATTGGGGATTGGGGATAATCAAAACGATTAATAGCATATCAACCTAAAATATATTAAGAAAACAACCTGCCATCGTAAATCCGAAATCCGCAATCTGAAATTTGAAATCCACAATTCCCCATGGCTTGGCTCGACTTTCTCTCTCCATTTCTCCGCGGTTTGCTTTTGGCAACCGGCGTTGGCCTGATTGTGGGTTTAGAACGGGAGTTCAACACTAAATCGGAAAAAGGCCACATGGCTGGTCTGCGTACCTTTCCGCTGCTGGCAATTTTAGGTTTTGTCATTGCCTATTTGAGTATTCATCACGCGGTGTGGCTATTGCCTGTTTCACTGGCCGGAATATTTGCGTTAGCAGCAGTAGCCTACTTTGTGCAATCCGGCGCCGGGAAATACGGGTTGACCACCGAGTTGTCGCTGTTGGTCATCTATGCGTTTGGCGCGCTGATCGCTTATGGGTATGAATTAGAGGCCTTAGCCGCCACGGTACTGGTAACAGCGTTGTTGTCGCTCAAGGAAGAGTTGCATTGGCTGGTTGCGCAGATCACGGAAAAGGAGTTGATGGCCTTTGTAAAATTTGCCGTGCTGACCCTGTTGTTGCTGCCGATGTTGCCCGATCGGGCATTTGGTCCGGGCGATTTGATTAATTACCAAAATCTCGGCTGGATTGTGGTGATTGTGTCGAGTATTGGTTTTGCGGGGTATCTGGCCTTAAAATTTGCCGGCGCGCACCGAGGTATTTTGTTCAGTGCGGTGTTAGGCGGTTTGTATTCCAGTACGATGATTGCCTGGGTGTTTGCGGCGCGCAGCCGGGAGACGCCTGATTTGGCGCGGCCGCTGGGCGCCGGCATCTTGCTGTCGTCCTCCGTGATGTATTTGCGCGTACTATTTTTCTGTTTCCTGTTCAACCCCGGATTGGCCTGGCGCATGGCGCTGCCTTGCGGGTTGTTATTTGTGCTGACCCTCGGCATGGTCTGGTATTTTTTGCGCGCGGGCGGGAAGGGCGGGAAAATGGAAGCGATTCCCCTGGGTAATCCTCTGGATATTGCTGGAGCGCTGTTTTTTGCCGCCTTGTATATCGCGGTAAGTTTCATGATTTACTATGCGCGGGACTGGATGGGCGATTCCGGTTCCTATCTTTCTGCTCTCGTAGCCGGCGTAGCAGATATAGACGCCATTACCATTAGCACCGCGAAGTGGGCCAGGGCGGAATTCCTGTCCACAGCCGCCGATATGGTACTCCTTGCGATGATATCCAACACGACATTTAAGTTTGCCGCGACGCTGTTGCGGGGGCATCGGGACTTACGCCCATTCTTGTTCTGGGGGTTTGGCGGCGTGTTGGCGTGTGCGATATCGTACTTGTTAATTTCGGTAACTTGAACACGCAAGGGATTTTTTGTCTGAGAACATCCTGCGCTAAGCCCACTAAAATCTTTTTACAGACTCAATAATATACGGGGGACGATTCTTTAGTTCGGTATAAATATTGGAGAGATAAATAGATATAATGTAGAGGTTGAGACAGGTAATTGTAAAAAAAACGGAAATGAGCACTACTAGCGATGCCCAGCCGCTGAGCGTCTGGTGATAGTCGCCAAAGATGTCCACATTGGTCAACCGAACCTTCACCGCATTGTAAATTGCCAAACCGGCAGTCAGGCAGGACATCAAAAATATCCACAACAATAAGCTGCGCAAAAAACCGGTAAATGACGTGATGGCGATCAGCGAGGTTCGGAACTGTGCGCCTAAGTGCGCGCCCGATTCCGGGTACAAAGGCATCTCGACCTCAATCCAGGCGGTATTGAACCCTATTAACGCATATATTGCCTTCAAATAGTGGCTGTTTTCGCGCAGACGCAGCAGGGAGTTCAGCGCCCGCCGACTGATTAGCCGGGTGTGGTGCGCGCGCGGATCAAGCCGCAAGCCGGAATATCGCCGCATAATGCCGTAAAAAATCCAATACAAGCTCTTATTCCACCACGGCAGTCGGCGTTCGCGGGCGCGCAGGTAAACGATATCGAAATTATCCCGGCTTTTTTCCCACATCGACGTCAGTAAACCAGGTTGATCCTCAAAATCAAACTCAAAAATCACCGCGTAATCGCCATTTGCCCGATCCAAGCCGGCCAAAATACCGTTGTCCCGATCCACCGGAGCGCTCAAATTGAGCATAAAAATATTCTTGCGCAGATCCTCCGGAAGCGGCCGAAGCGCCTCGTCAATAGAGGCCTGGTCGCAGCGATTATTGATCAGGATGAATTCAAAATCGCTGAAGTGTGCGCGCAATTCGTCATATAACCTGCTCGACCAACGACGAAGCCTGCCGATTTGCCCCGGCGTCTGAAGAACCCCTATGACGGAAATGAAGGATTGATGCATGGCGATTGCGGATTGCGGATTTCGGATTGCGGATTTGGGGGCGATTGGGGGTTACTTCTACTATTTTTGCCAAATTGGTTGATTCCAGAAACCGTCTAAAATATTGCAGAAAAAAACCAGTATCGTCCCCAATCCCAAATCCCCAATCCAAAATTTTGACTTAGTGTTTAAAATGTCTGAATCCCGTCATGGCCATAGCCATATCAAATTGGTTTGCGACGTCCACACTGTCCTGATCCTTTATCGAGCCGCCGGGCTGAACGATAGCGGTGATACCGGCTTCATGGCCGATTTCGACACAATCGGGGAAGGGGAAGAACGCATCGGAGGCCATGACGGAGCCCTGGGTATCGAAGCCGAAAGCGCGGGCTTTTTGGATCGCCTGGCGCAGGGCGTCCACGCGCGAGGGTTGTCCGCAGCCCATGCCGATTAGTTGGTCGTTTTTAACTAAAGCGATCGCGTTGGATTTCAGGTGTTTGCAGCACTTGATCGCGAACAGCAACTGGGTGGTTTCTTCGGGCGTTGGCGTTCGATTGGTGGCCGACGTGAGGTCGGCGGCGGTTTCTACCTTGAAATCGGCGTCCTGCTCTGCCACGCCGTTGAGGAGGCTGCGGAACGTGCGTTGGGGGAGTTCGAACGATTTGATTTTGAGTAAAATGCGCTGTTCTTTTTTAGCGAGCACCGCCAGGGCTTCGGGCGAAAAATCCGGTGCAATCAGTACCTCGTAAAAGAGTTTGTTGATTTCCCGGGCAGTTTCCGCATCTACCGGCGCGTTTGTAATAAAAATCCCGCCGAAAGCCGACACGGGGTCGCAGGCGAGCGCAGCTTGCCAGGCGGCCAACAGGGTGCTGCGGCGGGCTACGCCGCAGGCGTTGGTATGTTTGAGAATTGCAAAAGTGGGCGCGCCATCCTGAAACTCCCGGATCAGTTGCACGGCCGCGTCTATGTCCACGAGGTTGTTGTAAGAAATGGCCTTGCCGCCAATCTTGTCGAATATTTGCTCGAGTTCGCCATAAAACATACCGGATTGGTGCGGATTTTCTCCGTATCGAAGCGCCATACCTGGAAGACCGCTGAATCGGACGGGCGGCGCATCGCTTCCTTTACTAAACCAGTTTGCAATCGCGGTATCGTACTGCGCAGTGACGTCAAAGGCCTTGCGCGCGAGCGCGCGACGGTCTGCAATGTCGAGGGCGCCATTTTTTTCGTTCAGCAGATTGAGAAAAAGCGGGTAGATTTCCTTGGAGGCTACCACGGCCACGTCGCGGTGATTTTTGGCGGCGGCGCGAAGAAGCGAAACGCCGCCGATATCAATTTTTTCAATAATCGCCTGCTCGTCGGCGCCGGCGGCCACCGTGGCTTCAAACGGATACAAATCCACGATAACACAGTCAATCTGCGGGATATCATACTGCCGGAGTTGCTCCAGATGCCCGGGCTCCCGGCGCGCCAACAAGCCGCCGAAAATGGCAGGATGCAGGGTTTTTACGCGCCCATCTAAAATACTCGGATATCCGGTGAGGGTTTCGACGGCCGTTACCGGAATACCCAGGGACTCGATGTGCGTTTGTGTTCCCCCGGTGCTGTACAGCGTTACGCCTAATTCGTGCAAACGCCGGATTACCGGATCAAGCCCTTCTTTGGAAAATACGGAGATAAGCGCAGAGCGAAGCCGGACTTGATGTTCTGTTGAAATAGCCATGCTGTTTGTTTTTTTAAATCGTGGAACCGCAAAGGTACGTCACAACGTCGCTACTTCAAATGCAAGATATTACCCATCGCATAACAGGATCGGCAGCGCGGTTCGTATTGCTCCTTTTCGCCGAGCAGCACCACCTCGTCGCCGGCAGCCAAGCGGTAGGAATGCGTAGCCAAATTACCGCAATGCACGCAAATCGCATGCACTTTGGTAATGTACTCGGCAACTGCCAACAACTGGGGCATCGGGCCAAACGGCGCCCCGCGATAGTCCATATCCAACCCGGCTACAATCACGCGCAAACCGCGCAACGCTAATTCCTGACACACATCCGTCAGCCCCGTGTCGAAAAACTGTGCCTCGTCTATCCCAACCACCCGCGTATCCGGATGGATCGCCCGCAAATCCTCCGAATCACGAAGCGGAACAGCCCGCAAGCTGCCGGCATCGTGCGACACAATATCTTGTGCGTGGTACCGCGCATCCGTCGCAGGCTTGAATACTTCCACCTTCAAATCAGCGATTTTTGCCCGTTTCAGCCGACGAATCAACTCCTCGGTCTTGCCGGAAAACATACATCCGCAAATAACTTCTACCCAGCCGGCGCGCTGTCCCTTGAAATGTGGTTCTAAAAACATAATAAGTCAGATTCATTTAGAACATGTCTATGATTTTCTGTCGAAGGCAAAAATAAGTGTATTTTTGCCTTCGACAGAAAATCATAGATATACTCTTGACGAAAAAAGCACTCGATAAGCGCTAACCACCTGCCAATCGCTCGCCATGGATTTACTCAAAGCAAAAATTTACCTCGATAAAGTCAACCGCGAATTCGGTCGAATGAGCAAGGACCCGGAGAATATCGCCCGGATAGATATTGACATCATGCTTAGCTACCTGCGGGATCTTTACGATGCTTTTCTGACTACCGTGCCGGCCCCGCCGCCCTCCACACTCCCCAAAACGGACGCGCGCCGCACCGTCAAGCCGGATATCCCCGGCGATCAGCCGACGCCTACTTACACCCCGCCGGCCCCTCCCACCCAGGCGGCAGCACCAGTCGCACCACCCCCACCGCAGGAAGTTCCACCACCGCCCGTTCCACCCGCGCCGATCGCGCCATCAGCCCCGCCGGCCCAACCGGAATCCCGCCGGGATACCGATGTGCCGATTCCCCCGGAAATCGAAATGCTGTTTGAGCACAAAGAAGCAAAAGAACTTTCAGAAAAACTCTCCGAAGCCCCGATCACAGACTTGCGCCGGGCAATTTCGCTAAACGACCGGCTCCTGCTCACCCGGGAACTCTTTGGAGACAACAGCCAGCTGTTCGAAACGGCAATCCACACGCTCAACAATTTCGCCGGATTTAGCCAGGCCAAAGACTACCTGGCCCAAAATTTTGTTCTGACCTTCGATTGGACGCATACCGGCAGGCTGGAATCGGCCAAAAAATTTATCAAACTCGTCCGGCGACGCTATAAATAGAGTTTGCCCGGACTATGTACAAAGTACTGATTGCCGGTGATGGAATCGCCGGACTTACATTGGCCTGGACGCTCGAGCAACGAGGAGCCGATGTGACCCTGATCGCCGATCCGTCCGGCGCCCGCGCTACAACCGCGGCTGCAGGGGTCATCAACCCGGTTACAGGAAAACGCTATGTTAAAAGCCGGCGCTACGAAACGTTTTTCGCTGCCGCACAGAATTTCTACCAAGCGCTTGAACAATGCTTCGGTGCGGAAATTTGGCGCGAAAGACCCATCGTCCGCATGCTCGGGAGTGCAGCAGAAGCCAATACCTGGTCGCAACGCGCCGGCACACCGGAGTACAGCCCGTTTGTACAGGATGCGGCGGACGCCGGAGCCTGGGCGCCTTTTTTGCAGCCGGAACACTATTTAGGCCGGATAGAGCAGTCGGCACAGGTGGATTTTGCCAAGATCACTGAGACGCTGTTGCGTTATTTCAAAAACCGGAATGCCCTGTTTTCAGAACGACTCGAGTACGACCAAGCGGAACGTTTGGCTGCCCGTTACGATGCCATCGTGTTTTGTGAAGGTGCAGCCGCCGCAGGAAATCCGTTTTTCCCGGGGATACCCTGGGCGCCCGCCAAAGGAGAAGGCCTGCTGGTCGAGTTCCAGGACGAAGGCCTAAACAAGTTGCTCCGCGAATCGGAAAGCGATCACACCATACCCATGCTGAAAAAAAACGTCCTGATCGCCGCGCCGCACTATCGCTGGAACGGGCTGTGCTGGGTGGGCGCTACCTATAGTTGGACTTACTCCGATGCGCTGCCCAGCCCGGAGGGCGCGGCAGAACTAACGCAGGCGCTCAAAAACATGATCAAAACCCCATTTATGGTTCGGGGGCATTTTTCTGGAATCCGACAGGTTGCCACAGACCGAAATCCGGTGCTGGGCGTCAGTCCGGTTTTTCCCAGGTTTTATCTATTTAATGGATTGGGTTCAAAAGGAGGATTACTTGCCCCCTACTGGGCCGCACAGCTCGCGGCCCATTTGCTCGACGGGACGCCACTGGAACCCGAAGCCAACCTAAGCCGGTTCGTACCGGACAGATAGTTAATTACCGCGCTGAAAAAATTTATGAAAAAATAGCAAGTGGTGATCCACCGCGCTGCTCCAATAGGCGCCATCGTGCGCGCCCGGGCGCTCCGTGTACTCGTGCGGAACGTCGGCTTCTCGCAATCGGCGGTGAAAAAGCCGGTTTGCCTCCAGAAAAAAATCCGCATCGCCGCAATCAATGATCAGGGCCTGCCGATTCTGCTGAAAAAAAGGCGTTTGGTTAACTACCGCGCCGGCCTCCCAGTTGGCCCAGTGCATATCCGGATCGCCCAATACGCCCGCAATGTTCCAATTATTTCGGGGAAACATCCGAACATCCAGTCCCCCCGCCATACTCCCGGCAGCGCCGAACACCTCCGGATGCCGCGCAGCCAACCACAAAGCGCCATGCCCCCCCATACTCAGGCCGGTTATCGCGCGCCCGGCCGGACTTGTGACGGTGCGGTAAAAGCGGTCTGTAAAAGCAACCAATTCGACGGCGATGAATGTCTCGTACCGCACCGAGCTATCCACCGGACTGTCGAAATACCAGCTGTCATACCCACCGTCCGGGCATACGATCAGAAAATTATAGAAATCGGCCCACTGCAGCAGTTGAGGCGCCTCTTTGAGCCAACCCGTGTGGTCTCCGCTCCAGCCGTGCAGCAGATACGCCACAGGGTAGGCACGGCCGTCCGGGGCGTACCCATCAGGCCGGATGACCAGGCAGCGCGTTGTTTTTTTCATGGCTGCGCTGAACACCTGGAGGGTATCCACGATCGCGGCAGGAAGCGGCCCGGCTGTGCAACACACCCACATCAGCGCGAGGCAGCAGGCGCGCGCTGCCTTGATTCTGGGAAAAACAGGCGTTACCACTGTACTGTAAAGCTCAGGCTTGGCAGAATGGGGAGTTGATTAACCCGTTGTGCGCGTACCCGGTCGTAGTAGAAAATATTAGGCCGGTCATACACATTCGTTGCGGAGGCCGTGATTTCTGCTTTGCCGTTATTGCCGAATTCAAACGTGCGTTTAAGCGATATGTCGAGACGGTGGTAATACGGGAGTCGGCCCGAATTGCGTTTTTCCGAGTAAATGATCCCCAGATCACCGTTTCCGCCATATAAATCTGATCCGATACCATTATTAAATGGGAAAGAGTTGTAATAGCCCTGTGTGAGGGTAAACGGAAAGCCGGAACCAAAATTCCAGCGTGCGCCCGCTTCCCATTCTTTCTTCTTGCCGAGCATGTACGTGCTGACAATATTGAGATTGTGGCGGCGATCGAACACCGGCGGATACACCTGCTCGCCATCGTCGCGCGTCACCCGGCCCAGGGAGTAGGCGGTCCACACGTACGCGCGCGGGCCTTCCCATTTCAGCGTGAGGTCGAGGCCGTAGGCTTTCCCTGTTTCCGTGATAAAATTAGGATCGGTAGTGAGGAGTTTATTTCTGTTGAGGCCGATCAGTTGCGTAAAGTCTTTGTAATAGCCTTCTACATTCAGATCCACCGAAGGGCCGAGGTCAAATTCGAAACCACCCACCCCGTGGACGGCTTTTTGCAGGCGATGTTTTACCGGCGTCTTGCCGTCGGGTTGGTACAGGGTTTCTTCCGGACCGGAGAGAAAACCGACAAAAAGATTGACGATATCGCGTTCGTTGACGGTGGAGAGGAGGTTTTGCGAATACAAGCCGCCGGCGGCTTTGAGTCGGATATTGTCCGTAACGTTGAGTTTGAGTCCCAGGCGGGGCTCGGGAGACACATCATTGAGCGACTGGTAATACTGGACACGGAAGCTGGGCTCGACGACGAGCGGGCCAAATTTCAATTTCCAGCGAAGAAAACCGGCGATTTCGGTCGTATTTTCGATTTGTTCGATCGGGATTTCGCGAAAGTTGATAAATTTAAACTCTGTGCGAAATCCGGTGAGTTCCAATCCATATTTGAACTCACTGTTTCGGCCATAATTAGTAAAATTCAGGCCGGCGTAGAATCCCGAAATACCGCTGGTGCGCTCCTTTCGGTCGGCCTCTTCGATCCGTGAATTATAGCCGGAAAAGTTAAAAGCGCCGCCGATAATCGTATTGGAGTTGGCGGGGATGAGGTTAAAATCCATCCCGCCTCCGCTGCTTTTCCAGCCAAAATTGGTGATCGGAAAATCCACCCCGTCGTCAAAATTAAAGCCGAACAAGTTGATTTTACTGCCGTTTCCAGATAGCAAAGTGACTTTGCCGTACACATCCCGGTAGGTAAACGGAATACCGGAAGAATCCAGGTTGTTGTACAGCGCCTTGGATGTTTGGTCAATCAGGGCTTGTTTGCCGGTCAGTACAAAAGAAACGCTGGCGTCCCGGCCCTCTTTGAGCGGGACAATCGGGCCTTCGAGCAGGAGTTTGGCTTGGAAGGGGCTGGCAGAGGCCAGTCCAGACAGTCTTTTCCGGTTGCCCTCCCGGGTTTTCACATCCACAATAGCCGAGATACGGCCGCCGTAATCGGCGTTAAATCCGCCCGTCAGCACGTCGGCGCTGCGAATGAGTTCTGTTTCAAAAACGGAAAAGAACCCGATGCTGTGGAAGGGGTTGTAGATCGTCATGCCGTCCAGAATAATCCGGTTTTGTACCGGCGAGCCACCGCGGATATAGAGCTGGCCGCCCTGGTCGCCTGTGAAAATAACGCCGGGAAGTACGGTCAGGTACTGCGCAATGTCCGCCTGTCCGCCGGCAGAGGGCAGCGAGCGGATTTGCTTCGGCGTGACGGTCAGTTTGGAAATCTGCACCTGCGTTCTGGCCTGTTCCTTCTTCCCGCTGATCACCACCTCTTCCAGTTTATTTCCACTTTCGGCGATGTAAATATTTTTGTAAAGGATATCACCGGCTTTGAGGACGACCTCTTCCGTGTAATCTTCGTATCCGAGATAGGACACTTTCAGGGTATATTTTCCCGGTTCGACATTGGACAGGGTAAAAAAGCCGTTCATATCCGTCGTGCCGCCGATACTGGCGTTGACCAATTGAATCGTAGCAAATGCAACTGGTTGCGCGCTTTCTTTATCGTACACGTTACCGCGGATAACGGCCTTTATAGGTTTCTGTGCGAGGCTGGATAGCGATGCAAAAAGGAGGAGGAAAAGAATAAATACCGGCAGATTACGCATGAGTTTGTTTTTAAACGGCGGCAAAGATAGCGCAATCCTCTTAGAGCTTGTTCAGCGTTCGCTAAAAAAAGCCCGTAGTTGACAAACCGCGTGCTTCCCTATTTGCCGCACAAATCGGAAAAAAATGGCTACTTTTCTGACGCAGGCACAATCCGTTAGCTGGGCGCACAATTTTTCCCTATTTTTCAGCCGAAAATGAACCACAACTTAAAAATATACCTTCCTGGCACTAAAATCGCCCAAAAAAATCCGCAAGCTCGCATGGGACGGTACAAACCATGTCCGCGATACAAATAGTCGCTGACACCCCACTGAACACGCTTGTAAAGATCTAAACTTAAACCGCCATGCGCGTCCTTTTGCACACAAACCCGCATTTTTCTGCCGCTAAAAAGTGGATAGCCCAAGTCTTGCTGGTAGAAATGCTCGGACTGCAGGTCGAAATTGTCTTTCGGGATACCGTAAAAGGGTACCTGCTGGAACTCCCAAACGGCGGGCAAATCCGACTCGAGGATCACTTTTTCTGCCGGTGCGATCCCCAAAATTTTCCAGCCTCCGCGCGCATGCCCGATACGCCGCTGCGCGTGAACGCGCCGTTTCCTCCAAGGGAGGAGCTGGTGACGTATTACGGACGCCCGTTCCTGGAGGCCACTGCAGGCACAATACATTGCGGACTGGATATCTGGGCCTCCGCATTCTTTATGCTCTCCAGATGGGAGGAAGTCGGAAAAACGCGCAACGGACGTTTTCAGGCGGAAGATGCCTTCGCAGTACGGCAGGGACTGCTACACCGGCCGCTGGTACATGAATACGCCGCGTTTCTCCGGGAGTGCATGCACGCGTTGGGGATGTCCGTGGCCTATCCGCAACAGGCAGCCCGCCTACACTTAAGCTGTGATGTAGATCATCCGCAATGCTGGAAGCGTCCTGCCGACCGGCTGAAGACGCTGGCCGGGAGTGTGCTCCGCCGGCACAATCCTGCAGAATTGGCGTACTGGCTGGGCGGCCCGATTTGGCAAAAAGCCGACCCTTTCGATGTTTTTGATGCATGGATGGAACTGGCAGCATCGCGGAACCTAGGCTGGCACTTCAATTTTTTAGCAGGCCGCGCAGCCGCTCCGGACTGCGATTACGACCTGGACGACCCTTTTTTGCGCAACCTGCTGCACCGCATACAGGAGCGGGGACACGCCATCGGTTTCCATCCCTCCCGGGCCGCATCCACGGACCCGCGCCGGTTTCAACTGGAATTGGAAGCCCTGCGGGCAGCGGCGCCCTGCCCTGTCCGCAGCGGGCGGCAACATTACCTCCACTTCAGCCCACCCGAAACCTGGCGATTGTGGGCAGCTGCCGGGATGGACTGGGAGAGCAGCCTCGGATACGCCGAACAGGAGGGATTCCGCTGTGGCATCGCGCAATCGTTTCCTGTATTCGACTGCGAACGCCAAACGCCGCTACCCGTCCGGGAACTGCCCCTGATCGCAATGGACGTCACCCTTGCACAATACCGTCGGCTCCGTCCCGACCAAGCGACCGCCTCGCTGGAGCAGCTCGGCGCCGCCGTGCGAAAACACGGTGGCGAAATGGTGTTGTTGTGGCATAACTCTTCGTGGGACACCTATTTTTGGCGGCCATGGCGGGATGTATTACTCCATACAATCCAAAAATGGTAATTTACAACCCGTGAAAAACCTGTTATTTATTATGATTGCACTCGCACCCCGACTGGTGCAAGCCCAAATGCTGCCTATTCAGTCAGCCGCCGCCTCTGGTTGGATGCTGGAGCGCCTGTCGGTGCTGTATCCGGAAACAGCGCCCTTGCACCCGGAAATCAAACCATACAACCGACAAGACGCGGCGCGCTGGGCAGCAGCCCTGGATACGAACGCAGGGGCTGCGCGGGCGCGGCAGGAAATTGATTATTTGCTGCGCGAACACCACGCATTTTTGGAAATAACAGAAAGCGACAACCAGCCCGCAGAAAAGCAATCCGGCAAAAAGTCCGGGCGCTTATTTGAAGCGAACAGCCAGGATTTCAAACTCCGCGTCAATCCGATGATTCAAGGCGTCCTCGGTCGTTCAAACCGCGCCGGTTTCCTCTTTTTAAATCAGCGCGGACTGGAACTGCAGGGCGTCCTGGACGGCAAGTTGTATTTTCACACCAGCCTGGTGGAAAGCCAGTGGCAGCCGCCGGCATACCTTGCCGAATACATACAAAAACGATTGGCCGTGCCGGGAACCGGTTTTTACAAAAATTATCAGAGCCGTTTTTTCCGCGTGGACAAAGGCTACGATTTCAACGTAGCGACTGCCGGCATCGGCGTTCGGGCAACCCGCCACCTGGGTGTTGACATGGGGCACGGCGCCCACTTTCTCGGAAATGGGCTTCGCTCGTTATTTCTGTCCGATTTTGGATCTAATTATTTTTATTTGAAACTCCATGCCCGCGTGTGGCGCCTGCACTACCAGTGCCTTTGGATGGAGCTCAGTCCTGTTTCCCAAAAAATGGTATCCGGCAATAGCCTGCTCCCCAAGAAGTACGCGGTCATGCACTACCTCAATTTCAAGGCAACGCCCCGATTTGCTTTCAGTTTTTTTGAAGCGACAATCTTCAATCGAAGCCGGCAATTTGAACTGCAATACCTGAATCCGGTGATTTTATATCGCTCGGTAGAGGGCCTGATCGGCAGTCCGGATAATGTACTGATTGGACTGGAGGGGCGCTGGGATTTTTTCAGGCGTATTCGGCTGTACGGCCAGCTGCTCGTGGATGAATTCCTGCTCCGGGCGCTCACCGACCGTTCGAAGCGCGGCTGGTGGGGCAATAAATTCGGGATACAGGGCGGGTTGAAGTATGTTAACGCTTTTGGCATTGCACGCCTGGATTTGCAGTCAGAACTGAATCTGGTGCGCCCTTACACGTATTCTCACTTTGATTCTCTCAACGCCTACATGCACTATAATCAGGCCTTAGCGCATCCGTTGGGATCAAATTTTAGGGAAACGATCCTGACGGCGCGATATAGTCCTGTCAAGGCTGTACTTTTGCAGGCGCGCCTGTTGCGCATATATGCCGGAGAAAACGATGGACCCCTCAATTGGGGCGCAGACCCCGGTTGGAGCAATGCGAAACGTGTTCAGGAATACGGCAATCGAATTGGTCAGGGTAAAAAAACAATCAGCCACCTTGCCGGATTCGATGTAGGGTGGCAACTCAGGCATAATTTGTGGTTAGATGTGCGTTATTTATGGCGGCGGCGGCAACCTGAAAACGCAGTCGCCTCCAAACCGGAAATAATTTGGCAGGGCGGCATACGCTGGAATTTTTGGGCCGCACCATTAGATATTTGATCGTTAAATATGGACAATCACTTCTTTTCACACCCCAGCGCCATAATTGACGATGGCTGTTCGATCGGAAAAGGCAGCAAAATCTGGCATTTCTGCCACCTCATGCCGGGCTGCACAGTCGGCGAAAACTGTATTCTGGGTCAAAATGTGTTCGTAGCCTCGGGCGTCCGGATTGGCGACGGCGTGAAAATTCAAAATAACGTCTCGCTCTATACGGGCGTCATTTTGGAAGAGGCGGTGTTTGTGGGACCGTCTGCGGTGTTCACAAATGTTGTAAATCCCCGGAGCGGTGTAGAGCGCAAAGACCAGTTCAAGACAACGATTGTGCGCAAAGGCGCTACCATCGGCGCCAACGCCACCATCGTATGCGGCAATACGATCGGCGCCTACGCCTTAGTTGGCGCCGGCGCCGTAGTGACCCGCGATGTGCCGGCTTACGGGTTAGCCGTTGGTAATCCGGCGCGCCTGAACGGCTGGGTAAGCGCGGCCGGCCACCGCCTCGCATTTGACGCATCGGGCCAGGCACGCTGTCCGGAATCCGGCGAGCGATATTTGTTAGAAAACGGGCTGGTTCGTCCCGATTATTCCACCGTCCAATAAGCCCGATCGTAAAAATGATGATGACAACAAAAAACGCCAACCCTTTCACCTCGGCGCCCGACCCGTCCGAGGCGCGCTGGTATGCCGTGCATACCCGCTTTAAATGCGAAAAATACGTCCAACGGCTGCTGGAGAAACAGGGCGTTACGGCCTATGTGCCCCTGCAGCAATTTACCCGCCGATACCTGCGCAAGATCAAAACGGTAGAAAAACCCCTGATTAGCTGTTATGTGTTTGTCAAAATCAGTGGGCAACAGTATAAACAGGTGCTTGAAACCGAGCACGTACTCGATTTTGTCAAAACAGGCAGACAAATCACCGCCATCCCGGAAAAGGAAATACAAGTACTCCGACGCATCACCCTCGAAAAAGACCTGGACATTCAAATTACCCCCCGTGAATTTCAATCGGGCGATTGGGTGGAAATTGCAGCGGGCAACCTAATCGGGCTGCAAGGCCGGGTGGTGCAGTCAACAGGCAAGCAACAACTTCTGGTTGATCTGGAAACCCTTGGTTATACCCTTCAGATTACCCTGGACGCCGCTTTACTGTGTAAAATACACCGCGCATTATGAAAAAATTTGCCCTCATCGGCGCCGCCGGTTTCGTAGCCGTCCGGCATCTGCGCGCGATTAAAGAAAACAACGCCACGCTCGCGGCAGCCTTTGATCCGCACGACGCCGTAGGCGTGCTTGACAGCCACTTTCCGGACGCCGCTTTTTTTACCGAATTTGAGCGCTTCGATCGGCATTTAGATAAACTCCGCCGACTGGGTATGCCGGCAGACTATCTGAGCGTCTGCTCGCCCAATTACCTGCACGATGCCCACACCCGATACGGGTTAAGACAAGGCCTGGACGTGATCTGTGAAAAACCCCTGGTACTCAATCCCTGGAATCTGGACGGCCTCGCCGAGATGGAACGGGAGCGCGGCAAAAAGGTGTACACCATCCTGCAACTCCGCCTGCACCCTGCCGTGCAATCCTTGAAAAAAATGGTTGAAGACAGTCCGGCAACCGACCGGTATGACATAGACCTGACCTACATCACCGCACGCGGCAAATGGTACTACGCTTCCTGGAAAGGTGATCTGGCCAAATCGGGCGGCATTTCTACCAATATTGGTATCCACCTCTTTGATATGCTGCAATGGATATTCGGGCCGGCGCGCTCAATCGAACTGCAATTGCGCAGCCACGACCGGGAGGCCGGAATTTTAGAGCTCGAGCGCGCCCGCGTGCGCTGGTTTCTCTCCATTGAGGAGGCAACGATCCCCGAGGCGGTCCGAGCAGCCGGCAAACGCAGTTATCGCGCACTGCGCCTCAATGGCCAGGAATGGGAGTTTTCCGAAGGATTCACTGATCTGCACAGCTTGTCATACCGGGAAATTCTACAGGGCGGCGGATTTGGAATCGAGCAGGCAAGACCGGCAATCGCCCTGGCGCACGATATCCGGACGGCGACGGTTTCAACAGATTGGCACGACGCGCATCCATTAATTCATTTACCTTTGCGCCCTCATCCATTTTTTGAGTAACTATTGGCTGATTGGTTTTTAGCGGGAAACAACACCTTCCTGCCAAATGCCAAAACAGCGCCGCAGCGTATCACCACCACCAACCGCATCAACACAAACGCCAGGTATCTATGTCGCAACTACAAATGGTTGATCTTATCGGCCAATACCGCCACATCCAACAAGAGATTGACGAGGCCGTCCTGCGGGTCGTGCGCTCGTCGCAATTCATCGGCGGACCCGAAGTAAAATCTTTCCAGGAAGAACTCGCACTATACAACGGGGTTGAACACGTTATCCCCTGCGCCAATGGCACAGACGCTCTACAAATTGCCATGATGGCGCTCGGGTTGCAAGCCGGCGACGAAGTCATCGTTCCCAGTTTTACCTACGTAGCTACCGCGGAAGTGATCGCTTTGTTGGGCCTCAGACCGGTCATGGTGGACGTAGATCCCGACCACTTCAATATAGAGGTTGCGCAAATCGAACCAGCCATCACGCCCCGTACCCGGGCGATCGTTCCGGTGCACCTTTTCGGTCAAAGCGCCAATATGGAACAGATTCTTGAAATCGCGCGCAAGCATAATTTGTTCGTGATTGAAGACAATGCCCAGGCTATTGGGGCCACCTATACCTTTGCCAACGGCGACAAACGCCGCACTGGCGCTATGGGCCATGTCGGTTGTACCTCCTTTTTTCCCTCCAAAAATCTGGGTTGCTACGGCGACGGCGGAGCCATCATGTGCAACGACCCGCTGATTGCTGATAAACTCCGCATGGTAGCCAATCACGGCCAAAGCAGACAATACTACCACGACGTTGTAGGCGTAAATTCTCGCCTGGATGCCCTTCAGGCCGCCATCCTGCGCATTAAATTGCGCCGGCTTGAAACCTACAACGCAGCCCGGTTGCAAGCGGCGGATTACTATGACGCCGCTTTCGCAGAAATCGCCGAATTGCGGACGCCCGCGCGCTTTGGACAATCCACGCACGTCTTCCACCAATATACATTAAAGGTATTGGATGGCCGCCGCGACGCGCTGCGCGAATTCCTCGCCGCCCGGCAAATCCCCGCGATGATCTATTACCCGGTTCCGCTGTACAAGCAGAAAGCGTTCGAATCGTATTGGAAAGGCGGCGAACTGCCGGTAACAGAGGACTTAAGTCGCCAGGTGATCTCGCTGCCGATGCACACGGAGCTGACGCCCGCAATCCAGGACCAGATCATTGAAGCCGTGAAGGATTTTTTCCGCGCCTAGCAGCAGGCAGCGCACTCATCGAATCAAGGCCTGCACAGACCGCAGCGTTTCCAATTTCGCCTGTCGGACAGCGCCGTAAGCGTTGTGGAAGGAAAAATTGTCCAAGGCAGCCAGCGCGCCTTCCAGGGCCTGCAATGACGGGCCTCCGCTGTACTGTGCCATGGATTCCCGAACAGCCAGCAGGATTTCGCGCTGTACAATCAGCATTTGCTGCCCATCTTCTGATTGAATGGCCTGCTCAAGCAGCGCCAGTCGTTGCTCGAACAATTTGCCCGGCGTTTGTTCAGACAGGGCTTGGGCGCTCCGTTCTGCCCGGGTTTCAACTTGCGCTTCTAAACTAAAAGCGCAAATCAAAAAACAAAAAATACATACAAATCGGTTCATCATATTAATAATTATTACCTAAAATCAACCTATTAATCTGAAATCCCCACTCCCCAATCCGAAATCGCTCCGTCTTTTTTTACCAGCCACGCCTCGTCTGCTATATTCAGCATTGCATGATCTGCGGCGGTATTTCCAAACGCCACAACACGATCGAACGCTGCCAGGTCATACGCGGCCTGCACCCTGCGCACCTTTTCTTCCTTGCGGCAATTCGGCGATGCGAAGCCTATCCAACGATCCGCGTGCCAGGCAGATTGCGTGCAGATAAGTTGCACGTTTAATTTATCGGCAAACGGCTGGAGCCAAATATCAATGGAAGCCGATACGATCGAGACAACGGCGCCGGACAGTTGGAGTTCGCGCAAT
>JBEIDF010000061.1:0-18557 GCA_040383605.1 Lewinellaceae bacterium
GTCTGAGCCAAAAAAGGATCTATTTTTCGCCAGACGAAGCGATTTTTTGCAGGCCATAGCAGCGCTATGGTCAAAAAAAATCGCAAAGTATGGCGGAAAATGGGACTTTTTGGGCCAGACAGCGATCCTGCTAACCAGTTATTTTCTATCAATATTAAAAAAGGCGTATTTTTTGTTAGTTTTTACCCTTTTGAAGGCGCACAGTCGGGGCTACATACCTTCAAAAAGATGAAAAATAAGCCATTTTTGATTCGGCGAGAAAACCCCAAACACCGTCTAAAAGTAAAAAAAACATGCGCATCCTCATCATCGGAAACGGAATCGCCGGCGCCACCGCAGCGCGCAATATCCGATTGCGAAGCGATCACAGCGTGACGATGATCTCCGACGAATCCTGGCAGCCGTTCTCCCGGACGGCCCTGATGTACGTCTATATGGGCCGACTAAAACTGGAAAACACGTATTTGTATGAAGCCGATTTTTGGGAAAAAAACCGCATCGAACGCATCCTCGGCCGGGTGACCCGCGTCAACCCGGACGCCCGAACGGTGGCGCTTGCCGACGGACAAACGCTGCCTTTCGACTGCCTGATTCTCGCCGCAGGCGCCCGCCCCAAGATGCCCGGACTGCCCGGCGAAACGCTCGAGGGTATCCAGGGGCTGTATCACCTGCACGATTTGGACATGCTGGAACGCCGAACGCCGGAAATAACGCGCGCCGTGCTCGTCGGGGGCGGACTCATCGGCGTCGAACTGGCGGAAATGCTGCACGCCCGCGGGATTCCGGTCTCTTTCCTGGTGCGGGAAAGCAGCTTCTGGAATACCGCCCTGCCGCCGGAAGAAAGCGACCTGATCAACCGCCATCTCCGCGAATACGGGATTGATCTCCGACTGGACACCTGCGTCCAGGCGTTCGTCGGCGACGAAAACGGCCGCGTATGCGCCGCAAGCACGACCGCCGGCGAAACGATCCCCTGTAATTTCGTGGGCCTGACCGTCGGCGTCCGGCCCAATATCGCTTTCCTGCGCGACAGCGGGATCGAATGCGCCCAGGGCGTGCTCGCAGACGAATTTTTGGAAACGAACAGACCAGGAATTTTTGCCATCGGGGATTGCGCCGAATTGCGCCGGCCCAGTCCCGGCCGCAAGGCGATCGAGGCGATCTGGTATGCCGGCCGGAAAATGGGCGAGACGGTTGCCGCGACGGTATGCGGCGAAAAAACGGCGTATCAGCCCGGATTGTGGTTTAATTCCGCTAAATTTTTCGATATCGAATACCAGGCGTACGGCGAAACGCCGGCCCAAACACCCCCGTCCATCGCCTGCCTGCACTGGGAACACCCCGGCGTAAAAAAATCCATCCGCATCTATTTCGAACGCGCCGGCGGCGCCGTCACCGGCTTCCTGCTGCTGGGCATACGCTACCGACAGGCCGTGTGCGAAAAATGGATACAGGAAAAAACAAGCATCGAAACCGTGCTGCCGCACTTATCGGCGGCTAATTTTGATCCGGAATTTTCCAGACAGTACGAAGGCGAATTGGCGAAACGGTATGCGCGTTTTGAGGCAACCACGGGGCGCTTAGGCAAAATTTGAACAAGCGCTCAATCCTTTTCAAAAAGCGCATCCATCGTCAGTGCGTTGTGAACAAGCGCCTGGGCATATTGATTCCGAACCAGCCCGTGCGTCGTGATAAACGTAAGCCAAACCGCTTTGGTCGTTTTGGTCGCATCCCGGAACACACCTATTTTTTTGCGCAACGCCGCTGCATACAGATTGTCAATTTGATAAGGCTGGATGGAAAACTTCATTTCGCACAGGTTCACAACCTGATCGCGGCGATCAATTACAAGATCTACTTGCACGCTTTCCGTGTCGTTGCCCCCGACCCATGCCGAGGATTGCGTTTGCACGCCCGCAATGCCGAGCGCCGCTTTTATTTGTCGCAGATGCGCAAGGCAAACCAACTCAAAGGCATACCCGCTCCAGGCGCGAATATCGGGCTTATCCAGGCCGTTTATCCAAAAATCATCGTCGTACGGCGCATGCGCTTTGATGAATTTTATATAAAAAAGCGAGTAGAAGTCCGCTAACTGATAAATCGCTTTGTTTTTTTGCTTGCCAAACGCACGGTATTTTCTAATAAAATTACTCTCCTCCAACTCCTGCAACACCGTAGTGGCATTCCCCCCGTTGGGTATTTTTGCAGCCTTCAACAAATCCGCCCGCTCCATGCCCCGGGATTTTTTGGCAAGCGCCTCCACAATCGCAACGTGGCGCTCCGAACGGCTGAAGATCGAAGCGTATAATTTACTGAATTCCGTTCGAAGCAGTCCGCGGGACGAAAAACAAAGATCGTTGATGTTCTGGGAGGCGCTTTTGGCGGGATCAACAGCCTCGAGGTAAAAAGGAATGCCGCCCAATACCATGTAGAGCTGGAGCAACTGATACCGGTCGAAACCCGGCGATTTTTCTTTGAAAAAAGCCGCGCACTCCGCCAGCGTAAACGGCTCAAGGTGCACCCGGTGCGTAATTCGGTTGTAAAGCCCGCCGGTATTATAAATGAGCTGATGCACCATCCACGAGGCAGCAGAACCGCAGACAATCAGCACAATGTCGGACCGGGCACTGGCCCAACTATTCCAAAAATGCTCCAACGCGGCGATGAACATCGAGCCAGGCGTATCCAACCAGGGCAGCTCGTCTATAAAAACCCGTTTTTTACCCTCCGGCGCAACAGACTCTAATGCCTGCATGAGGTACCGAAAGGCCTGGAACCAATCCTCCGGGATCGCTCGGTCCTCCATCTCCGGAAAATACCGCACCAGGGCCGACTGAAAATTGACGAGCTGTTGCGCGGTACCCACGTTGGCTATGCCGGTTAGCTGAAAAACAAAACCATCCTCGTACACATTCCGGATCAAATAGGTCTTCCCTACCCTGCGCCGGCCATACACCGCCACAAAAACCGACCGATCAAGCGAAGCGGCGTTTTTTAACAAGGCTATTTCCTGACGTCTTCCTGTTATTTTAGCCATAATTTTAAGTTTTTTCCGGCTCAAACAGGTGCAAAAATAATGATTTTAGCCCATTTTTTTATTTTTTTCGGCTGAAAAAAAAATCATTACTCCTGTAAATCAATCTTTTCCTTCTTATCCAGCCCGAATCGGGCCAGTAAACGGTCAAACATCCAGTACACTACGGGTACGACGATGAGGGACAGGAGCATGGAGGAGTTGAGGCCGCCGATGATTGCCCAGGCGAGGCCGTTTTTCCAGTCGGCGCCGGCGCCCTCTGCCAGGGCGATGGGCAGCAAGCCGATCACCATGGCGATATTGGTCATGAGTACGGGCCGGAAGCGCAGTTTGGTCGCCAGCAGCAGGGCTTTTTGGAGTTCCACGCCCTGTCGCTTGAGGTGGTTGGCAAAATCCACTACAAGTATCGCGTTTTTGCCCACCAGCCCCACGAGCATCAGCAGGCCCAAGCCGGTGAAGACGGTGAGGTTCTCACGCGCGAGCGCGAGCGCGAGAAAAGCGCCGATGACGGACAGCGGGATAGATACCAGCACCACCAGCGGATATACCCAGTTGTCGTACAAAGCGACCATGATCAGGTACACCAGAATCAGGGAGGTAATCAGCGCGAAGCCCATCGTGCCGAGGGCCTGCTGCTGGCGCTTCAGATCGCCTCCGTATTTGATATAAGCGCCAGTCGGCTTGTACAGTCCGTCGAGTTTTTGCCGAATTTCCCGGCTCACGGTGCCGTTGGGCCGACCGATCACCTGGGCCTGCACCATGACCGACGGCAGCCGGTCGCGCCGCTCGAGGCGGGTCGGGGCGGTGCTTTCGCGCACATCGGCAAATTGTTTCAGATAGACGGTATTGCCAAGGGGGTTCAAAAAGGACAGATTTTCAATGTCGCGCGCGCTGCGGCGGTCGAAGGCGTCGAGCACGGTGCGGATCGGATATTCGTATTCACCCTGGCGGAATTTCGCGTCGGTATTGCCGTTGAAGGCCGTCTGCATCGTGAGGCCGACTTGGGCCATGGTGAGGCCGAAATCGGCCAGTCGGCGGCGATCCACATCCACCTGGATTTCCGGGTTGCCGCCCTCGACGGAAGATTCGATTTCCACGCAGCCGGGCACGGTCGCCATCTCGCGTTTTACCCCTTCTGCCAGCGCCAGGAGGCTGTCGAGATTCGGCCCGATCAGCATCACTTCGATCGGGGAAAAGGAAAGTCCCATGATATCGAAGGGCGAGGAGGTGATGCGGGCGCCGGCGACCAGCTCCTCGAGCTGCACCTTGGTTTGGCGGGCAAAAATGGCGGTCGGCGTTTCCCGGCCCTGGCCGAGCGGGACGAGAAAGACCATGATTTCGGCTACGAACGGATTTTTTAGTCCAAAAGACTTGTTATTCGTCCCCACGGTCGTAAACGTATTGGTTACCTCCGGCCGGGCGCGCAACCAGGTCTCTACGCGTTTGGTCACTTCGTCCGTTTGGGCCAGCGAGGCGTCTTTGGGCATTTGTATTTCGATCAAAAATTCGCCGCGCTCCCCGGGCTCCAAAAATGCGTTGCCGATAAAACCCGCCGTGACCAGCAGGAAGGAGCCGGCAAACAAGGCGATGGCCAGGCCCAGGGTGATGAGCCGGTTGCGCAGGGTGCCCAACGACCAGCGCAGCACCGAGACGAACAGTTCGGATATCCAGTCCAGAAACTCCTCAAACCGCAGCACAACCCGCCCGCCCAGGTTGCGCCCTTCGAAGCGGTGTAACTTGCCGAATCGCGACGTAAGCCAGGGCACCAGGGTAAAAGACACGAGCAGCGACATCAGGGTGGATACCAGCACGGTGGCGCAAAACTGCCGCAGCAAATTGGGCACCAGGCCGATGGTGAAAATAACCGGCAAAAACACCACCACGTCCACCAGCGTGATACTCAAGGCTGTAAAACCGATCTCCATCCGGCCATCGTAGGAAGCCTGCACCTTATTTTTGCCCATCTCCAGGTGTCGGTAGATATTTTCGATGACCACAATCGCATCGTCCACCAAGATACCAATGGCCAGGGAAAGGCCCAGGAGCGACATCAGGTTGAGCGAATAGCCCATCATCTGCATCATCACGAAGGTGCTGACGATAGAAGTCGGAATGGACACCAGCACGATCAGGGCGTTGCGCAGGCTGTGCAGAAACAGCAACATAACCAGCGCGACGAGCACGACGGCCATAATCAAGTCTTCAATGACCGCCTCCGTAGCCCGCCGGGTAAATTTGCTGCTGTTGGCCACGATCTGAAATTTCAGTCCCTCAGCGGCATAGTTCTGTTCCAGCGTCTGCAGTTTTTTCAACACCAGATCCGTCATTTGCACGGCGTTGGCGTCGCCCTGCTTGCGGATAAACAGGCCGACCGCCGGCATGCCGCCCGCGCGGCAGATCACTTCCGAGTCTTTTACGCCGTCTTCTACCTCCGCCACGTCTTTGAGAAAAATAGACGAGCCGAACTTGGTTTTTCCCACCACCAGGTTTCGGATGGCATCGAGGTCGTTGAATTTACCGGCCAGGCGGATCCGCATTTGTCCGGACTCCCCGGTGATCTTTCCCGTGGGAAATTCGAGGTTTGCCGCCTGCACCAGTTGGGCAATTTGCAACAGCGAAAGCCCGTACTGCTCCAGTCGGCTGCTGCTGATATTGATTTTTATTTCGCGCTCTTCGCCGCCGAGAATATCCACCTGGGCCACCCCTTTTACCTGGGCGATTTCCGGCGCTACGCGGTTTTTGACCAGATCGTAAAAATCCGTGCCGCTGATATTGCCGCTTACGCCGAGGCGCATGACCGGCAGCTCGTCCAGCGCAAATTTATTGATGATCGGCGCGCGCACCTCCTTCGGCAGGGTGGATTGTATTTGATTGACCTTGCGCTGGATTTCCTCCACCGCTTTGTCCAAATCTACCGCCTGATCCAACTCCACCGCCACAAACGACGCATTTTCATTCGAACTCACCTGGATTTGCTCGATGCCTTCAATAGACGACACCGCGTTTTCCACCGGTTTGCTCACCGTGTTTTCCACCTCCGAGGGCGATGCGCCGGGGTAGATCGTGGTGATGGTGATGACGGGCGGACTGAATTTGGGAACCAGTTCGATCGGCAGGTTCAGGTAGCTGGCCACGCCCAAAAAGGTGAGCATGGCAAATACCACGATGATCAGCGAGGGGCGACGGATGGATAGTGCGGTAATATTCACGGCAGGACGACAAAAATGGGAGTGAGCGGGCCTTTGTCGCAAAGATAGGCGATACCGTCGTTTTATTGAAAATCGGGCGCTTGCAAGCGCATTTTTTTAGCTACCTTCGCCACATGAATACGGTTCCATTCATCGCCCTTCTCCTGGCTGTCGCCTTTTTTATCAGCGCCTGCCAATCGCCGCCGCCCAGCCGGGAGGAAAAAATCGCCGGCGCCTACTGCGAGTGCATGACCCGCCTGGTGCAAATGAACAAAGATATGCAGGCAAAGGTGGGAAAAGACACCAGCGAGCAGGCCATCGCGCTGTTTCGCGCGCTGGAAGATGCCTACAATGAAGCCAAAGAATGCTCCGGCACCCTGATCGGGCAATTTGGCAAACTCAGACCGGAGGAACTGCCGGCCATTGAAAAAATTTTGGCTCAAAAATGCCCGGAACTCGCAGCGCAGCACGATCTGCTGCAGGAAATGCTCGGAGAATAGTAATTACAGGTAAAACTACATCAGTATGGGTTGGATCGCCCTCGAAGGGATACGCTTTCACGCCTTCCACGGCGTGTACGAAGCCGAAAAAATTTTGGGTACCGAGTACCTGCTGGACGTGTATGTGCGCACCCGCAACGAAGCGGCGGGCCTGACCGATCAGCTGGAGCAAACCATCAACTATGAAACGGTGTATCAAATCTGCCGGCTGGAGATGGAGTCCCCCAAATCGCTGATCGAAACGGTGCTCGCCGGGATTATGCGGCGGATGAAACACCAGTTTTCGAACATGGAATTTCTGCGCGTGCGCGTGCGCAAGATGCATCCGCCGCTCGGCGGCCGGGTGGATTCTGCCTGGGTGATGGAGGAGCAGGAATTCCTGCAGGAGTGCCCGCGTTGTAAGAGCCGGTTTATCAGCTACGACGGACAGGATTGCTGGGTGCGCTGGCCCAATTTGCACCAGG
Source organism: Lewinellaceae bacterium (assembly GCA_040383605.1). Classification (GTDB taxonomy): domain Bacteria; phylum Bacteroidota; class Bacteroidia; order Chitinophagales; family Saprospiraceae; genus M3007. The sequence continues at coordinate 7,187 of JBEIDF010000061.1, forward strand.
CAACCCGCGAAATGCTGGGCAAGCAATTTGGGCCAAGATGCCTGTGCGATTCGTGCCTGAAATTTTATGCCGGCTGACCTGCGCGTACGGCAGCCACGCTGTCCTCCTGCAGTTTGCTTAAAAAAACAGGCTGCACAGTATTCAGCAGGCCTTCCTGAAACGGGATTTCAATTTTCACATAATTATCCGTAAATCCGCTCAGGAGATTCGGATCCTTGTGCTGTTCGATCAGGGCCGGGCGCACCGTGCCCAGGTGTTCGCCATAGAAAGCGCGGCGTTTCATCTCCGAGAGCCCGCGCAGCGCCTGGTTGCGGCGGCGGCGTTCCTCCACCGGCACGGCGTCGGGCATGCTTGCCGCCGGGGTGTCGGCCCGTTCGGAATAGGTAAAGACGTGGAGATAAGACACTGCCAATTCCTGAATGAACCGGTAGGTTTCCAAAAAATCCGCTTCCGTTTCGCCCGGAAAACCCACGATCACATCGCAGCCGATGCAGGCGTGCGGCATCCGTTTTTTGATATATTCCACCCGGCCGGCGTACAAATCGCGGCGGTAGCGCCGGCGCATGTCGCGGAGTTGCTTGTCGTTACCGCTCTGCAGCGGCACGTGGAAATGCGGCATAAAAAGCCGGGAACCGGCCACAAAATCAATAATTTCTTCCGTCAGCAGGTTGGGTTCGATGCTGCTGATACGAAAACGCAGGTCGGCGGGCAGATCATCCAGCGCGCGAACCAGATCGCTGAACAAAGCCTCCTTTTTGATTTTGGTTCCTTCGATGACCGCCGTGCCGTTGCCGAAATCCCCCAGGTTCACCCCGGTGAGCACAATTTCCCGAATACCTTTTTCCGCAATGCGCCAGGCATTCGCCACGGCATTTTCCACGGTATCCGACCGGCTGGCGCCGCGAGCGAGCGGAATGGTGCAAAACGAGCATTTGTAATCGCAGCCATCCTGCACTTTCAGAAAAGAGCGCGTGCGGTCGCCAAAGGAAAACGAAGCGTTAAACGTATTGACGTCCCGAATTTCCCCCGCCTGGATCATGCCCTTGCCCTGCGCCTTGGAGAGATCGTCCAGGTAGTGCAGGATGCGGAATTTTTCCCCGGCGCCCAGCACCAGATCCACGCCCTCCATATTGGCGATTTCCTCCGGTTTGAGCTGCGCATAGCAACCGGTGATGACCACGAACGCGTTGGGTTGCTTGCGCAAGGCCGAGCGCACGATTTTTTTGCACTCCTTGTCCGCCTGTTCCGTAACCGAGCAGGTATTGATGACGTAAATATCCGCGCCCTGCTCAAATTGAACGGGCCAATAGCCGTTGTCCTCGAACAAGCGCGCTAAGGCGGAGGTCTCCGAGTAGTTCAGTTTGCATCCAAGCGTATGAAAAGCGACGGTACGGGGCGTCATGCGCAAAAAAATAAGGGCGCAAAGTTACGGTTTTTCTACGCATATTTGCAGAAAACGACCAACCTGTATGCACACACCGTTCCGTACGCAAGGCCCCGACCATTCCGAGAACCCCTGGCAAACCCTCCGGACAGAAACCGTGTATGAAAACCCCTGGATCGAAGTGACGCACCGCGAGGTCATCAATCCCTCCGGCGGCCCCGGTATTTACGGCATGGTGCGTTTCAAAAACCTGGCGATCGGGATCGTGCCCCTGGATGCGGAAGGCTACACCTGGCTGGTTGGGCAATATCGGTACCCCCTGCAGCGTTATAGTTGGGAAATTCCGGAAGGCGGCAGTCCGATCGGGCAGTCGGCCTTGGATTCAGCGCGCCGGGAATTGGAAGAAGAAACCGGTCTGCAGGCGCGTATTTGGACGCCGATCCTGGAGATGCACCTCTCCAATTCGGTCACCGATGAGTTTGCAGCAGCGTTTGTAGCCCAGGATCTGACGCAGGGCCCGAGCCGGCCCGAGCCGACCGAGCGCTTGCAGTTGCGCCGCGTCCGGCTCGAGGAGGCGGTAGAGATGGTGATGCGCTGCGAGATCACCGATTCGATTTCGGTGGCCGCCCTGCTGAAAACCAGCGAATTAATCCGGCGGGGGGAACTGGTCTTATAAATTATAATCCTTCAAATACTATCTGCTTACACGGACTTGATTACTTTTGTTAAAAAGTACGCTTTTTGGCGCCCACACCCCGTTTATACGACGCTATCCTTCAGGCTTGGCAGCGGATAAAATCCGCTATGCCGACAAAACGCGGCATGGCTTTTATGGTCATGCTGACTGTTGCGTTGCTCAGCAGCCTCTTCTGGTCGGTGCAGGGGGGGTGCGGCAAAACCAGGAGCCTGCTAAAAGCGGTGCTTCGGGAAGATACGCCTGTCGGGGTGGACAGCAGCCTGTACGCGCACTCCACCGAGCGTCCGGTATCCGAGTTTCTCTTCCCGGAAATGCCGGACACCCTCCCGCCAATTGCCTTCGACCTGAACATGCTGAAAGCGCTGTTTGAACAGGAAACCTACCTGCGCCGGTCGGATGTCAAACGGTATCCCGTGCAGGGCATTGGCAAAGAAGAAATGCTGGAAGCCGTCAAGCGATTACAAGCCTTTCAGCTGCTTGATCCGCATACTTTGCTCAGCAATTTTGATTTTTACCGCGTAAAAACCGATTTAGAAAGCGATAAAATTCGGATCACGGGCTATTACACCCCGATCATCTATGCCGACCGACAGCAACGGGGCGCTTTCCGCTATCCGCTGTATAAAAAACCAAAAGGCCCCTGCCCGTCGCCGGCCGCTATCCAAAACGGCGCGCTGGCCGGCCGGGGACTGGAAGTGGCCTGGGTGACCAGCCGGCGAGAAGTGCGCGACGCCCAACTGCAAGGCTCCTGCCTGCTCGAATTCCCCGACGGGAAACGGCAGTTTTATGGCTATGACGGCGCCGTGCGCGGCGGCGGCGATAATTATGTGTTTTTTGACGTGGTGGACGATGTGGTGATCGGCGCCGGCAATTTTCCCGTGACCGCCGGTTACACCCTGGCCGTGGATACCCGCTTTATCCCGCTCGGCGCCATGCTGCTGGCCGAACTGCCCGATATCGAACCCGACGGACGGCAAATCGGCACAACCTACCGCATCCTGTTTGCACAAGATCGCGGCGGCGCTATTAAAACCACCAAAAGAGTAGACCTTTACAGCGGAATCGGACGAAATGGCCTTCAAGCAGCCCGCCGTATCAACCGTTTTGCCCGAATGTGGTTAATACTACCCAAAAAGAAATAAACTTTCGCCATGCCTGCATCTACGGCCAATGACGCCGCCCTTACCCCGGAAAACATCGCGCAGGACTTCATCGAAGTCGTCGGCGCCCGCGTCCATAACCTCAAAAATGTGGACGTCCGCATACCCCGAAACAAACTCGTCGTGCTCACCGGTATCAGCGGATCGGGAAAAAGCTCGCTCGCGTTCGATACCATCTATGCAGAGGGCCAACGGCGCTTTATGGAAACGCTGTCCTCCTATGCCCGCCAGTTTATCGGCGAAATGGAACGCCCGGACGTAGAGCAGATCACCGGCCTCAGCCCGGTCATCAGCATCGAACAAAAAACGACCGGCCGAAACCCGCGCTCCACCGTGGGCACCGTGACGGAAGTGTACGATTTCCTGCGCCTGCTCTACGCCCGCGCCGGCGAAGCGTATTCGTTCGTCACCGGCCAGAAAATGGTCAAGTTCACCGAAGAACAAATTATTGAAAAAATCGCCGAAGACTACGCCGGCAGCAAAATCGCCCTGCTCGCGCCCGTGGTGCGATCCCGAAAAGGCAACTACCGCGAACTCTTCGAGCAGGTGCGCAAACAAGGCTACACAAAGGTGCGCGTGGACGGCGAAATCCTCGACATCACGCCCGGCATGCAGGTGGATCGCTATAAAATCCACGATATCGAAATCGTGATTGACCGCGTCAAAGTGGGCGACGACCGCTCGGGCCGGCTCGCGGATTCCGTCCGGATCGCCCTGCGCATCGGCGACGGCATGCTGCTGGTGGCGCCTACGGAAAGCGACGGCGGACGTGTCGCCACCTTCTCCAAACGACTCATGTGCCCGGAATCGGGGATTTCTTACGAAGAACCCTCCCCCAACTCGTTTTCTTTTAACTCTCCCTACGGAATGTGCACGCGGTGCAAGGGCCTGGGGGAAGTGCACGAGCTGGATATAAAACGCGTGATCCCGGATGATTCCAAGAGCATCAACGAGCAGGGAATCGCGCCGCTGGGCGAAGTGCGCGACAATATGATGTTCAAACAACTGCGGGAAATCGCTAAAAAATACAAATTTACCCTGTCCACGCCCATCCGGGATATCCCCAAAGAAGCGCTGGATATCATCCTCTACGGCGGTAGCGAAAAATTCGAAATCAGCGTCTCCTGGGGTACCGGCGAATACAACTACAACCTCGCCGGCGAAGGCCTCACCAATATGCTCACACGCTGGTACGAGGACAGCAGCAGCGAAAAAATCCGCCAGTGGGCAGAAGATTTTATGACGGTGGCGGTATGCAGCGCGTGTAACGGGAAACGCCTGAAACAGGAAAGCCTCTGGTTCAAAATCGGCGAACGCAATATCGCCGAACTGGCCGATATGGATCTGCACGCACTCTACCAATTTGTTCAAAAAGAACTCGAAGAGCGTATGAGCGAGCGCCAACGCGCCATTGCGCGGGACGTACTCAAGGAAATCCGGTTCCGCCTGCACTTCCTGATGCAGGTCGGCCTCGAGTACCTGGCCCTCAACCGCCCCGCGCGCACACTCTCCGGCGGCGAAAGCCAGCGCATCCGGCTCGCCACCCAAATCGGCTCCCAACTCACGGGCATTACGTATATCCTCGACGAACCGAGCATCGGCCTGCACCAACGCGATAACCACCGCCTGATCGGCGCGCTCAAAAACCTCCGCGATATCGGCAATACCGTGCTCGTCGTGGAGCACGACAAGGATATTATGCTGGAAGCCGATTACCTGATAGACCTCGGCCCGGGCGCCGGTAAACTCGGCGGCCAAATCGTGGACATCGGCACGCCGGAGGCTTATATGCGCAACGCGACGATCACCTCCGACTATCTCGCCGGCCGCCGCCGAATCGAAACGCCCACACAACGACGCAAAGGCAACGGCGAATTCCTCGTCCTGAAACACGCCACCGGACACAACCTGAAGGACGTCACGCTCCGCCTCCCCCTCGGCATGTTCGTGTGCATCACCGGCGTGAGCGGCAGCGGTAAGTCCAGCCTGATCAATGAAACGCTCTACCCTATCCTCCAAAATCACTTCTACAACAGCCTGAAACGCCCGCTGCCGTATAAGCAGATCGAGGGACTGCACCTGGTGGACAAGGTGATCGAAATTGACCAAAGCCCGATCGGCCGAACCCCGCGCAGCAACCCGGCGACTTATACCAACGTGTTCACCGATATCCGAAAAATGTTCTCCGAAACGCCGGAAGCCAAAATCCGCGGCTACGCGCCGGGGCGCTTTTCCTTCAACGTCAAGGGCGGCCGCTGTGAAGTCTGCGAAGGCGGCGGTATGCGCGTCATCGAAATGAACTTTCTGCCCGATGTGTCGGTGCCCTGCGAACGCTGTCTGGGCCGGCGGTACAACCGCGAAACGCTGGAGGTGCTCTATAAAGGCAAAAGTATCAGCGATGTGCTGGACATGACCATCGCCGAGGCCGCTACCTTTTTCGAAGCCGTGCCGGCAATCTACCGGAAAATTAAAACCCTGCAAGACGTGGGACTGGGATACATCACCCTGGGGCAACAGGCCACCACGCTGTCGGGCGGCGAAGCACAACGCGTGAAACTGGCGGAGGAACTGTCCAAAAAAGACACAGGCCGCACGATCTATATCCTCGACGAGCCAACCACCGGCCTGCACTTCGAAGATATCCGGCAACTGCTGACCGTACTCAATAAATTGGCCGACAAAGGCAATACGGTCATCGTGATCGAACACAACCTGGATGTGATCCGCATGGCCGATTATATTGTGGATATCGGCCCCGAGGGCGGCAGCGGCGGCGGCGCAATCGTTTGCGAAGGCACGCCGGAAGAAGTGGCCAAGGTGGAAACAAGCTGGACCGGCAAATACCTAAAACTGGAACTCTAATCCGAAATCCCCAATCCTCAATATTGTTTTATCGCCGTCACATAATACATATCCATCAACCCCTTGTTTTTCGCAGCGATTTTCCCGCGAAACTCCCACTCAAACTCGTATTTGGCAAGCCAGTATGCATCCTCGCTGACGTTGACGCGGCCGGTATCGCAGGCCTCCTCCATACGCGCCGCCGTATTGACCGTATCGCCCCAGATGTCGTAGGCAAATTTCTTTTCACCCACCACGCCGGCCACCACCGGGCCGGTATGGATACCCACGCGGGCCTCGAAGAAGGGCAGGTTTTTATCCATGCGGGCAGCCCGGGTATGGAGCAGAAAATCCTGGATTTCCAGCGCGGCGCGCACCATATCCGAGGGGCTTGCGTTTTTGTCGGACAAGCCGCTGGCGCAGATATAGGCATCACCTACCGTTTTAATTTTTTCGATATTGTAGCGGCTGATGATGCGGTCGAAATTGGTGAAACAGTAATCGAGCAGTTCTACCAATCCTTCCGGACTTAAGTTTTCGGCCACTTTGGTAAATCCTTTAAAATCAATAAACATCACCGTCGCTTTGGGATATTGGCGGGCGGCCACTTTATTGCGGGCTTTGAGTTCGTTGGCGATAGCCGGCGGGAGGATATTGAGCAGCAGAGCGTCAATTTTCTGTTGTTCGGCTTCGATAATTACATTTTTTTCCGCCAGTGCATTGGCGGTGCGGCGTTTTGCGCGGAAGCGGAAGTAAAAAAGCAGGGCGAGCAGGAGTACAATGCCGGACAGCAGGGCGAGCACATTGCGCATGTTTTCGCTTTTTTGCCGGGCCACTTCCGATTCTGCCACCTTGGCTTTTTCCGTTTGAACCTGCTCCGACAGTTCAGCCTGCCTCAGTCTGGCGAGGATCTGTTCCTTTGTAAGGCTGGCCACCAGTTTGTCTTTGATGCGCGCCAGCGAGTCCACCTGATATTTTTCCTGTTTTATTTTAGAAATTTCTTCATCGCGGCGGACCATTTCCTCCTGCGATTTATCCTGTATTTCTTTGATTTGCGCTTCGGTTTCCTGACGGACATTTGTTTCCAGCCTTTGGCTTTGTCCGGTCAGGCCGGCGATTTCCTCGCGCAGGCGGCGGTTTTCGGCTTCCAATTCGGCGAGGCGCGTTTCCAGTTTTCGGGAGGCGTCCGTTCCTGCGACTGCGCGGCCGCCGGTACCTTTAAGGTAGCTGACCGTTTCGCGGCTCCACTTCAGGGCTTCGGCGGTATTGCCTTCCCGGGTAGCCACCTCTTCCAGTTTGCCGACGGCGTCGAGCGCAACATCGCGCAAGCCGTAATTGCGCGCCATATTCCAAGCCTCCAGCGCTTTAGCGGAAGCGTTTTTATTATCGCGCTTGCGGTAATACGCATCCGCTGCCAGGCAGGTGGCCTCCGCGGCGGTGCGTTTTTCGCCCAATTGCACTGCGAGATCAGAGGCTTTGATCGCGTAGTCCGCCGCTTTGGCTGCGTTGGAACCGACTATTTTTTTTGAAATTTCAAAATACAAATTCATCTGCTCGCTCTTGGCGCTTGCTTTTCGGAGGCGCGCCTCCAATTCGGCCACCGACTGCGCGTGCAGCGCGCCGGAAAGCGGCAGTGCGGATAACAAAACAACAAAGACAAAATGATGTGTCATGTGATGGATCAGCCGGCAGGCCCGATTGGTTACAGCATGTATAAAATTATATTCTCTGCTAATATGAAAAGGTTTTTTTAGCCATACAAGGCGCTTTTTGTAGGCGTAATGGGACTAATTACGGCGAAAAAAAGGAACGAAGGTTGGCTGAAAAAGACTTTCATATTAGAGATAAATATAATTTTAGACATGCTCTTACAGAAAGCAAATGTAGCAAGTTGAAACAGGATCGCAAAACGGGTCAGAAATTTTATCCTGCGGCCCGACCGTAAGATTTCGTAATTTTGCCCCGAACAAACCGCAACACGGTTAACAGGCACGTATGAAGATCAAACCGTTTCAGGTGGCTTTTCCGGATTTCAGTGTTATTGACGACCCTGACAACTACTGCACGACTGTGAAGTACGAGTTCAATACGCACAAAACAGCCGGATTATATCGAAAAACGCCCAAAAAGGCGCTTTATATTTATCAAATCGAACACGGCGGCCGGAAACACACTGGCATCGTGGCCCTGAACGACGTGAAGGATTTTTTCGCCGGCAAAGTAAAAAAACACGAAAACACCCTCGGGGAAAAAGAACGGCTGCACATGAACCTCACCCTCGAGTGGAAAGCCGTGCTCAAACCCGTGCTCCTGACCTACCCGACCGTGCCGGAAATCTCCGAGTGGCTCCTCAACTACACCCGACACCACCACACGATCTTCAATACGCGCTTCGGCAAACGGGGCCACGTGCACCGCGTGTGGCAAATCGCGCAACCAGCCGATATCGAGGCCCTGCAAACGCTCTTCTCCACAAAGGTGCCCGAATCGTATATCGCCGACGGCCACCACCGAACCACCACCATGGCGCTGCTCCACGAACGCAAAGCGCAATACCCCGAACTCGATGTGGACCACCTCTTCTGCGCTTTCTTTGCAGATAATCAACTGGATATCCTCGACTACAACCGCGCGGTCTCCGCACTCCGCAACGACCGATCGCCCCTGTATTTCCTGGCCCAACTCTCGAAAGTGTTCGAGATCGAACCGCTGCCCGAAGCGCGAAAACCAGAAAAAAACCACGAACTAACCCTGTTTCTCGGAAAAGAATGGTTCAGCCTGCAATGGCGACCCGAAATCCTCGCAAAATATGCCGGACAGGACGTCATCTTCGACGCTACCCTGCTCAATGAATGCGTGCTGCGCGATATCCTGAATATCCAGGACGTCCGGACGGATACCCGAATCGAATATGTGGACGGCTCAAAAGGCCTCCGCGGAATAGAAAAAGCCTGCAGCCGCCAGGAAGCCGGCTTCGTGCTGTTCCCCGTAACCTTCGACAACCTGATCCGCGTAGCCGATTCCGGCGGCAGCCTCCCCCCAAAAAGCACGTACTTCGAACCGCGCCTGAAAAGCGGCGTGCTCGTCCATCTACTCGACCATATACACCCGCAGCAAACTTCTCCGCAATAAAAAACCATATTCCCCGCCAATGATCGTACCTTTGTACCTACATTTTCTCATTCGCGGGGCCTTTCCAACTATCCGACCGAGTACGCCATGAGCGACCATCTTCATCACGAATGCGGCATTGCAATGGTGCGATTGCTGAAACCGCTTGATTTTTATCAACAAAAATACGGCACAGCATTCTATGGACTGCAAAAAATGCAGATCCTGATGCAAAAAATGCGCAACCGCGGCCAGGACGGCGCCGGACTGGCTGTCATCAAACTCAATCCAACCCCCGGCGCCCGCTATATCAGCCGCAAACGCAGCAATGCCCCCAATTATCTCCAAGACCTCTTCGATATGGTGTGGAACCGTATTCAGGCCTACCCGCCCGAACAACGCAACAATCCCGCCTGGATGAAAGCCAACGCACCCTACGCCGGCGAAGTGATGCTGGGACACCTCCGCTACGGCACCCACGGCGATAACAGCATCGAACGCGTACACCCCTTCCACCGACAAAGCAACTGGATCAATCGAAACCTGCTCCTGGCAGGTAATTTTAATATGACCAATGTGGACGAACTCTTCCAGGAACTGGTGGAAATCGGCCAATACCCAAAAGAAAAAAGCGATACCGTCACCGTCCTGGAAAAAATCGGCCACTTCCTCGACGATGAAGTCCAACGCCTCCATACCTGGTTCAAACCCGACGGCTATACCAACCAGGATATCAACCAACTCATCTTCGAAAACCTCGATATCCAACGCCTCCTGCGCCGAGCCTCTAAAAAATTCGACGGCGGCTATGTGCTCGGCGGCCTGCTCGGCCACGGCGACGCTTTCATGATGCGCGATCCAAATGGAATCCGCCCCGCCTTCTGGTATATGGACGAGGAGGTGGTCGCCGCCGCCTCCGAACGACCAGCGCTGCAAACGGTGTTTAACGCCCACTTCAACGACGTTAAAGAACTCAAACCCGGCCACGCTCTCATCATCAAGTGCAGCGGCAAAGTCATGGAGCAACCCTTTATTGACCCCCGCGAAAAACGCGCCTGCTCCTTCGAACGCATCTACTTCAGCCGGGGAAATGACCGGGAAATTTACCTCGAACGCAAAAAACTCGGCGAACAACTCGCCCGACCCGTACTGGATGCCATTGACTTCGACCTCGAACATACGGTCTTCTCCTATATCCCCAATACCGCCGAAGCCGCGTTCTACGGACTGGTAGAGGGCCTGGAAAAAGAAATAAACACCTGGAAACACAACCAAATCCTGCAAGCCAAAAATGCCAAAAAACTCACCGATGAAAAACTCGCCAAAATCCTCAACACCCGCGCCCGGGTTGAAAAACTCATCCACAAAGACGAAAAACAACGCACCTTCATCGCCGACCTGAAGAGTCGAAATAGTATGGTCAGCTATGTCTATGACGTGACCTACGGCCTGGTGCAAAACGACAAAGACACGCTCGTCCTGCTCGATGACTCGATCGTCCGGGGTACCACCCTGCGCGACAGCATCGTGAGCATCGCCTCCCGACTCCGGCCCAAACGCATCATCGTCCTCTCCAGCGCCCCGCAAATCCGATTCCCCGATTGTTATGGCATTGACATGAGCAAAATGAAGGACTTTGTCGCCTTCCAGGCGCTCGTATCCCTCCTCAAAGAACACGGCCAAGAAAAATTGCTGGACGATACCTACCGCCGCTGCCGCGAATCAGAAAATATCCCGGTAGAAATGGTCAAAAATGAAGTAGTACAACTGTACGAAGCCTTCGAGTACGGCCAAGTCAGCGACCGCATCGCCAAACTGATTACGCCGGAAGGCATCAAACCGGAAATCCAGGTGATCTTTCAAACGCTCGATGGCCTGCACGCCGCATGCCCCAAAACCTCGGGCGACTGGTACTTCTCCGGCCGATATCCAACCCCGGGCGGCTGCAGGGTGGCAAATCGGGCGTTCGTGAAGTTTATGGAAAACGTGGACGAAAGAGCGTATTGAAATTGGGGATTGGGCGGGTTGTTTTTAATTGGTAACTGGTTAGCAGGTCGCGTCTGAGCCAAAAAAGGATCCATTTTTCGCCAGACGAAGCGATTTTTTGCAGGCCATAGCAGCGCTACGGTCAAAAAAAATCGCAAAGTATGGCGGAAAATGGGACTTTTTGGGCCAGAC
>JBEIDF010000062.1:0-17935 GCA_040383605.1 Lewinellaceae bacterium
CCTGGTGCGGCTGTCCTACCTGAACGGTTCGATTGACGCCCGCATTCCGACGGAGGACTTGGATGCCATTCAGCGGATTGAATACAATGCCCCTTTGTTGTTTCCGGAGTTCGCAGCCTGTTTGGGGGCCGGTTTTCGGCCCATTTTTGTGCAGGCGCAATTCAATTTGTGTTTGGCGGACAGTCGGTATAAATTTGCACGCTCCAGTATCGGATTATCCATCACCTACCAAATCGCGCATCTTTGGAAACAATAAATACCCGCCTGATCTTGCGCCTGCCGCGCTTTTTAGCGCTTATTACGTTATTGCCGGCGCTATTTTCCTGCTCCCGAACGTTTTACCCAACCAATCAGGTGCTCGTGCCGCCTATTCAAAAACCGGGCGATTTCACCATAACGGGCGATTTGTTCAATTCAGGTTTTGCCGGTTTCGGCCTGGCAGCCGCCGGAAGTCCGGCCCCCTACACCGCACTTGCCGTCCGACATTTCCGATTGCGAGGCGAGGAGGTGGTTCCCGGTTTTTTGGAGGCGTATCGCGTAGGCAGCGCCCGCTACACGGAAGCCATGGGGGGGGCGTATTATCCTTTATCTGAACGCAACACGGCCAGCTTGTATCTTGGATACGGACAGGGCAGGGTGTCGAATGAATACACGGAGGCCGTACTGGCTTCGCTGCGGTATCGGCGCATGTTCATCCAGCCAGGCATCTATACGGAGGGCCGCCGCGTTGCGCTGAGTTACAGCCTGCGATTGATCCGGATTCAACATTTCACCGGGGATATTGACGCCCGCATACCCACTGCCGACCTGCAAGTGATCCAACAAATTGAAAGCGGCACACCGTATTGGATCGTAGAGTCGGGTTTTTCTGCCGGACTACGTTTTCCGGGATTTCAGATCAACGCTTTTTTGACGCAGGCAACGCCCGGGAATACGGATCTTTTGTTTTCTGATTCGGCGATCGGTCTGTCTGCAAACCTGCAAATACAGGAATTATTCCGCAGGCGGTCAAAATAACAGGATTAATTTTTACTCCAATGCCTCCAGGAGCACGTCGCAGGCAAACTGGATTTCCTCCTCCCGGATTACCAGCGGCGGCGCAATACGCAGGCTGCGGTCGTTGAATAAAAACCAGTCGGTGACCACCCCCAGCTCCAGGCAGCGGTGGATCGCGCGTTGCACTTTGCCCGCATCGTCCAAATCCACTGCCAGCCACAAACCGGCGCTGCGAACATCTTTAATAGCCGGATGCACCAGCAGGGCGCGGAACAGCCGCTCTTTGGCAGGAATCGCCTCCAGCAGCCCCGTTTGCGTGATTGTTTGTAAGGTCGCGAGGGCAGCCGCAGCGCAAACCGGATGCCCGCCAAAGGTGGTGATATGCCCGAGCGGCGGATCCACGGATAATACCTGCATGATTCGTTGCGGCGCCACAAAAGCGCCAATCGGCATGCCGCCGCCGAAACCTTTGGCCAGCAGCAGGATATCCGGCTGGACGTCGTATTGCTCGAAAGCAAACAGCGTCCCGGTTCGGCCGCATCCAGCCTGAATTTCATCCAATATGAGCAGGGCGCCGGTCTCTGTACAGCGCCGGCGCAGCGCCTGTAACCATTCGACGCGGGGTTTTCGAATACCCCATTCCGCCTGCACGGTTTCCACCACCACGGCCGCCGTACGCTCCGTGATTTGTTGCAGGCAACCATCGCAGTTAAAATCAATGTGCCGAACACCCGGCAACAAGGGATGATAGGGCAAGGTGAAATCGGTCGGCCACATGAGGCTCGCCGCACCTTGTGTGCTGCCGTGATACGCATACCGACAGGCGGCGATCTCCGGCCGACCGGTAAATCGCTTGGCCAGTTTCATGGCCCCCTCCGTCGCCTCCGCACCAGAATTCACCAAATAAACAGCGTCCAAGCCCGGCAGACAGGCCGCCAAAAATTCCGCCAGCCGCACCTGTGGACTGAGCACAAACTCGCCGTACACCAACGTGTGCCAGTACCGGTCGAGCTGCGCCTGCACCGCCGCCGTCACCGCCGGATGTCGGTGACCCAGGGCGCTGACGCCAATGCCTGCGATCAAATCCAGGTATCGCTTTCCTGCCGTGTCGTACAGATAGCACCCTTCCGCGCGTTCGATTTCAAGCGCAAGCGGCGCCGGAGAGGTTTGGGCCAGGTGTCGGAGGAACAATTGACGGAGAGAAGACATTGTCGCGCACTTTTTGTAAAAACGCCGTAATATTACAGCGAAACCCGCGAAACATCCCGACGCAATTGCGCGTTATGCAAGCAGAACACACGCAAAATATGACAGCCAACGAATTAATTGCCCGCGATATTCCCGCACTTTTGGCCACCCAAACCGGCAAAGACGCATTTTATCTGTTGGGAGAACACCATATCAAGCACCTGCCGGTCGTTCAGGATGGCCGCTTGCTGGGCGTGATTTCTGAAGAAGATATTTTTAACCACAAGATTTACGACCCGGTAGGCACGTATGATTTTTCCATGATCCGCCGGTTTGCCGTGCGGGAAAACGAGCATTTTTTTGAAGTAATCCGCATTTTGGCGGATAATCGCCTTACCGCCATTCCTGTGGTGGATGAGCAGGGCAACTACCTGGGCCTGATTACGCAAACCGAACTGATCCGGGCATTGGCGCATACGGTTTCCGTAGCGGAGGAGGGCGCGATCCTGTTGTTGGATATTCCGTACCGCGACTACGACTTGTCCACGATCGCGCGCATCATAGAAGAAGACGTCAAGATACTGGGCGCTTTTGTCAGTTCCAGCCAGGATTCTGCCGCCTTGGAACTCACGCTGAAACTCAATCGAACCGATATCGGCGGCGTCATCGCCGCGCTGGAACGCCGGGGTTATGCTATTCGCAGCACTTACTCGGAACGGGAGCACACAGACGCTTTGCGGGCGCGGTACGATGCCCTGATGAGCTACCTGAACGTATAGCGGGTATCGGGGATTTCCTGCACTTGTCAGAAAATCCCCGATACAATCCCGCGCACTTATTGTCCTTGCCCCAGCGTAAACCCGGGCTCGCCGTCGAACGTATATAAATTTTCCGTTTTAATGACTTCGACCCCGGCTTCATACAACCGGTTCAGCAGCGCGAGTGCGGCGCTGTAATCCACCGGCGCGTAATTTTTTGTAATAAAACGGCAGCGCCAGTGATCGGTACAAAACGTGGCCGGATCGCCTTGAGGCCACACTTTTACCCCGCGGTTGGTGATCAGGGCCAACGGTAAATCTTCGGTAGAGAACGTGGACAGCAGGGCGCCCAGGCGATCCGGCTGCCGCTCTTTCCAATGCAGAAAAACGTCAATCCCAACCAATTCTTTATGGGCAGGTTCCGTGGGCCGCACCCGCACGATGATTTCGCGGCCTTCCCCGGCCTGGTAGTCTGCAGGGCGCAGTTTCTGCGGCTGCCGTCCGATTCGCGCAATGACCGCATCGGCGAATGCATCAGTGCCGACTTTTTGGACGCTGTTTTCCGCGTTGAAAACATCGGCTGTGTGGATGCCGTCCTCCAGTGTGCACAACCAGGCATTGTGGATTTTTTCAGCAACGCCGCCCTGACCGATATGCACCAGCATCTGCAGCGCACCCAGCAAAAGCCCGGAGGGGTTGGCGATATTTTTGCCGGCAATGTCCGGCGCCGAACCGTGTATGGCCTCGAACATGGCAAAATCCTGTCCGATATTGGCAGAGCCGGCCAGTCCGACAGAACCGCTGACTTCCGCTGCGATATCAGAAATAATATCCCCGTACAGGTTCAGCGTGACAATTACGTCAAAGCGCTCCGGATTTTCTGCAAGACGAGCGGCGCCGATATCAATAATCATGTGCTCCTGCTCGATATCCGGGTATTCCGTGCCGATTTCGCGAAATAGCCTGTGAAACAGCCCATCCGTGCCCTTCATGATATTGTCTTTCGTCATGCAGGTGACTTTTCGCCGGCCGTAGGCGCGCGCGTACTCAAATGCATACCGGATAATTTTTTCCGTGCCCGGGCGGGATACCAGTTTGAGGCACTGATACACCTCGTCTGTTTGCCGGTGCTCGATTCCTGCGTAGAGGTCCTCCTCGTTTTCGCGCACGATTACCAGATCCATCTCCGGGTGATTGGTGGGGACGAAAGGCGCGTACGTGACGCAGGGCCGCACGTTGGCATACAGGCCCAGCACTTTGCGCATGGTGACGTTCAGGCTTTTGTAGCCGGAGCCTTGGGGCGTGGTGATAGGCGCCTTCAAAAACACCTTGGTGCGGTGCAGCGAATTCCAAGCCTCTGCCGGGATTCCGGAAGTGTTGCCGCCGAGGTACACGCGCTCGCCGATTTCAATCGTTTCGATATCGAGCCGGGCGCCCCCGGCCTCCAGGATGCGCAAAACAGCGCGCATGATTTCGGGGCCGATTCCATCGCCGTACGTTACCGTAATAGGATGTGGTGCAACCGAAACGGCAGTCTCGGATGCGCTGTGTTTTGATTGTACTTCAGCCATAAAGGATTCTGTTAAATATGGAAATATGTAGTTAGAGCCTGCGGAGTCAAAGCCGGATCGGCAATTTTGTCCAGAACCCCCATAACACCCGACACCGTAATTTGTTCATGAAAACACCACCCAACGCAGGCGCGGCCCAGAACCCGGCAGATTTGCTAAAACTTTGATTTACAGATTTTTCAATGTCTCGGTTTTGTCCAAAACAAGCATAGCATAAAATTTCCCGGCGTGAATTTGCGATGAAACGAAATATTTTATGGACTTTTGTAGGCCTGTATATCAGGGTTTATCACTAACTAAAAGGCAAATTGTATGTCCAAAACATTCACAATTAAGAGCTTGGCACTGGCACTGTTGCTGGCATTCGGCTGGCAGTCTGCACAGGCGCAAGCTTTCTGGACGGAAGACTTCTCCGACCAAGGATTATCCACGGTTAACTGGGTTAATGGTGGCACGAACCCCGGGCCGCTCGGTTGGGTCTGGACTGACGTCGTCAATGCCGGCAACTGGCAGCCGGGCAATTTCGGCTCCCCTTCTGCATCTTCGGGCTACATGTGGTTCGACTCCGACGCGAATGGTAATTTTCAACACGATCTGACCCTGACGGGCGTGGGCAATCCCGCCAACTGTACGGGTAAATCGGATGTACACTTCCGGTTCTATACGCTCTACCGGGTGTTTTCTCCGCTGCAAAAAGGCCAGATCGGCGTAAGTACAGACGGTACCACATTCACGTACTTCGACGTTCCGCAGTTCGATGCACTCCAACCAGACGAGCGCTACGAAGGTTGGATTGACCTCGATGTGGACATGGCTGACGGCAAACCGCAGGTATGGGTGCAGTTCCGCTGGATCGGCGAATTCGAGTACTACTGGAAAGTGGACGATCTGGAAATGTACGAATACACGACGCCTGCCGGTAATGTCACCTTCCAGGTGAATACGTCGCTGCAAAGCGTATCGCCCGCAGGCGTATTCTTCAACAGCGGCGGTGCTGACGAAGCGATGACCGACGCAGGCGGCGGTGTGTGGACGATTACCAAACCTGTCCTACAAGGCGAACAAATCAAGTACAAGTTCAAAAATGGAACTACCGCCGAGGTCGTGGACGCTGCTTGCGGCGTGAGCGACGGCGCGGGCGGTTTCGCACGCAGCTACACGGGTACCGGCTCGGACGCCGATGTACCAGCTATCTGCTTTGGCCTCTGCACGCCTTGTGTAGTGCCCTGCGACCAAAACCCGAACGCGATCATTTGCGATAATTTCGACAGCTACCTCACGACGCTGCCGACCAGTCTGCAGGCCTCCTGGTGGACTACCTGGAGCGGCGCACAAGGTACGCCCGAAGACGGTATCGTATCCACAGAGCGCGCAAATACGGCGCCGAATTCGATGAAAATTTTCGCAGCAGCAGCTGGCGGTGGCCCGCAGGACGTGGTGCTGAATCTCGGCAACAAAACCAGCGGCCACTATGACCTGAAGTGGAAAATGTTCATTCCAACCCCCAACGCAGGATACTATAATATCCAAAATGTAGTACCCATCGCCGGCGGCTCCTGGAACCTCGACGTTTTCTTCGACGCCGACGGCACGGGGAATATCCAAATCGGCGCAGGCGCTTCGCTGGCCGAATTTACCTACCCGAAAAATAGCTGGTTTACCGTCGAACACAAACTCGACCTGGACAACAACCTGCTTTCGTTCTATGTCAACGGAACGCTGGTGAAGAAAATGGCCTACCCGAATAACCTCGGCGGTATTGACTTCTTCGGCATCGACAATACCCACCTGTACTATGTGGACGACGTAGAGTACGTCCAACTCCCACCGGTGGTGTATAACGTGGACTTTTGCGCAGCAGCAGTAGATATTACCCTGCTCTTCGGCCAAGCCGTGTCTGTACCGCAAACTTCCGGCCTCTACGACAATACCAACGCCACGGTATCGCCTACCGACCCGGCTGCGCCCTCCTGCTTCCTCGACGTTGCCAACGGCGCTACCAGCCCGAAAATCAACGGCTCGATGTGGTTCACTTTCACGGGCGACGGCAATCAGTACGATATCCAAACGGTGCCCTGTAATGCCGGCGCAAACTATATTGACGACGGCGATACGCAAATGGCGATCTATACTGGCGACGACTGCACGGACCTGACGCAGGTGCTCTGCAATGACGATATCTTCCCAAGCGGGGATCCGGATTACCGCGCAGGGCTGGATATTGAAACTACAGCCGGTCAGAATTACTATGTCCTCATAGACGGTTGGAGCCTGAATAATACCCCGGCTACCGGTCAATTCTGCCTCCAGGTGACGCAGAAGGCCAGCGTGCCCTGCTCCGCCGGCCAAGTGGGCAACTTCACGATCGCAAACAACGGTTTTGTCTGCTTCAACGACAACCTGAATACTTACCTGCAACCGAATAACGCCTCTTTCGTCATCCCGAATGAAGGCCCGATTTCCGGTATGCTGTGGTGCATCTCCAGCCAACCGGTACCGCCGAACACCTGGCCAGGCTCTATCGCCGGTATCGCTTCTACGGTTGCAAACCCGGAAGTAATCATCGTCAGCCTGCCGAACACCGGCGCCGGCTTCCCGGCCGGTCAGTACTACCTGACGCCGGTCGTAGTCGGCGGCGCTACGCTCGTCAACCCGGCTAACCCGGCTCGTGTCTTCAACATCAACCCGGCCGGTGGCTGCTTCTTCATCGGCCAGTCCATACCGTTCGTACTCTTGCCTCAACTGGAAGACCTCTTCGCGTTGGCGCAAACAACCAACGAAACGACGCCTCCGGGCAACAACGGCACGATTACGCTGGCTGTAGAAGGCGGTATCGCCGCCGCCCTGGGCGATCCTTCGCTGTACAACTTCAACTGGACCGGCCCGAACGGATTTACGTCCGGCAACCAAAATCTCACCAACCTGAAAGCAGGCAGCTACTCGGTGGTGATCTCTGACCCAACCGGCTGCGTGGATGACTTCACGCTCGTCGTCACGGTCGGACTGGTGTCCGGAACCACCGACCCGGCTTCTGTAAAAGCACTCAGCCTGAGCCCGAACCCGGCTGACAACGCTACCCTGCTCCAACTGTCCCTCGATCAGGCACAGGAAGTACGGATAGAACTGGTCAACGCGCTCGGACAAGTGGCAGAGACGATCAACGCAGGTACGGTGCAGACCTTGAACCAGCCGCTGAACGTCGCCCGCCTCGCCGCCGGCACGTATATGCTCCGCGTCATGATCGGCAACGAAACTGCCGTTCGCCGCGTGGTGATTCAACGCTAAAACATCCAGTTTTTGCGTCTCCATGAGGGCCGTTCCGGTTTGCCGGGGCGGCCCTCTTGTTTTCTGCGTGCAACGCACACTTTTCCTCTGCCCAAAAACACGATTATCGGTTATCTTTGCAAAAAATACCCAGCCGTTGAATTTACCCTTTTTCGTCGCCCGTCGGTATCTATTCGCTAAACGCTCCACCAACGCGATCCATATTATCACAGGAATCTCGGTGGGTGGTATCGCCATTGGCACGGCGGCGCTTATCCTGGTCTTATCGGTGTTCAACGGATTCGAGGATTTGCTGGGCGGATTGTTCGGGTATTTCAATCCAGAAATAAAAGTTACCCCCGCAAAAGGGAAAATTTTCGAGGCAGACGCTGAAACGCTGGAAAAACTGCGCAATCTGCCAGGCGTATGGCTGGTCAGCGAAACACTGGAAGAAATTGCCTTTTTCGAATATGAAGGTTCCCAGGATTTTGGGGTGCTAAAAGGGGTGGACAATAATTACGCACGCATCAACGACCTTGATTCTACCATCCGGGAGGGCGCCTATATTTTGAAGCAGGACGACCGCCACTTCGCGCTCCTCGGCGCAGGGATGCGCAATAAACTCAGCGTCAATATCAACGACCCCCTGGCCTCCCTGACGGTCTATATGCCGACGCCTAAAAACGGCGGCGTCACCGGCAATCCCTTCAAAACCCGTATCATGTATCCTTCAGGCGCCTTCGCCATCCAACAGGAATTTGACAATCAATATATTTTGGCAGACCTGGATTTCATGCGGGAATTGCTGGAAGCCGGCCCCGGTACGGTATCCGCACTGGAAATCCGCTGCCGGCCCGAGGCAAATTTAAACAGCGTCAAGGAACAGATCGGCGCCGCGCTGGGTAGCGGTTTTGTCATAAAAGACCGCTATGAACAAAACGAGGCGTTTTTTAAAGTCATGAAACTGGAAAAATGGATGGGGTTTGCCATTACCAGCCTGATGCTGGCGTTGATGGCGTTTAATATGATCGGCGCGCTGTGGATGATCGTCCTGGATAAACAAAAAGATATCTCTATCCTAAAGTGCATGGGGGCGGAAGACCGTCAGGTACGTCGGATTTTCCTGGGAGAAGGCCTGCTGCTGACCGCCCTTGGGATGGGCATCGGGATGGTTGTTGCCATCGCGCTGTATGCAATTCAGAAAAATTACGGCATTGTGGAAATTCCGCAGGGCTTTTTGGTTGAAAGTTATCCAATTGCTATGCGGGCCGCCGATTTTATCCCGGTGACGCTTACCGTGCTGACGATTGGTTTGCTCGCCTCTTTGGCGCCGGCCGCCCGGGCCGTGCGCGTGCCCGCCTTCCTGCGCGAAGAATAAACAAAACAATACGGGGCTCTGCGTTAATTCTTCAGGCGACCCGACTCAAAAAAGTACCGATACCCCCGAAAAACAGGCCCGAATACCCGCTCCTGCACGAGCAGAAAATCGCTGTCGGTAGCAGCAAAATATCGGTTCACAGCCTGCCGCCCGTCGTCCATGCGGGATTCAAAACTAAGCGGCCAGAATCGCATTTGTTTTTCGCTGCCATTTTCGCGTTTTACGGTAACGATTGCAAAGGGAATGAGCGCCTGCACGGAGTCGCGCAGGGTATTTTCATTTTCAAACGCTTCCACGCCCAGGCTCTCAAATTGAAGCAAATACGCTTCGGCGGCGCCTTTCCGCTGCGGATTTTGGCTCACCGGCGTGGTGCTGTAAAATGGGCTGACCGCATAGTTGGCCTCGCCGGTTTTTTCCAGTTTGAACGATTCGCTGCGCTGTTGGGGATACTCAACCGAGATAGCCTGGATACTTTCAGGCTTTTCCGAAAAAATCGTGCGGTCGCGCCAATCAATTTCATTCATCATATAATGGAGCCGCAATTGTCCGACAAAAGAGGGAACATGCACCACGTAAGGTTGCTCGGCGCCTTCCATGATCATAAACGTGCCCCGCTCGTCGTTGGTCACCCCACCTACATAAAACACCTTGATTTTATCGCCGTCTTTGCCGTAAAGTTCGACCTTAATACCTTCCGACGCCAGGCTTTTCACCATCCCTTTCACCGCTGCGTCCGGCGGAATATAACTGACTACCTGCTTGCGCATCGTTTCCAGCAGGGTATTCACGGCGGAGGGGCGGGCGGGATATTTGCCGTTGCACAGCCAGCGGCCGTCTGCCTGGCGTTCCAGTGTGATGGATTTACCAAGCCGGTCGGCGAGAAATATTTTAAAAATTTTCTCCGTTCCCGCCACCGAGAAATCCATGTCCCAGGATACCCGGCTGGCGTTATTATTTTTTTTATAATAAACGGCGTAAAATGCCCCGGCGCCCAACAGGGCAAACAGGGCGGCCAACAACAGTGTGCGTTTCATAGCGATAGATAATGACTGCAAATAAACGGTTTTCCGCTTGGATCGCAGAAGAACGAGTTAAAAAAAAGCCTGCCCCGCATTGCGCGGGGCAGACACATCAAAACAAAACGAAAAACCAACTTTAAATTTAATTCGGCGTTCGGCTGCGGAGCCGAACGGAAAATTCTTTCTCTTTTCCCTGGCGCATCACGGTGACGTTGATGGAGTCGCCTACTTTAGAACGGCCAATCATCTCCCGAAGTTCCGGCAGACTTGTCACATTTTTGCCATTTACCCGGGTGATGATATCGCGCTCCTCCAAACCGGATTTGGCGGCTGAACCATCCGGATCCATGCCAAGAATGGCTACACCCTGGATGTAGGCCGTGCCAATTTCTTTTGCGAGCTCCGAGTCCATGGCAGCGATATCCACGCCGAGATAAGGACGCCGATACTCGCCGTACTTGATAAGGTCGTCGGCGATACGCGTGACCAGATTGACGGGGATCGCGAAAGAGTAGCCGGCAAAAGCGCCCGTTGGCGTAGCGATGGCCGAGTTGATACCGATAAGGCGACCGTTGACGTCCACCAGCGCGCCGCCAGAATTGCCGGGGTTGACCGCAGCATCCGTCTGGATAAAGGATTCGATGGCCATCCCGGATTTAATAATATTGATATCGCGGCTCTTCGCGCTGATAATTCCCGCCGTAACCGTGGAGGTCAGGTCGAACGGATTTCCCACGGCCAGCGCCCATTCGCCGACTTTCACTTCATCGGAGTTGCCGATTTCAATGGCGGGCAGTTCGGTGGCGTCAATTTTGATCACCGCCATGTCCGTGTTTTCGTCGCGCCCGACCATGCGAGCCTTAAACTCGCGATTATCGTGGAGCGTGACGACAAATTCGTCTGCAAATTCCACCACATGGTTGTTGGTCAGGATATAGCCATCAGCGGTGTAGATGACCCCGGACCCCGTCCCGGAGCGCGGACGGCCGTACTCTTCAAAGGGATAAAAATCATCGCCAAAGAAGAATCGAAACGGATTGCTTTGGCGCTGTCGCTGCATCGCAGACGCTTTGCTCTCCGAGGCTTTGATATGAACGACCGCGTCCATGGAGCGCTCGGCGGCTTTGGTAAAATCGAAGGGAACCGGCGCAGCGCCATAAGCAGTTTGACGAGCCGGTGCAGCGGTCTGTACGCCCGGTTTGTAAACCGGCGCTTGTTCGGGTGACAGCATTTTTTCTGCGCCCAGTACGACGAGGCCGCCCAAGGCGCCGGCAAGCAGCAATGACCAGAATTTGCTCATAAATAAACGTTTATCGGTGTTTTATAACTGTTAAAAGCACTTTTAAAACGACTGTAATTTCGGTTTTGCTCTGTAAAATATTTACTTTAACGTCTCGTTAACCATGTTTGTGCGCCTCGGTGGAAAAAAATCTGTGAAATGTAATGGAAATTAGGCATTTTTGAGCCCGACAACGCCCGAAAGCGCGCGCAATCAAAAGCAACGCATGAAACGCCTGCTAGACCATCCCAACGCACTGGAATTGCTGCTGCAGCCGGAAACCCCGCTGGAGCACCGGCTATTGCAGGAACCCGCATTCCGGGAAGGAATGTTCTGGGGTGAACCGCGTTTTGGGCACCCGGAAGGCAAGGTCGTGCTCCATGTCCGCGAAGTGCTGGACAATATCAACCAGATTCCGCGACTGTCCGCCGCAGACCGCAGCCGACTCCGACTGATCGCCTACGCCCACGATACCTTTAAGTATTGTGAAGATAAACGCCGGCCGCGCGATTGGACGAGGCACCACGGCGTGCTGGCCCGCCGCTTTATGGAGGCATTCACCAACGATGAAATCGTGCTGGAAATTATCGAAACCCACGACGATGCATACTACGCCTGGCGCACAGAACGCCGCGGCCTGCAGCTGGACTTCGATAACGAACAAAAAACGCTGGAAGATCTGCTGCGCCGCGTCGGCGGTTTTATCCATCTCTATTATCTTTTTTTTAAATGCGATACCCAAACGGGAGATAAAAACCAGGCGTCGCTGAAATGGTTTGAACAAAAAAACCCGGAGATCGAACGACGCCTGTTGGGCGAACCAACAGGCATCGTTGGAACCCAGACCTGCTCATAGCCCGAAATCATCGGCAGATTCCCTACCTTTGCGCGGATTTTCCAATCCCATACCTCAACCCACGCACACATGACAAAAAAACGATACCTCGTCACCGCGGCGCTCCCCTACGCCAACGGCCCCTTGCACATCGGCCACCTGGCCGGCGCTTATATCGCCGCGGATGTGTACGCGCGCTATCTTCGACTGATGGGTCGGGACGTGG
This sequence comes from Lewinellaceae bacterium, assembly GCA_040383605.1. GTDB lineage: Bacteria > Bacteroidota > Bacteroidia > Chitinophagales > Saprospiraceae > M3007. Next base: position 12,515 of record JBEIDF010000062.1, read on the forward strand.
TGTTCGTCTGCGGCTCCGACGAACACGGCGCAGCCATCACCGTCAAAGCCCGCAAAGAGGGCAAAACACCCCGGGAAATCGTGGACAAGTACCACGCGATGATCCGCGACGCCTTTGCAGAACTGGGCGTGCAATTCGATATCTACCACCGCACCTCGGAACCGATCCATCACCAAACTTCACAGGATTTTTTCCGCGTATTGCTCGAACAGGGCCAGTTCGAAGAAAAAATCTCCGATCAATATTTCGATGAAACCGCCGGGGTGTTCCTGGCCGACCGCTATATCATCGGAACCTGCCCCACTTGCGCAAATCCCGACGCCTACGGCGATCAATGCGAACGCTGCGGCTCTACGCTGTCGCCAACCGAACTCGGAAATCCGCGCTCGACCCTCAGCGGTAGCACGCCAGTGTTGCGCCCCACGACGCACTGGTACCTGAAACTCAACGAACACGAAGCCTGGCTGCGCGATTGGATCAATACCGGCCGACTTGGGGAAGCGCAACTGCATGATCCGGCCGATTGGAAAAACCACGTGGTCGGACAGTGCAATTCCTGGCTCGACGGCGGCCTGCAACCCCGCGCCATGACCCGCGATCTCGACTGGGGCGTGGATGTACCCCAAGAACTTCCCGGCGCCGCGGGCAAAAAACTGTACGTTTGGCTCGACGCCCCCATCGGTTATATTTCCGCGACCAAACAATGGGCTTTGGAGCACGGAAAAGACTGGGAGCCCTACTGGAAAGATAAAGACACGGCACTCGTGCATTTTATCGGAAAAGATAATATCGTGTTCCACTGCCTCATCTTTCCGGCAATCCTGAAAGCGCATGGGGAATTTATCCTTCCCGTCAATGTGCCGGCAAACCAATTCCTCAATCTGGAAGGCCACAAACTCTCCACTTCCCGAAACTGGGCGGTCTGGGCACACGAATACCTGCAGGAATTGCCCGGAAAACAGGATGAGCTGCGCTATAATCTGGTGAAAATCATGCCCGAACAAAAGGACAGCGAATTCACCTGGCACGGCTTTCAGGAAACAACCAACAACGAATTGGTCAATAACCTTGCTAACTTCGTCAACCGCGTGCTGGTGCTGTCGCACAAATATTACGGCGGCCTGACGCCCGAAATAGACCCCAGCCGGGAAATCGCCGGCGGATGGTCGGCCGGCGAATGGACAAGCTACGACGCGGAACTGCACCTGCTCTATAAAAAACTCGAAGAACTCGGCCACGAAATCGAACATTTCAATTTCCGCGACGCCCTGCGCATCCTCATGGAAATATCCAGCGCCGGCAATGCCCTGCTCCAATTCAACGAACCCTGGAAAACAGTCAAGGATAACCCGGAAACCGTGCGCGTAGTCATGAACCTCAGCCTCCAAATCGTGGCGGCGCTTTCCGTGGCGGCGCGCCCCTTTATCCCCTTCGCCGCCGAGCGCCTGCGCAATATGCTCAACCTGCCGCCGCTCCAAGACCAACGCGAGTGGCTGGATATGCTCAACGAACTGGCTGAAGGGAATCCGCTCCTGCGCCCAAACCACGCCCTGGGCCATGCGGAGCATTTGTTTTCCAGAATCCCCGACGAGGTGATCGCAGCCCAAATAGCCAAACTCGCCGCCGCCGGATCAGCAAATGCAACCGGGACGCCGCAAGCCGGCCAGGATCATGCAGAAAACCAGACGCCTGCGTATGCGCCGCTCCGCGATGCGATCCAATACGACGATTTCGCCAAAATGGATATTCGCACCGGTACGATCCTGCGTGCCGAGAAAATGGAAAAATCCAAAAAATTACTGTTACTGCAAGTGGATCTCGGATTCGAACAGCGCACGATCCTGTCCGGTATTGCAGAACATTTTAGTCCGGAAGCGGTGGTCGGCCGGCAGGTGCTCGTGCTCGCAAACCTCGCACCCCGTAAAATGATGGGCGTCGAATCCCAGGGGATGATTTTGATGGCGGAGGATGCAACAGGTAAACTGGGCTTTGTAAGCCCGGAAACAGGATGGCCAAACGGAAGCAGGGTGGCCTGAACCGGCCGTTCCCGGGAACGGAAAGCCTGCCTGCCAACTCTCGCCAAATTTCCCTACCTTTACGTCGTTATATTGTTGCTATGAAATACCTGATGCGCTTCTTCGTCTTGGTCTTGTTGCTCGCCGGCGCTTCGTCTTGCACCGACACCCCCAAAGAGCAGGAACCCAGCCTGATCGCGCGGGAAATGCAGCCGCCCGAGGAGGCCCTGCTGGAAACGCAGCCTCCAACGGATGAGGGTAATTTCGAAAGCATGGTGTCCGATTATGAACGAAAAGACCGGGTAATCTGGCAAAAACCGGAGCTCGTGATCTCGCTGTTAGGCGATCTTGATGGCCGAACCGTGGCCGATATCGGCGCCGGTACCGGCTATTTTACTTTCCGAATTGTGCCGGTCGCCCAAAAGGTAATCGGCGTGGACATTGACCCCCGGTTCATCGCTTTCATGGACAGCGTGAAGGTGCGCCTGCCGCAGGAGTACCGCAATCGCTTCGAAAGCCGGCTCGCCAAACCCGACGACCCGCTGCTGCAGCCAGAGGAGGCAGATGCCATCATGATCGTCAATACCTACGGATACCTGGACAACCGCCCGGCTTATTTGAAAAAATTATGGGCCGGGATGAAACCCGACGGGCATCTGCTGATAATAGATTTTAAAAAAAACAACCTGCCCGTAGGGCCTTCCGATGCGTATAAGGTTTCTCACGCGCAGGTCAAAAATGAACTTGAACAAAGCGGATTTCAGGTGTTTAGTATAGACCGGACTTCGCTGGACTACCAGTATATCATCCAGGCACGGAAAAACCCTGCACAAAAATAAACGGGACGGAGCGTTTTGAATTCTTATGCGCGGATCATTGAAATTATTTACTCTTTTTGGCATCCCGGTGCACCTCCACTGGAGTTTCGGGCTTATTTTTCTCTATGCCACCTGGATCGGATACAGCAACCAAATGGGGATGATGGGGACGATCTGGCTCATGGGCTTTTTTGTCGCGCTCTTCGGCTGCGTCCTGCTCCACGAATACGGCCATTCGCTCACCGCCAAACGGTACGGCGTAAATACGCAGGATATCATCCTGACGCCCATCGGCGGCATCGCCCGGCTGGAGCGCATGCCGGAAAAACCGGCGCAGGAACTGCTCGTAGCCATCGCCGGCCCAATGGTCAATGTCGTAATCGCGATTTTACTGCTCGGACTGAGTAAACTGATCTTTCGCGGCGATAGCTGGGAAATGTTCCAATGGTTTCTGGATCAGCAATTTTCCTTTTCCGCCGGAGAGTCCAGCGATGTAATCGAAGAAACCGGTATTGAACCAACCGGCCTGCTGTTTTATATGCCGGTGCTGTTGGCGACAAACATTGCGCTGGTACTGTTCAACCTGATTCCGGCTTTTCCGATGGACGGCGGCCGCGTCCTGCGCGCGCTCCTCGCCATGCGCCTGGGCCGCGTGCGCGCGACCCGCGTGGCGGCTATCGTCGGACAGGTGATCGCGGTGTTGTTTGTCGCGTTTGGACTTTGGAATGGCGCTTTTACGCTGGCGCTGATTGGCGTGTTTGTGTTTACCACCGCCCGCGCGGAAAACAATATGGTACGCCTCGATGAGGTGTTCAAAAAAGCCCGCGTCCGGGATATTGTGCGCCCCAATTTTACGCATTTGTACAGCAACGACTGGATGCAAACGCCTATTAATCTTTTGCAGCAGGGCTTGGAACGGCATTTTTTGGTGTTCGACCTGAACGAGCGCCTGGTCGGTGCGCTGGAGGAGGAGGATATCCTGCAAGCTGCCCGCAAAAATGACCTAAGTACCCCGATTGAGCAGTACATGGCGAAGGACGTTGCGGTGGTTGAAATCGGCGACTCGCTGGCACAAGCCTATTATCTCCTCAAGCAAAACAAAAGTATCCTCGCCGTGCGCGACGGCGATACGCTGGTGGGGGTACTTGATGAAAGCGGACTGCAAAATTACATGAGATTGAAAATGCCGGATCACCGCGGACTATAACAGTTCCCGTAGCACAATCGTCTTTTTGATTTTTTGCCCATCCCGCAAAATCGTAATCGGCACTTTGGTTCCGGGCTTTTTTAAAAGTGCCTGCTGAATGCCGGGTAAAGACAAAAAGACGCCGCGTTTTCGCCCAACCTGCACGATCTCGTCGCCTTTCCGGATATCTGCCGCCTGCGCCGGGGACGCGTGCACCACGCTGAGCACAAGATAGGTCTTTAAGGATGCGCCGGATGCAATAACGTTCAGGCCGCTTCGGTCGTACTCAAACCGCTCCTGGTAGTGCCGGGTGGGTTTCAGGTATAATTTGCCGGCGTGATAGTCTATTAGTATCTGAAACCGGCTGAGTACCATGTTTCCCAGTAAGCCGTTCCGGTAGTATAAATACGACCAGTCAATCGCCGTGGTATCCAGTTCCTGGAAATAGGTAACCACGCCCTGCTGGAAAAAAGGATCCAGGTAAATTTTTTCAATCCGGCCTGTGTAGCCCTCGATGTATCCGCCCAAGCCCATACCGATGTTGCTGCTGATCGCATTGGCGGGCGGATGCAACATAGGATGCGTATTGGCAAAAAGCAACAGCGGCAGTCCGGCTCCCGTATCGAGCAGCAGCCGAACCGGCGCCAGACTATCCCGGGCAATTTCAATGCGGGTATTGACATACAACTTGTTGCGGTATGCCTCAATCGGATACTCGGTAAAACCCGCCGGCAGCTTAAAGGCCGCGCGTTCGTAAAGCGTAATAATTTGCCGCTGGTAATTAATTCGGATATTGAACCGGGAAAATGCATTGGCCGACAGAATGCCGTGCACCGCGATTCCGGCGTACTCTTCAAATTTAAAATAATCCTCGGCAAGCACCAGCAGGTCCTCCATCGGCGCATACGCTTTTTCGGGTATATCCAGGCGAATTTTCCGAATCAGATAGGCTTCCTGCGGCGCGCTGAGGTCGGAACCCGCCACTTTGAACGTGTGCAGGTAGGGAATCTGCAGGGCGTCGGTGATCTCCCTTTTTGTGAGAATGGTGTTTTCTGCGCCGGTGTCAAACACAAATTTCAAAGGCAACATGCCTTGAAAGCGCACCGTCAGGATGATAAAATTGTTTGTGTACTCAAAAGGAATTTCCATCTGCTTATGCCCGGGCGGCAAATAAAAGCCCAGCTGCGCGTGCAGGGCAGACTGCCAGAACAGCCACAAAAAACTCAAAATAAATCCTTTGCGCATAATTTTAAAGAAATAGGTAACTGGTTAGCAGGTCGCGTCTGAGCCAAAAAAGGATCCATTTTTCGCCAGACGAAGCGATTTTTTGCAGCCCATAGCAGCGCTATGGTCAAAAAAAATCGCGAAGTATGGCGGAAAATGGGACTTTTTGGGCCAGACA
>JBEIDF010000063.1:0-17710 GCA_040383605.1 Lewinellaceae bacterium
CAGGGCGCGCTCACCGATAATTACGGCCGCGACCACCACCCGCGCTGCTTCACCATCTGGATGGCCGGCGGCGGAGTGAAGCCGGGTATGGTCTATGGCGAAACCGACGAATTCGGGTACAATATCGCCGAAAAACCCGTGCATGTCCACGACTTCCAGGCCACACTCATGCGGCTGATGGGGATTGAGCACGAACGTTTCACCTATCTCTACCAGGGGCGCCGGTTCCGGCTGACGGATATCGCCGGCAAGGTGGTGGAGGAAATTATCGCCTGAATGCAACGAAGAACTTTTAATAGAACGCTCTTTTTCTTCGGCGCCCTCGCGCCGCTTCGCCGCTTTGCACCCAAACAGGAAACCGTCATCGGCCATGGCGATTTCCGCTACCGGGTGGATGCCGCCTGGTGTCGCGCCAATGCGCAGACGCACCCGGTAAAGGATTGCCATGAGCTGGCCATGGACAAAAGCGGCCGTATTTTCATGACTACCAACGACACCCGGAATAATATACTCATTTTCAACAAGGACGGCGAGGTGATCGGCGCTTGGGGAACGGAATACCCCGGCGCGCACGGACTGACCCTGCACGACGAAAACGGGACGGAGTTTCTCTACATCACCGATTACGAAAGGCATGAGGTGATCAAAACAACCCTGGAGGGTAGGGTAGTGCAAATTTTTACCCCTCCGCCGGAAATTGGAATTTACCACGACAAAACGGACTTCAAACCCACCGAAACCGCCATCGCACCCGACGGCACGGTGTATGTGGCCGACGGATACGGGTTAGACTATATCCTGGTGTACGGGCCGGATGGCAAGATTAAACGTTTTTTTGGCGGACTGGGCGACGAGCCGGCCGCGCTCCGCAATGCGCACGGGGTGGCTTTCGACCTGCGCCGAAAAAACCGACCGGAGGTGCTGGTCAGCAGCCGCGTGCACAATACGCTGAAACGCTACACGCCCGAAGGCGCGTACCTCGGCGCGGTACCCCTGCCAGGCGCATTTATCTGCCGGCCGGTTGTGCATCGAAAAGAAGTCTATTTCGCAGTACTGATTAGTAAATTGCCCTGGGACAGCCGCTCGGGCTTTCTCTGCGTGCTGGATCGGCACAATCGGCCAGTCTCTGCACCCGGCGGCACACTGCCCGACCAGGGAGAAAAGATGTACCAAACGGTGCAGGTTTTTCAACACCCGCACGATGTATTGGCCGATGCAGACGACAACTTGTTTGTGGCTCAATGGAATGCCGGCGGCACGTATCCTATTCGTCTAACCCGTGTGCCATGAAAATAAGCTTTTTCCTCCTCCTGTTTGCCCACAGCCTGGCCGCCCAGCAGTATCGGTTGGCGCCCCCGCAAATCCGCTGCGAACAGGTTTTTTTTGAAAATAACACCACCGTTCGGCTCGTATTCAATCTGAAAGGCGCGGAAATACGCTACACGCTCGACGGCTCGGAACCCACGCGCCACGCACCGCGGTATGAACAACCGATTGTGGTGGACAAAGACGTCCTGTTGCAGGCGCGCGCCTTCCACCCGGACTTCCTCCCCGGTGAAATCGCCGCACTACATTTGTACTGCCGCGGCGCAAAACCCGCGCGCCTGATCCTTGCACAAGCACCCGCCGAGGAGTACCTCGGCCGGATCGGCAATTACGACTGCCTGATAGACGGAAAAGTCGGCTCGGACGACCTGCGCGATGGCGCCTGGATCGGATTGCCCGGCAAGCAATTGTACGCTTACGCTACCTGGAAAAAAGAACAACAAATTCAAGTAGTGAAACTGAGTACGCTGACCAACACCGGCGCCTGGATCTTTCCGCCAACCAAAATCAGCGTCTATGTCGCCGGCGAAGATGCGCATTACCGGTTGGTCAGCGCGGAAATTCTTACTGCAGACAATAGTCAAAAACCCGAAGAAGGCCGCCATACCTATGTGCTGCGTTTCCCGCCCGAGCGCTGCACCTGGGTGCGGGTGGTAGCGGAACCCTGGGGGATGTTGCCCGAATGGCATCCCGGAAAAGGTACGCCGGCCTGGTTATTTGTGGACGAAATCGCTTTTGAATAATGGACAATCTGCTCTCGCTGGCAGGCCGCCTGCATATCCTGATCCTGCACCTGCCAATCGGAATTATTTTCCTGGCACTGCTGATGCAACTGTACGGCCGATGGTCGAAAACAGGTCTTGCCGGCGGGGTTCGATTTAGCCTCGCCGCCGGTGCGCTGACGGCTGTGCTTACCGCTTTGTTCGGTTGGTTGCTGGCAAGATCCGGCGGCTACGAGGAAACGCTCCTCGATCGCCACCAGTGGCTGGGTTTCGCCGCCGCCGTGCTGGCGGTCGCCAGCTGGCGGACGCACGGGAAACCATACGGCTTTCCGATTCTGCTCGCCACAACCGTCCTCCTCGCCCTGGCCGGGCATGCGGGCGGAAGCCTGACCCACGGCGCGGATTTCCTCTGGGCGCCACTGCAGAAAGAACCGGAAATGCCGGACTCAACAATACAGCCGGAATCCGAAGCGCCGCAACCGATGTTCGCCGGACTGGTTGCGCCTATCCTGAAACAAAAATGCCTGGCTTGCCACCGTACGGGCAAACAAAAAGGCGACTTAAATATGGAAACGTTTGCCAATTTGATCCGAGGCGGAAAAAACGGCAGCCCCATCGTGCCCGGCAAACCGGATGAAAGCCTGCTTATGCAGCGTATTCTCCTGCCTTTGCACGCAGAAGAACACATGCCGCCCGTCGGAAAACCCCAACTCGCCCAAACAGACCTGGACTTCCTGCGCCGGTGGATCGAAATGGGCGCCGATACCTCGACCCGCATTCCGAAAGATTTAGCCGCGCGCGCAGTCCCGCGCGCGGGCAAGACCGCCCTGGAAAAAAATCCGGTCTATGATCTGAAGCCGGATGCCCCCCCGACCAGTGCGCTGCGGAAATTGTCGGATCTCGGTATCCCTTACGCACCGCTCGGCGAAAATAGCCCATTGATCGCCGTGTCTATCCCGGCGGATCGTCGCCTCGACGCGGAAAAATTGCAGGCACTGAAACCGCTCCGCGATCAAATTGTCCACTTGGATTTGTCCGGCTCCGCCCTGACGGATGCCGCCGCCGCCGTGCTGGCCGAGTTGCCATTCCTCGTCCGACTGAATCTCGCGCGCACCGCCGTCGGCGACCGCGCCATGCAACAGCTATCCGGCCTCCAATACCTCGATTATTTGAATATCAGCCAGACTGCCGTCACAGACGCCGGCTTGGAACACCTCAAAAAATTGTCCCGTCTGCAAAATTTATATACCTGGCAGTCCGCCATCTCGCCTCAAGGCATAAAATCGCTGCAAAAATCGCTGCCAAATGTGCAAATCACCGGCGGCGCGCCGGATAATCCCAACCAAAAAATCGCGCTCTTGCCGCCTAAAATCCAGTACAGCCGCACATTTTTTGAAGATACGCTGCTGGTCGCCCTCGATTTTCCTTTTGAGTCGGTCGGACTATACTATACGCTGGACAACACGCTGCCCACTACAACATCGCCCCGCTACCAAACACCGCTCTGCATACGCAATACGGCTACGCTGAAAGTGATTGCCGCGAAAGAAGGCTGGTACCCCTCGCCGGTTGCAGAAGCCTCGTTCATCCGGCGCAGTAAAACGCCCAAACACGCTGTGCTCGTCCAACCACCCTCGCCGAAGTACGCCGCCGCCGGCCCTGCCTCGATCTTCGACGGTAAAATTGCCGATTCCCAGGGCGCCGATACCTGGCTCGGCTACCAGGGCGAACACCTGACCGCTGTCCTGGATTTCGGCGCGCGGCAGACCTTCCGGAACGCGTACGTCCATTGCCTCGAAAATAACAATCCCTGGATATTCAAGCCCGCTGCCCTGAAGGCCTGGCACTCCGACGATGGGCTTCGGTTTACGCCTTGCGGCAGCCGCAATATGGAGCAAAATACCAAAATGGGCGTCCAGCAAACCCATTTGCTCGCGCTTCCTTTCGATCAGCCGGTGCAAGCCCGCTACATCAAAATTCAAGTACAAAGTCCGCTGAAAAATCCGGCCTGGCACCCCAGCGCCGGCCAGGCCTGCTGGATATTTGTAGATGAAATCGCGGTAGAGTAGGGGGATAAAAAATCGGCTGCGCGCGCATGCAAGCGCCCGCAGCCGATGTTCGGATACCGGAAGGAACCCCTTTTTATTTCGCTACGACAAAACGTTTCGTCAGCGTGCCGCGATCCGTTTGGAGTTGCAGGAAATAGATACCGTTTGCAAGCGAGGCCACCGGAATGTTCATCATTTGAACGCCGGCAGGCAGGTTTGCGGAAGTTTCCGTATAAACAATGCGGCCGGCAGCGTCCGTGATGACCGGGCGGACGTCAACATCCGAGGCCAGCGTGAGTTCTACGTTCAACACACTGCTGGCTGGGTTCGGGAACAATTCCGTGACGGAAACGCCGGTGACTTCTTTCGTGCTACTCGAGCCGAGTTTTGCGAAAGACGCTGCCGTCGTTGCGTTCCAGGCTGCTGGTGTAGCGTGGAATTGCGCCGAGGTAGCCAGGTCGTACAGTCGGATATAACCGGGAAAAGCCAGGCCGTTTCCGGCGCCGTCCACCACCTTCAGCGAGAAGCAGCCGCTGCCAGCCGGCAGCGTAATGGTGTCGAAGATATTGGCGTTGTTGCCGTAGGCCGTCGGGTGCGTGGGCGAGCCGTTCGGGTACAAACCGCCGCCGTTCGGGCCAACAGCCTCGTTGCCGCCGTGGTCAATTTCATTGCCCTCGCTGTCGTAAGCAGCCCAGAAAATATCTTTGCCGTTCGCGTCCGTCCGCACGCGAATCAAAACCCTATCAGAAGAATACTTTTGCGGCGCCGTCGTGAAATCTACGGATGCGCTGGCAGCCTGTGCATTGGCGTTGCCGTTGTTGACAGAGACGACCTCGGCGGAAAGCGTGCCGACTTCGTTCACCACGATCGGATCAAAGGTAATATCCATCAAACCAAACGGTTGTGTGTTGCCGGAGAACGACTTGGTTTGCAGCGTCGTGCCGTTCCATTTCAGTTCTACAATCGCGTCCGTGATGGCTACGGCGCCGAGATTCATTAGTTTAATGGTTGGCGAGCCGGTTTGCGCGCCGCACAACTGCGTGGACACGGTGCCTGCTTGGAAATCGGCGATCGTGGCATAGTGCTGCGGGATGTTTCCTACGCAGGGCGCCGCCTGGTTCCACAAGGCGGTCGCGTTGATTTGACCGACCTCTTTTACCTTCTTATCCGGGCAAATCAGGTACACCGTCGGGAAGTAATTGACGTCGTAGGCGTTTGAAATGTTCGCGTCGTCAATGATCGGGTACGGCGTGTTGGCCACCCAGTTGCCCTGCGTGCCGCCTACGCAGCCGGTCGGACCGTACAGGCAGGCCGTGTTGGTCGCATTGTCGCCTTCAATAAAGAAAACCATGACCTGGCCGGTGCCGGCAGGGCCTTGCGTTTGGTATAAAGTTTTGAGCGCATTTGAGTTATGGTAATTCCAGCAGGGGCCGCACCAAGTGGCGGAAACATCCATAACCACCGGACGCCCGGATTCCAGGATGTCGTAAAGTTCCCAGGTACGACCGTTGAGGTCTTTACCCTTAAAATTCGGGGCAGTAGCGCCGTTTGGCAATTGCGCCAGCAGACTGGATGCCAAGCCGAGGAAAAGAATGAGCGTAGATAAATGTTTCATGTTCAAGTTGAATAATTTAAAATGGTGAGTGCAAACCAGATTATCTAACAAAGGTAGCACTTTATTATTATTCGCAACAAATAGGGCATATTAAAAAGTTATTTCGCCACGCATGGCTTTTTGCTTTTTTGGTGCAGGTGACAATCGACCAATATCCAAAATTTTAAATACGCATTGCACAGTAGGAAAAAACCACAAGGCTATTTATCTGTTTAAACAAATATTGTACACTTTTGCCCAGCGGACGGGCGCTCAGTTTCATTCTTTTTCTCATGGCTGAAAGCAAAGAAAAACCTGATTACCAAGACGATGCGTTTGTCAATCCGATAGACAAGGACAAGGTAGCCGAAAATCCCGGCCTGCTTCCCTATGCGCATACCGCCGGCGGCGCGGTGATCCGTCCGGAAGACCGCGGCCAAATCCGCGGCAATGCCATGACGGCTATGTATGATCAAACCGATCGGCAAATGGAACAATTGCGCCGGCAAATGGAAACGCTGGTCAGCCAAGCCCAATCGCTTCAAAAACGGATGTCGGTCTCTGAACTGATTTACCAGGCGGAAGTGAATTTCCAACCAGTGATCCACCACGTCTATTACCTGTACCAACGAAAAAATAACGGGACGCACCTGCTGTCCATGATCGCGCCGCACGAATGGGGCCGTAAACAACCGGTCGAACACCTAGCGTCCGTCCGCTTGCTGGGCGACCATACTTGGGAGGTGCTGGAAGGAAATCTGTAGGGATTGGGGATTAGGAGTGTTAAGAAAAATTTTTGAAGTACTTTTTTGAAAAAAAAACGGCATCTAGATCGGATCACTTTTGCAAAAACAGGGCCCCAAACACTTTATTATTCGGTCAAAAGAGACTCATTTTTAAGTAAATTTTGCGTCCAAAATTTTTCTTAATACCCCTAATCCCCAATCCGCAATCAACACATGCTTTTCCCCCTCGACTCGCTCCCCCTGAAAGAATTCACGCCTACTATAGCGCTGGAAATCAAGGCGACGCGTCTTCCGTCAACCTTTCTGCAAACGCCCCTGGCGGGCAGCAGCCTTACCTACGAGGAACTGACCCGCGGGCGCAACGCCACGTCGCTCTACGATCCGCTTACCTTGCTGCCCGGCGTTTTCGTGCTGAATGGCGATAATTATGCCCAGGATCTGCGCGTCAGCGTCCGTGGTTTCGGCGCCCGCGCCGCCTTCGGAATCCGGGGCGTGCAGCTGGTCGTGGACGGTATCCCGGAGAGCACGCCGGACGGGCAGGCGGAGGTGGACAATATTGACCCCGCCGCGCTGCAAAAACTCGAAATCCTCCGCAGTCCGGCAGCGGGTATGTACGGAAACGCTTCCGGCGGGGTGCTGCTGCTCGAAACAGCGCTGCCCGACAGCGGCTTCCAGGCGCGCGCACAGGCAATCGCCGGCGCTTTCGGATTGCAGCGTTTCCTCGTACAAGCGGGGGGGCGTATAGGTGATTGGACTGCCCAGGGCGTAGTATCCCGCCAGCAAATGGCCGGATACCGCACGCAATCCGCTATGCAGAGTACCCAGGCTACTTTCAAGGGCGTTTTCAAACCCCACGAACGAACCCAACTCACCCTGCTGCTATCCGGCGTGGACAGCCCCTTCGCCAACGATCCCGGCGGACTTACCGCAGGTCAAGCCCGCGAAAACCCGCGCCAGGCGCGCGCGCAGGCGCTTACCTATCAGACCGGTGAATCCGTTCGCCATGCCCGCGCAGGCTTGTTGCTGCAAATAAAATACGGCCGACTCGACTATGGCGGCCGCTTGTTCGGCGCCTTGCGCCGCCTCGACAACCGGTTGCCTTTTACCTCCGCTGGCGCCGTGGAATTGCGCCGCGCTTTCGCCGGCGCCGGCGTTTTTGCCGGATATTCCGCGCCAATCGCAGGCGGCGCCTGGCGCGCGCAGGCAGGACTGGACGCTGAACGGCAATCGGACGACCGCGCGCGGTACGATAACCTGCAGGGTGTCCGCGGCCCGCTCGCCCTCGATCAACAGGAATTATTCGACAAAATCGGCCTCTGGACAGTGCAACAATGGACGCGCGGCCGGTGGAGCGCCATGGGAAGCCTGCGAGCCGACCAAATCCGCGTGCAGGCAACCGATCGTTTTTTCGCAGACGGCGATCAAAGCGGTGCGCGTATCTTCCGCCGACTCAGTCCGATGCTCGGCCTTAACTGGCAACCAGCGCCCAACCAAAGCCTGTACGCCAATATTGCCGGAAATTTTGAAACGCCCACCCTCAATGAATTGTCCAGCACACCGCAAAATGGCGGTTTTGCCCCCCTCCGGCCCCAACGCGCGCGAAGCGTGGAAATCGGGTTTAAACAAGCCGCCACGCGTGTTTTACAGGCCGAAATAGCGCTTTTTCATATCCGCTTGCGCGATGAAATGGTGTCGTACCAGTTGCCGGAATTCCAAGGCCGTAATTTTTTTCGCAATGCCGGCCGCTCGCAACGCACCGGACTGGAATTCGGGCTGCACTTTTTCCCAGCGCCTAAATGGTCGGCCCGCGCCGCCTACACATATTCCGATTTCCGCTACACAGACTACATCGTCAATGGGCAATCGTTCAATGGCCGGCGCCTGCCCGGCCTCCCGCGCAGCCAAGTCCAGGGAACCCTCCAATACCGGCATAAAGGCCTCCTGCTGGCAGCCCAAAGTCGCTACATCGGGGCCGTCTTCGTAAACGATGCCAACGACGAACAGGCCGCCGCCGTCTGGCTGTTTCATCTGCGCAGCGCCTGGGCCTTTCCGCTCAAGAGGAACCGACTCGAAATAACCGCCGGCGTCCAAAACTTGCTGAACCGCCAATACCCCGGAAATATCCTGATTAATGCCGCCGCCAGAAGATACTATGAACCGGGCGCCGCGCGGAATGGGTGGCTGGGGCTGACGGTATCCTGGTAGCCCGCGTAATAATTATACGGGCGTTTTTTGACTGTTTTTTACCTTCCGCACAAAATAGCCACCCGAGCGCTGCATTAACAGCCCGCAATCCGCTATCTTCGCACTCGGAATGCATATCCTGCTGATAGAAGATGAAGTCAAAACTGCCCAGTCGCTCCGCCAAGGACTGGAAGAGCACGCCTATATCGTAGATATGGCGACAGACGGACATCGTGGACTGGAGCTGGCGCTGCAATTTTCTTATGACGTAATTGTCTCAGACGTTATTATGCCCGGCCTGACCGGACTGGAAATTTGCCGTCGCCTCCGAGAACAACAACAGACAACCCCCGTGCTGCTCCTAACTGCCCTGGGCGAAACAGACGACAAAGTGAGCGGACTCGAAGCCGGCGCCGATGATTACCTTACCAAACCCTTTGAATTCCGGGAATTTCTCGCCCGGGTAAAAGCGCTGTCGCGCCGCAGACAGTCGGCCCCTAAAACCGCCTCTTTGTTGCATTTCGCCGGACTTGAAATGGATCTGGACGCAAAAGCGGTGCGCCGCGAAGGCAAGATGCTGGTGTTAACACCCCGGGAGTTCGCCTTGCTCGAGTTTATGATGCGACATCCCGGCAAAGTATTGTCAAAAATGGAAATTGCTGAAAAAGTCTGGGATCACAACTTCGATACCGGTACCAATGTAATCGAGGTGTACGTCAACTACCTGCGCAATAAAGTGGATAAAGGTTTTGAACAAAAACTCATTCATACTCAATTTGGCCAAGGGTATGTTTTGCGGCGCTCCGAGGACTCCTAGTAGCTGTTTTCAAAACCTAACCGCTCCCTCAATTTAAACTATTTTAAAAATCCGTAAAATCACAGGGTGAAATCAAATTCTTTTCTTTTTTTTGCAGGCGCAATAGCGTTTTATTAATCGGCTTTTTAAACGTACTTTTATCGGAAAACTTTACGCTGAACTATGAAGCAATTTAAAAAATCCCTGGCGCTCTGTCTTTTTGGACTGGTGCTGTTCACCGCATCGTTGAACGCGCAGATCACGCTCCGGGGAACCGTGAAAGACGCCGCAACCGGCGAAGACCTGATCGGGGCAGCCATCCTGAACCTAACCGCCGGCGGCGGAGCGGTATCGGACTATAACGGTGAATTTACGCTCAAGGTCGCTGCACTGCCGGTCTCCCTCCGCATCAGCTACACCGGCTATAACCCAACCGAACTGCAAATAACCAGCGCAGATGCCAAAATTAACGTCCGCCTGGAAACCAACTCGATCATCATCGAAGAAACGGTGATCCGGGGCCAACGGATTGATGAAAAACAAAAGGCGGCCCCGCTCACAGTAGAAACGCTGGACGCCATCGCCATCAAGGAAACTGCCGCTGTCAGTTTTTACAACAGCCTGGGCAATCTGAAAGGGGTGGACCTGACCACGGCGTCGCTGGGTTTTACCATCATCAATACGCGCGGCTTCAACTCAACAAGCCCGGTGCGCTCGCTGCAAATTATTGACGGGGTGGATAATCAGGCGCCCGGATTGAATTTTTCCCTCGGCAATTTTCTCGGCGCTTCCGAACTGGATGCCGCCGGCGTGGAACTGATCGCCGGCGCCAGCGGCCCGTTTTACGGCCCCAATGCCTTCAACGGCGTAATCAGTATCCGAACTAAAGACCCCTTTATCCACAAAGGCCTGACCGCCTCGCTCAAAGGCGGCGAACGCGAATTGTTCGAAACTGCCATCCGCTGGGCCGATGCGCTCAAAAATAAAGCCGGCCAGGAATACATGGCCTATAAATTTAACTTTTTCTACCTCCGCGCCTACGACTGGGTGGCAGATAACTACGACCCGGTGTACCAAACCTCAACCGGTATCTATTACGAGCCGCAAAATAACCCCGGCCGATACGATGCCGTGAATCGCTACGGCGATGAATATGTTGGCCGCTTCGACCTCACCGGAGAATCCGCCTGGGCGCCGTTCTATGGCATGCAACAGTTCCACCGGACGGGGTACAGGGAAGTGGACCTGGTGGACTACAATACCCGCAACTACAAGGCGAATGCCGCTGTGCACTTCCGCCTCAAGCCAAGTCAGGAATTCGAATCGCCGGAACTAATCCTCTCCTCCAGCTTCGGCAGCGGTACAACGGTCTATCAGGGCGATAACCGCTTCAGCCTCCGCGATATCCTCTTCTTCCAAAATCGCCTCGAACTCCGCAAAAAAGATAAGTACTTCCTCCGCGCGTATGCAACAAACGAAGACGCAGGCAATTCCTTCGACCCGTACTTCACCGCGCTGCGCCTTCAGGAAAATGCAAAACCTGACTTCCGATGGGGCAGCGACTACTCGTTTTTCTGGACGAACGTCGCGCAGTACAACAATCGCATGGCAGCCCTCGGATATCCCCGCCTGACCATTGACCCGATCACGTTTGAAGGGCAGTTCGACTACGCGGCAGCAGCAAACTGGTTCCAAAATTACCGCGATACGCTCGCCAACTGGCATCAACTGGCCATGAACTACGCCAACCAATCCACCGAAACCGGTACGCTCGATTACTTCCAGCCGGGGACCCAGGCATTTAATAATGAGTTCAACCGCCTCACCAGCACGAAATCCGGCCGCGCCGGCGGCACCCGCTTCTTCGATAAATCCGCGCTCTATCACGTACACGGCGAATACCGGTTTACGCCCAGCTGGACCAACGAAATCGTGGTCGGCGCCAACGGCCGCTGGTACCGACCCTACTCGGAAGGCACGATCTTCTCGGATACGTTGCAATACACGTTCGACGCCAACGGCAATCCCACCGACTCGGCCTATCTGCGGCTCTCTAACTGGGAAATGGGCTATTACGCCGGAATTGAGAAAAAAATCGCTGACGATAAAGTCATCTTCTCCGGTACGCTCCGCGCAGATAAAAATCAAAATTTTGACTGGCTATTCACACCCGCCGCTTCCGTGGTGTACACGCCGAATAAAAATAATTTCCTGCGCTTCTCTTTCTCCTCAGCTATTCGAAATCCGACGCTCACCGACCAGTTTCTCTTCCTGAATGTCGGGCGCGCTACGCTGATCGGCAACCTCAACGGCTTCGACAGCCTGATTACCATCGAATCCTTCGCAGACGCTATTGACGGGCCGGGTATTGACGTGAACAAATTGCGCTTCATCAACGTAGATCCCATTCGCCCTGAAAAGGTCAAAACTTTCGAGGTCGGATACCGAACCACGCTCTGGGATCGGCTCTACATGGACGCAGGCTATTATTTCAACATTTACACCGACTTCATCGGCTTTAATATCGGCGTCACCGCACCGGTCGGCGGTGGATTTATTGACATTAATAAATTGGAAGCCTGGCGCGTGGCCGCAAATTCGCAAAATCAGGTGCAAACGCAGGGTTTCAATATCGGCCTGAATTATTATTTCAACCAGTACTACCAACTGAGCGGAAATTATTCCTGGAATAAACTGGTCAAAACAGACGAAAACGATCCCATCATTCCGGCTTTTAATACGCCGGAACATAAATTTAATATCGGCCTTTCCGCCCGCGACCTGCCGATCGGCAGGCTCAAACGCACCGGCTTTAACATTACCTATAAGTGGATCGAAGGCTTTCTGTTTGAAGGATCGCCTCAATTTACCGGCTTTATCCCAACGTATGATATGGTGGACGCACAGTGGAACTGCACGATTGACCGGATCAATACAACGTTTAAAATCGGCGCCACAAATATTTTTGGCCTGATGCCGCTCTTCCGCGACGACAACCGAGGCAAGTCGGCCCTGGAAGCCATGTTCGATAACCGGAACTTCCAAACTTATGGCGGACCACGCATCGGACGCCTCGCATACATTTCTGCCGTCTATACCTTTGAAAAAAGATAAATTTAGCGGATATTTCCGCCTATTTTTGCAACCAACGTACACAACAAACTTAATTCATTTTCAATGAAAAAAATTTACTTGTCTTTGCTGCTCCTCTGCACGCTGGCTTTTCAGTCGCTGCAGGCGCAAACCCGTTACTTTGATCCCGTTTTCAACGATGTAACGGTCACCACTAATGTGCCTTACGGCCTGAATACCACCGTGCTGGCGTTCCCAACGCTGATCAAGCAGCCGCTGATCATGGACGTGTACCAGCCGGCCGGTGACGCGCAAACCAATCGCCCGGTCGTACTCTACCTCCACACAGGGAACTTCCTGCCCTTCAAAAGCCCGATTGACGGATCGCTCGGCTTTAACGGATCCTGCGGCGGTACGATCCGCGACTCCGCAGCCATCGAATTCTGCACTCGCCTCGCCAAAATGGGCTATGTCGCTTGTTCAGTAGATTATCGCCTCGGCTGGAATCCCCTCGCGTCCAGTGACGTGGATCGCCGCTACGGCATTATCAACGCCGCTTATCGTGGCATCCAGGATATGCGTACCTGCATCCGTTACTTCCGCAAAACGGTGAAAGAAGCAGGTAATCCCTGGGGTATTGATCCGGAAAAAATTGTTATCTGGGGCCAAGGTACGGGCGGCTACCTCACACTGAACGGCGTCAGCCTCGACAACTATGCCAAGATTCCCTTCGCCTCGGAAGGAAAGTTTCTCTGGGATCATGACCAAAATCCCGCAACGCCGGCAATCCCCATGGTCGTTCCGCAAGTAAACGGCGATGTCAACGGTACCTCTGTTGGCGTAATCCCGGGTACAACGGATACACTCTGCTTCCCGAATAACGTGGCAGCACCGGACGGCACGCCGTACTCCTCTTCTTTCGCCTTGGCCGTTAATATGGGCGGTGCTTGCGCCGACTCTGCTTGGGTTGATCCGGGTCAAAGCCCGCTGATCTCTTTCCATGTACCGTACGACAACTTCGCGCCGTATGCCGAAGGGATCGTAAACGTACCCGGTACGAACCTGCAGGTGGTGAAAGTGCAGGGCGCTTATGTCGTCCAGCAAATGATGGAGCAATTCAACAATAATTCGGCTTACGACGGTCAATACATCCCGACCCTGGGCGGAAACCAACTGTCCGCTTTCCAAAATACGCCGCAGATTAATGGTAATAACTGGACGGACGCCACGCCGGGCCTCTATCCCTTCGTGATGCCGATCGTGCAGCAAACGCCGGTGGTGCTGCCCTCTACCACTGCACCCTGGGAATGGTCGGGTACGGTGCCGAACAACCCAACCTGCAACACGGACAAAACGTCCGCACTTCGCTATATTGACACGATCATGCAGTTCGTAACGCCGCGCGCCTGCTTCGTCCTCGGTCTGCAAAGCTGTATTGACCGGGTGGTGGCTAACAAAGAGCCGCTGGCCAATAATATCGCCGTGACCGCCGCACCGAATCCGGCAACCGCTGAAGTTCGCTTCACCTCGGACGAAAATCAGCCGATCCAATCCATGCAAATATTCGATATGCACGGCCGCATGGTGCGCGATATCCGCGACGTCAACAACAACTTCTTCACCCTGCAACGCAATGGCCTGCCAAACGGCGCCTTCGTCGCGAAAATGTACTTTAAAGAAGGGGTGAAAGCGGTGCGCTTTATTCTGGAATAAAACACACCCGGTATTCTACGCCGTACCAAAAAATACGGCTGTAGAATCCGATCAATTAAAAAAGCGGGGTTTTAAACGCACGTATGCGCGCTTAAAACCCCGCTTTTTCGTCTAATCCCGGTACAATTACCGTTCGATAACCAGTTTCCCGATAAACCGTGCGCCTGCGGCCGCGCGGATTTCCGGCAGGTAAAAACCCTGCGGCCAATCGCTGCAGTCCAGCACCAAACGATCCGATCCGCCGGGTATTTGCTGCCGATACACGCTGCGGCCGGTGACGTCCCATACAACCAGGGTGGCCGCCTCCGCGAAGGGCTGCTCAAACTGGATCGTTGTGAAAGCGCCGGTCGGATTCGGAAACAGGCGCAGCTGCCCGACAACTGCTTCCTGTGTGCCCACGGTGCAATCGAAAGCGGGGTTGAAAAGCACGTTCAGGTTGAAACTGGCGCTGCAGTTCGTATTCAAATTTACCACGCGCAGACTGTAGTTTCCGCTCGCGGTAGCGCAATAGGTAAAGCCGGTAGCGCCCGGAATAGCCACGCCGTTAAAATGCCACTGCAATCCATAATTCGCCGGCAAGGCCAGGGTATCTGTCAAACGCAGCAAGTTGTTGGTATTGCTGAAAGCGGGCAGGGCAGGGGGCTGGGTAAATTGCACCTGCACCGCGCTTGAAACGGCGGTGCAACCCTGCGGACTGGTATAAAGCACCTGGTAGCTTCCGCCCTGTAACGCGGCAAAGGCCGCGCCGGTCGCCCCCAACACCGGATCGCCGTTCAGCAACCATTGGTTACCAATCTGATACGAAGCGTTCAACCATACGGAATCCACCCCTGCACAGCCCGTCAGATCAGCAACCGGCGTCACCAGCGGCGCAGTAGGCGTCGGGTGGTACGTGACCAGCAGGCTGTCCGATCGCGCAGAGCATCCCTCCAGATTCGTTACTTCTACCTGGAAATAACCGGACGCCTGCGCTTCGTGCACAAAAGCAGTTGCGCCCGGAATCGGCGCGCCCGCATACCACCACTGGTTGCCGGCGCCATAGGAGGAGACTAACAGAATTGGGATAGTGCCCACGCAGGCTTCCGTGCCTTTCGGCGTATTCACCAAGGGTTTCGTTGGCTGCGGGTACACGGTGACCGTGTCTGTAAAGGCCCATTCATAAACCGGGCGCTCAATATGGAGGATAATCCGGAAATTGCCGGATACCAGGGTGTCACCGCTCAACACGTTGAAGGGAATGCTGCCGCAAGGATCGTCCGTGCCCTTAATACCCGAATCGTCGTCCCAAAGTTGTACCGTATAGTTGCCGTTTTCCAACTTGATGCCGAGCGGCAGATTCCAGGGGAGCGGCGCATTGTTGATCGCAGGAGACGAATTGTAAATTAGGGTGTCTGCCGGATTGCTGATCACCAGATATAAATCCGGCGCGTTAATCGGATCTGTGCAGTCGGCCGAAAGAACCGTCACACCTTGCAGGACGTACCCTGTCGTGTCAATCGTCACCTTGTACTGTACCGGGTACGTTCCGGGCGTATCGTAGGTATGCGGCGGCGGCGTTTCGCCGGCAAAGGTCGTGCTGTCCCCAAAATCCCAGGTGTAGGTGAAGCCGGGATTTCCCCCGGAGGGAATATTATTGGTAAAATTAACCGCAATCGAGCCGCAACCGGTGTAATTGCTCATCGTAAACCCGTCGTTCGCAATGGTTGCCGGCGCGATGTACAATTTCAACGGGAAACTGGTTTCCTGGACCAGAAAAAACACCGTGGCCTTCAGCCGAACGGTCAGGACAAACGTATCCGCCGCCGTGGGCGTCCCGCAAATCCGGACGCATCCGTCGGTCTGCGTGGCCGTTTCAAAGAGCCACTGGCTCGGCGTCCAATTCAGCCCGGGCGGCAGCCCATCCAATCCCACCACCTCAAAGCGCGTGATGGGCAGTCCGGGCGGCGTGGTCGAATCCACGGCGTTGACCGGTGTGGTCGTTTTGGGCAGCCGGAAGGAAATGGTCTGGTTATAGGCCTGCCATTGCGCGCCATCGGGCAAGGGGCCTATGAAAAGCGTGTCGGCCGCCATGGGCGGCAAATTAATTACGCAGCCCGGACAGCCCGTCTGGGCGTGGTTTAGGGCAGGAAAAAAAAGAAAAATTGCGCAAATAGCAGCAAAGAGTCGGTGCATGGTTACCGGTTTTTAGTGTGAAATAATAGGCCGAATAAACGGGGGAGACTTTTCACGAAACCGGAGTAAAAGAATTGGGGATTTCGGATTGCGGATTGGGGATTGGGGATTGCGGATTTAGAACGATGGCAGGTTGTTTCCTTCTTGCGTTTGTAAGAAACAACCCGCCATCGTTCTAAATCCGCAATCCCCAATCCGCAATCCCCAATTACTTTTGTATAATCATTTTCCGAACAACCTTCCCATTCGGGTTGCTAATCGAGCAGAAATAAGCGCCGTTGGGCAGGTCGCCGACGTTGAAAGTAAACTGGTTGGAGCCTTCCAGGAGGCGAATCGGCTCAAAATAGAGGCGTTGGCCGACCAGGTCGAACACTTCGAACAGAAAATCATCGGAGCGGAGCGATTCGACTTCGATGCGGGCGGTATAGCTTACCGGATTGGGCATAAGGCGAACGTCGCTGATCGGGCCGGCCAGGTCGGCGGCGCTGCTGAGGCACTGTGGGTGCGCTGCGGGCAGTTTCGGCAGGTAGTAGTGCGAGCCGGGCGCAACCTGCCCGGGGAACGTGATCGAGGTGAGTGGGGTGGGGAAGCCCAGCGCGTAGATGCTGGCCGTGATGCCCAGGTCGGCGGTATCGGTGTTGTTCGAGGCGGCCACAATGCCGGTTAGCCGAATGCAGCCCAGTGTTAGCGGGCGAAAACGGCAGCTCGGCGGATCGCAGACGTACGATACCCCCGTTGGCAGGTTCGAAATAGCCCCCGTGAGCGCTACGGCCACGCTGTCAATATTAAAACCGGAGAACTGACCGGGCACGAAGACCGTGACCGATTGGTTGTAGGGCTGTCCGAGACAAGCCGGCCGCAGGTTGTAAAACGGACTATCGGGCGTGTAGGGCGCCGGCGACAACAAGGCGCCGGTGATGAGGAGGGAGGAGTCACGTACGCAGTTTTGCGCTTGGGCAGCGCTTAGAAAGCATGCGGCAAACAGAAAGAGTAGTAATGTTTTTTTCATAAATTTGGCGTAGTTAATGAACTGGTGAATCCGAAAAGTTATCATATTGTCATCTCTGGCAGGTTTCCGGCGCAGCGAAGGCGAAAACCCGGACGTCAAAATCTGAATCAAAAAAAACCAAGATTCGAGCATCCGGGCGTTTCCCGCTGCAATTTCCGGCATTTGCCGAATTATCAGGTAGTTTTTAGGCTATTTTAATTGCTTTTTTATTGGGCAAATAGGGGGTATCCGATAAAAACAGGCACGAGTTGACCGGTGTGCGCCCCAGTGTGCTCAAGTTCGGGTTGGTTTGCAAGAAAAACGGGCTTTGCAGCATCTTTGCCACAAA
>JBEIDF010000064.1:0-17663 GCA_040383605.1 Lewinellaceae bacterium
ACAAACTGTCAATGAACTCTTTATATGAAGACGATCCAAAAAACCGCCAATCTATATCAAAACCTTTTCTCCGTTTGGGGCTGCAAAGATACAAACTAATTATCTCCAAAACCAAACTTTTTTTTATATTTTTTTTCAGCGGCCCCTCTCAAATCATCCGCAAAAACTCCCTCCCGCACTGCCTCTCTTCCGAAGCGGGCGCAAAGGTACACCCTTTTTTATTCCCGCAAAGCTTTTTGAAAAAAATGTTATAAAAAAAATGAAAGGTCACAAAACGCCTGCTTATTCAAAGCGCCGCTTGTAGAACCAGGAGTTGTCATTCAGCGTAAATCCAAGGCTTATACGGAAGTAGGTTTCGCTAATCGTCGTATTTGCGCCCAATTGACCCAGTTCGAGGGCAGCATTTACGAAAGAGGTTTGCTGCCGCGGCAGGATAAGCGGAAGCCCAAGTCCAAAAGTAACGCCCAGATCATCCAGTCCGCGACCGTCAATAACGCGCTGGTCTTGCCGATAATAGCCGCCTATCCGATAGCGGATACGCTTGGCGTAATTATTATAGGAGTTATAATCGGGCGTGTATTCCAGTCCGCCGGAAACAGAATGGGTATTTCGGGTCGTCTCGCCGCTCCGCACCTGATTATTAAAAACCGAACCATTGGTGAAAATATATTCTCCACCGATTTTAAACTTCGTGGAATTCACATACTGGATTCCCAACGACAAGGTAGCCGGAAGAGTAAGTTCCTGCTCCAGGCCGGTATTGAACACCAGCGTATCCGGCGTCAGGTAATTGCCGCTCGGCTGGCGGTCGCGGCTGCGGATCCGGATCACATCTGCCACGGTTCGAATCGTGCGGCTGCCTTCGCCGGCGATCCCCACCGTGAGCCAACGCTCGGGCACACTCCGGTCGGCCTGCAGGCGCTTCAACACAAAATCGTGTTGCAGGCCGGCACGCCAGACAAAACCGTTAAACGTCTGCTGATCGCGGAAATTATTCCGGAAAGAACGCGGGTGAAAGACGGCGGTCGGCAGGCTGTCATCAAAGGTTGTGGTGTTTTCAAAGACCGCCTTACCGAACACCCAACCCAAGTTGATGCCCGCAGCGGTATTTTTGTACTTGATCGCACTGCTCCAATTCAGTCGGTATGCGCCGCCGCGGCCCTCAAAAGCATTCGTGACCGCACCGATATCCGGCAGGGTGTCCTGCGCCTCAATATTGTATCCGATCAGGGTGTACGGCATGAGCGAAACGCCCATACCTGCCTGCCAAGGCGATTGTACTCTGTCGAGCACCTCGTTGATCGGACTATTGAGCGTGAACCCAAGCGCCAGATAGGACAGGTTGCCGCTCCAATTCGACTGGGAGACCTCGCCGGACTGGTAATTGCTGTTTTTGCCATATAAAGCGCCCTCAAAGGCGGTAGCGCGCAAAAAAGCAAAAGAAGCCGGATTTTGAAAATTCAGGTGGTACGGATCGTGAAACGCTGCCGTCATCCCCCCCATAGCCGCCTGAACGGGGAAGTACTGGGGCACGGGGTCGCCAATTCCAAAGCGGGAGTACGGTGAATTTTGCTTCGGCTGCGCCGTCAAAAAACCGGCCCAAAGGGTGAAAACAAACAGCAGTATTCTGGTATGCATGTCAGATTGCAGGTTTTTTATTTCCGGGTTGAATGATGAACGTGGTGTAAAAGAATGGCGTGGAGACCATATAATATAAGGTGTTCTTCCAAAATGATTTTCTGTTCGGATAAATAAGGCTGTAAAAAACGGGCGTCTCCACCGCTCAAAATACACAATCCGCCCGGCAAACGCTCCCGAAAAAAGGACACGAACCCGTTTATCTCCATCACCGCCCCGCGCAAAGCGCCGTTCTGAAGCGCCGTGACCGTACTGTCGCCAACCGGTGAAGCCGGCATTTCGACTTCTACTTCCGGCAGCCGGGCAGTAAACGCGTGCATGGCCTGAATCCGCATCCGCAAGCCCGGCGCAATATTTCCGCCCTCGTAAACACCCGCCGCCGTCAGCCATTCGTACTTAATACAGGTGCCGCAATCTACGATCAAACAATCCCGGCCAGGAAACAAGGCCTGCGCACCCGCAACGGCAGCCACCCGGTCTTTTCCGAGCGTCTCCGGCGTGCGATAGGCATTCCGGAACGGCAGGGCAGTTTGAGCAGTCAACTCCCAAACCTCCGCGCGCGCGCACAACCAATCTAAACGCCCCGGCGCGTCTGCGGCAACGGAGGCCACCATGACCCCCTGCAGCGCGCCCGCCTCCAGCCAGTCCGGCAAATCCTTCAAAGAATCATCCGACCAGCTCGCATGTCGAACCAGCCGGTTGTCCTCAAAAAGGCCCGCTTTTACCCGGGTATTGCCGATGTCAAGCGCCAAATACATCTACACAGAACGAATACAGGGCGCGAAGTTCCGATTTTTTAGGAGAAACTAAACGCAAGCGGGGGATTTTTTGACAATGTCAAAAAATCCCCCGCTTGCGTTTAACCCGGCGGTTCAGCCCAAATAGGGCTTCAACGAACCGCTGTACGATTTGCGGAGCCGGCGGATCGCCCGTTCTTTAATCTGCCGCACCCGCTCGCGGGTGAGACCGTACGTCTCGCCGATTTCTTCCAAGGTAAGCGATTTGTACCCGTTCAGGCCGTAATAAGAGGAGATTACCTCCATCTCGCGGGTGGAAAGCATAGACAATCCGTGGGCAACTTCCTCGCGCAGGGACTCGGCCATGAGCTCCAAATCGGGTTCTTCGCTGCCCTCGGGCATGAAGACATCGAGCAGGGTGGCATCGCCGTCTTCCGAGCTGGCCAGCGGAGCGTCGAGCGACACGTGTCGGAGGGTGCTTTGCATCATCGTCTGCACTTCGCGCACGCTCATGTCCAGCAATTCGGCGAGCTCCTCGTCGGTCGGCTCGCGTTCAAATTCCTGTATGAAGGAGAGAAATGCATCGTTTACTTTATTATACGAACCGACTTTATTGAGCGGCATCCGCACAATCCGGCTGTTTTCTACGATCGCCTGCAGAATACTTTGGCGAATCCACCACACGGCATACGAAATAAATTTGAAGCCCTTGGTTTCATCAAAACGGCGTGCCGCCTTCATTAGGCCGACATTGCCCTCATTGATCAGGTCGGACAGCGACAGCCCCTGATTTTGATACTGTTTGGCCACAGATACCACGAAGCGCAGGTTGGATCGGGTGAGTTTATCCAGTGCGTTTTGATCGCCCGCTTTGATCCGACGGGCCATTTCGGCCTCTTCTTCCGGCGTCAGCATGGAGATCTTACTGATATCGTTGAGGTATTTATCCAGCGCGAGGCTTTCGCGCGTGGTTATTTTGTGGGTGATCTTGAGTTGACGCATAATGGCGTTATAGATGAGTAATGTCTATTAAATGCAAATTTTCAACAAAAAGTTTCTCGGAGCGCCGATTTAAAACTTGAAAAAGCCGTACTTTGGGTTTTGGAATTGACGAATCAATATGTTTTTGCACGGAAAGATACAGGAATTCGCCCGGATTTTATCCAGCAAATTGCTTGCCATATACCAAAACACGGCAGCCTGGATTCGACGCCGGCCGCGCGCCGCTGCATTGATCGCCGTTGCAGCGCTGCTTTGGGTTTTTTGCTTGCCGCGGCCGCTGTTCGACGCGCCTTTGAGCGTGGTGCTGGAGGATCGCCAAGGCAATTTATTGGGCGCGCGGATCGCGGCGGACGGGCAGTGGCGGTTCCCGGCCTCGGAGGCGTTGCCGGCGCCGTATGAAAAATGCGTGGTGCTTTTCGAAGACAAACGATTTTGGTGGCATCCGGGCATTGATCCTGCGAGTATCGCCCGCGCAATCTGGCAAAATATCCGTTATGGCCGCGTGGTGAGCGGCGGAAGCACCCTCAGTATGCAGGTAATCCGGATGGCCCGGGGCAACCGAAAGCGCACACTGCCGGAAAAAATCCTGGAAGCCTGCATGGCCACCCGGCTGGAACTGACGTACTCCAAACGGGAAATCCTGGGACTTTATGCCGCAAACGCGCCGTTTGGCGGAAATGTCGTCGGACTTGAAGCCGCTTCCTGGCGTTTTTTTGGAAAAAAACCCGAACTGTTGAGCTGGGCGGAGGCCGCCACGCTCGCCGTGCTGCCCAATAGTCCGTCGCTGATCCACCCCGGCCGCAACCGCGACCGGCTGCTGACCAAACGCAACCGCCTGCTCGAACGCCTCCGGGACGCCGGCCACCTCGACGCCGCGTCTTGCGCGCTGGCTAAGGAGGAGCCGCTCCCCGGCCCGCCCCTGGCGCTGCCGCGGGAAACTCCGCACCTGCTCGATCGGCTGGCCGGCGAACCGGATCACCCAACATCCCCCCGCTTCCGCACGACTATAGACCGCCGCCTCCAGCAACGCGTCGCCGATATCCTGGAACGCCGGCAAGTCCGGTACCGCGGCAATGAGGTGCACAACCTCGCCGCCATCGTCCTGGACGTCGCCTCGGGCGAGGTGCTGGCCTACGTCGGCAACGCGCCGGGCGCCGGCGCCGAACACGGCGAGCAGGTGGACGTAATCCGGGCGCCCCGCAGCACCGGCAGCATTCTCAAACCCTATCTGTACGCCCTCAGCCTGGAAAACGGCACGATCCTGCCCAACAGCCTGCTCACCGATATCCCCACGCAACTGGGTCGGTACAAACCGGAAAATTACTACCAATCCTATGACGGCGCCGTGCCGGCCAGACGCGCGCTCGCCCGCTCGTTGAACGTGCCGTTTGTCCGGCTGCTGCGCGACTATGGCATCGAAAAATTACACTTCGAGCTGCAACAACTCGGCATCAGCACCCTCAACCGCCCACCAGGTGATTACGGCCTGTCGCTGATTCTCGGCGGCGCGGAAGCCAGTCTGCAGGATGTCGCCAATACCTACGCCTGCATGGCCCGCGTGCTGGGCAATTTCTACGACCGCAACGGAAAATACAATCCGGGCGATTTTCGCCCGCCGAATTTCCTGCTCGACCAACCTAATCCCCCCGAACGCTTGTCGCGCCAGGCCAGGCGGCTCAGCGCCGGCGCCATCTGGCATACTTTCGAAGCCATGCAGGAGGTAGAGCGGCCGGCGGGCGCCGGTGAATGGGAACTGTTTGAAACCGGTCGGCGGGTTGCCTGGAAAACTGGCACCAGCTTCGGCTACCGGGACGCCTGGGCAGTGGGCGTCACGCCGCGGTTTGTCGTGGGGGTCTGGGTTGGAAATGCCGATGGCGAAGGTCGTCCCGGCCTGCTCGGCGTGGATATGGCCGCGCCGGTACTTTTCGAAATTTTTGAGTTGCTGCCTGCCTGCCGCTGGTTTGACCCGCCTTACGATGATATGCAGGAGGCCGCTGTTTGCCGCCTGAGCGGATACCGGGCTGGCGCTTATTGCCCGGCGGACACCGTATGGATTCCGCGCGGGGGGCTGCAGGCGCGCGCCTGCCCTTATCACCAACTGCTGCACCTCGATCCGACCGGACAGTACCAAGTGCACAGCGGCTGCCTAAACCCGGCCGAAATGCAACACGTGCCTTGGTTCGTCCTGCCGCCGCTGCAGGAGCACTATTTTAAAAGTAAAAATCCGGCATATCGAACGCCACCGCCCGTACGCAACGACTGCCTGGAGGGCGCAGCCATGCAGGAACAAAATCCGATGCAACTGATTTATCCCAAACAACCAACCAAAATCTATGTGCCGGTCGAACTTGACGGAAACCTCGGCAGCACCGTATTTCAAGTCGCACACCGCGTACCCGATACCGAGATATTCTGGCACCTCGACGGCGTTTACCTGGGCAGCACCAAAACCTTTCACCAAATGGCGCTGCAACCGCAGGCAGGCAAACACCTGCTCGCCCTGGTGGATGCCAACGGATTCCGGTTGGAGCAGGGATTCGACGTGATTGGCAAAAAATAAGCGCTTGTTCAGATTTTGATTTCTGGGCTGCAAGTGCCCAGAAATCAAAATCTGAACAAGCGCTCACCCCGATTATTTCATCCGTTTTGCCATCTTTTTGGGAAACAGGCCCTTGTCGCGGCTGCGTTTGGTGATGATTTCGCCTTTTTTATTCACTTTTGGTCCCAGACTGGCCGTGGCTTCACAGCCGCTTTTCGTCCGGCAGGCGGGCGTGATGCAGATACAGAGGAGGCAGAAAAGAAGGAAGCGAAGCATAGAATTGCGGATTGCGGATTGGGGATTGGGGATTAGGGAACTTTGGGGCCATAGGCGTCGAGCCAGGCGAGGGTACCGCCGAGCAGGTTGCGCACATGGTGAAATCCCTGGGCTTGGAGCAGGGCTTTGGCGGCGGCGGAGCGACCGCCGGAGCGGCAGTGCACGACGATTTCGGCATCCTTGTAGGACTCGAGTTCGTCGAGGTGCGCGCCCAGCGCGCCGAGCGGGATGAGTTTTCCCCGGAGGTTAAATTCCTCGTATTCGTACGGCTCGCGCACGTCCAACAGGAGAAAATCCGATCCGTTTTCGAGTTTCCAGTGCAATTCCTGGACGGTGATATCTTGCATAGTAAACGAATTTTTTAAAAACTAATTTCGGTTTAGACAGGCGGCGGGTATTTCCTGGGTGAGGTACAGGTCAACTTGCTCGCCTACGCGCATGACGCCGCCTTCGGTAAAAACGGGATTTTGTCGCCATACGTAAGCGGATTCTTCGTCGGTCACTGAGCCGTCTTTGACTACGGAGCCGACGGTCAGGTTGGAAGCGGCGATCATAAACTTTGCGGCGTCGAACAGCAGGCAGACGCAATCGGGCACGAGCACGGTGGTGGCCACTTGTTCGCTGACCACAAAATCAATCACCGCGTCCATTTCCACGCTGTATCCGTACCGAATATCGCTTGTGATGGTATCCCCCCGGTAAATTACCGCCACGATGGTATTAGGCTCCAATTTCGGGTCGGCTATGCGGGCGGCCACGCGGGGTTTCAGGCCGAGGCGCGCACATTTCCTGCTGTACAGGTCGTAATCGTCCGAGCCTTCCAGGCGGGGTAATTTGACAATATCCGGGTTGCTTTTTGTGACCGTAAAGTAGATCGTCCGTCCCTTTTTTACCCTGCTTTCCGCGGGCGGGTCTTGCAGAATTACCTCGCCGGGCGGGCGGCCGGGGATATATACCGAGTCGGAAATTTCAATCCGAAAATCTCGGCGGACGGCCTTGCGCGCCGCCTCCATGATGTGCATGCCGTGATAATCCGGCACTTGGGTGCTTTCGCCGTGGTTGGTGTAGCATTTCATCCACCAAAACGTCAGCGTCAGGCTAAAGCCGATTACCCCGAGCATACTCAGGCAGTTTTTCACGACAAAAGGCGCCGTGAGAAAACAATAAATTTCCACGCCGAGCCGGCGGATACGTTGCCACATGCAGGAACGGATTTGAGCGGGCGAAGTTAAGAGAAAATTACGCGTACTGTAAGACCTTGTTCAAATTTTGATCTCTGGGCTGCAACCCGGCAATCAAAATTTGAACAAGCGCTTTTAAAAAAAGACTGCAGGCCTGTAAGCCGGATTCTGTTCCCCCGCCAGGCGAGGGCCTTTGTCATTTATCTGGTTCCGACGGTCACCCGTGGAATCTGCGCTGCCTACCCCCCTGGCCGGCCCGGCGAACCGGAGCGCGCGGCGCGAGCAACGCCGCCCCTAAAACCAGGGCGCCAGGTGTACATGGCATTTCAACCCGTGAGGTTTATCCGCCCCCCGACTTACGCCGGGACGCCGTGCGCTCTTACCGCACGTTTTCACCCTTACCCCGCTAAACGAGGCGGTTATTTTCTGTGACACTCGCTGTATTCCGGCTTCCGCCGGAACCCCATCTGTTAGGTGGCACGATGCTCTGTGTTGTCCGGACTTTCCTCCCCAATATGAGGCGACAAAGCGGCCTGCAGTCATATTTTACAATCGGCCTGTTAATTTTTCAGGCCAATCAATCAATTATAAAAAAAAATAAATTTTTTCTACCCAAAAATCAGGTAAATTCACTTTTCGCTTCTATCTTGGCTTAAACTTTGCTCTAAGACTATCGCTATACCTGTTATCTAAAAGTATCAGCCCATTTTTTATGAAATATCGCCTGATCCCGTATCTCGCCGTCGGCGCCATTTTACTGACGCTGGCGATCATGGTGGATCGCAGCTACAAAGATACGTACTTACTGCAACAATACGCCGACGAAATAGCCCTCTTCACGCGCGCCCAGGCGGCGGAGGCGGGCGCCTGGGTGGAAGGCAGGCGCCCTTGGCTGGAGCGTTTCGGCAGCCTGGACGCGGCGGCCCGGCAGGCAGCCGGCTTAAACGAGCAACTGGATTTGGCGGAAAAACCTTACACCATGCTCCTGTTTAAGCGGGATTCGATTTTCTTTTGGAGCAATAATAAAGCCATTCCGGGCCAGACGGATTTGGCAAGAATCGCCGGGCAGGAGTCCGGTTCGGTAGCGGATTTACCGTGGGGGCATTACGTCCTTTTCCGGGAATCTGTTGCAGATATGACGCTTTGCACCCTGATTCCGCTCCGATTCAAGCAGGCCGACGCGCATGCGCCGCTTTTTGCCGCCGGTGCACACATCCCCGACGCGGTACAGCTATCGCAAAAACAGACGCCCTACGCCATCCGCACTGGCCAACGCGACCTGATTTGGCTGAGCGCCCAAGGGACGCTCCAGCCGCAGTGGGTGCAGTTGCTCAAACTGGCAATTTACGGCCTGCTGGCCGCCCTGGCCTTGATGTGGTTTTTCCGGGGCGCCGACTGGCTGTCAAAGCGCGTGGGAATTTGGGCCGGACTCAGTGTGCCGGCGCTGGCGATCGGTCTGTTCTGGTGGGCGGATAATCATTTCAACCTGTTGGGCGCCGCTTTCCCTGGATTGCCCCTTTTCAGCAACCGCTTCGACGCGGAGGCGTTCATCGGCCGGTCTTTAGGCGCCACGCTCATCCATATTATCCTTCTGCTGTGGTGGATGGTTTTTTTCCACCACACCACACGCGCGGTGCAAACAGGCCGATTTCCGCAGGTTGCAGGCACGGGGCTGGCGATTTTGGGATATCTGGGTATTATGCTTAGTATATTGTTGAGCGCGGACGTTTTTCGGCAGCTCGTACTGCATTCGGGGATTGATTTTAATTTTAACAATATTGTGGGATTGGACACGCCCAGCTTTGCCGCGCTGGGCGGTATTATCCTGCTGCTGACTGGTTTTTTCCTGTGGTCGCACCGCATAACTGCGCTCATACGGAGCTTGGAGGCCGGCAACGCGCAACGCGTTGTGGCCCAGCTCGCAGCACTTGCGCTATTTGCCGGATTGGTATGGGTGTATCCTTTTGATCTACAGATTAATTTATTTTTCCTGACCGGTTTTGCTTTATTGTACGTGCTGTTGCTCGACGCTTTTGTTTCCTGGCAAGAAAGCAGTTTTGTCTGGGTGCTGGTTTGGCTGTTGTGTTTTTCCGGCTTTGCCGCTTTTCTGCTCAACCGCTACAACGCGCAAAAAGACCGGCAAACGCGGGCTGAATACGCGCCGGCGCTGGCCGAAAACAGGGATGCGCAATTCGCGGAGCCGCTGCTGTACGCAATCCGGAAGCGGATTGCGGCCGATCCGCAGCTGGCCTACCTGCTGAAACCATGGCCATTTAAGCCCGAAACTGCTGAATTGGAGCAGTATTTTAACCGGTTTACTTTTCAGGCGCAGTATTTGTTCGAGCATTATCGCCTGCGCATTTTCGCATTCGACGGAGAAAGACAGCCGCTGCTGCGGGAACAAACCGCCGCGTGGACGGACGTTGTGGAGCGCGGCTGGGATACGGCCGAGGTACTGCCAGGCGATCCCGCAATCCGCCACCAAATGCAAGACGACGGCCTGTTCTGCTACTGGATGTACTTTCGCGTGGAGCGCATGCGCGACCCGACCCAGCCCGCCGATGTGTATGTCGCGCTCGAACACGTGTATCCGCAAGCCGCGCGCGCCTACACCCGATTATTTTTTAAAGACCCATACAAGGGGCTCCGGGAATTGCCGCAATACGATTTTGCTGTTTTTTCCAAGGACAGGCTGATTGTGGATCGCGGGCAGAGCGCCGCCGCCGCCGGACGAATTCAACTCGCCAAAGGAGAAGTCCGGGAGATCATCAGCCGGGAACCACCCCGTTTAGACGCTATGGCGCGCAGCGCAGACGGCAGCGCGCTCGCGATTGTGGGCCGGCCGGCCGGAGGATGGTACAGACAAGTGTATTTGTTCGCCATCTTGTTTACCCTCGCCTCCCTCTTTTTATTCGGCCTCGCCCTGCTGAACACTTACCTGGATTTTCTGCCGGACTCTTTCCGACTGCTGCTCAAAAGCGACGGCTCGCTGTCGCGCCGCATCCAATACGGTACCAGCGCCGTGCTGGCGCCGGCATTCCTGCTGATTGGCCTGCTGACCTATCGCCACTTTAGCACGAGCGCAACCAACGCCCAGCGCGCCGATTTCGAACAGCGCTCGGAAGCCGTGCTCAACCACCTGCGCACCAAATTCAGCGGACTGGAACCCGGCGCCGACAGCGCCTGGACGCAGCTCCCCGCCACACTCAATCCACTGCTGAGCAGCCTGAACCTGGATGCGAATATCTATGCGCCCAATGGCACGCTCGTATATGCCAACCAGGACGCCCTGCGCCAAATCGGCCTGGTAGCCCGCCAAATCGGCGCGCCGGTGCTCGAAAAACTGCGAAGCGCAAACGCCGCGCCTGCCTTCAACGCAGCAGAACCCATGGGCAATCAATCGCTGCCGACCCGGTATATGCCGCTGCGCAACGAACGCAACCAACTCCTCGGCTATCTCAGCCTGCCCTACCTGCCGGAACGCCAGGCCATCGGGCCAGAAGTATCCGACTTTATGGGTATGCTCGCCAGCCTGTATGTCTTCCTCCTCCTGATAGCCGGCGTAGCAACCCTGGCCCTGGCCCGCTCCATCATCCGACCAATCCGCCTCATCTCCGACAAAATCAAGGAACTGCGCTTCGAAGATAAAAACCAACCCCTGGACTACCAGGGCGATCGGCGCGACGAACTCGGCGAACTGATCGAAGAGTATAACCGCATGGTGGATACCTTGGAAGAATCAAAAACCCAACTGATCCGCCTCGAACGCGAAGGCGCCTGGCGCGAAATGGCCCGCCAAATCGCGCACGATATCAAAAACCCGCTGACCACCATGAAACTCTCCATGCAACAACTGGAGCGGGTATCCAACGACCCCATGCAGGCAGCCGCTTATCTCAAAAAGGCCATCACGCGCCTGATCGAACAAATAGACTCGCTGGCACAAATTGCCTCGGAATTCTCGATGTTCGCTAATCTGGAAATCCAGACACGCCACGAACTGGTCATCAATGACGTGGTGGAAAGTGTGTACGATCTGTTTACCGAACAAAAAGAGGTGGAACTCCGCCTCAATATCCCGGAAGAACGAATCCGGATCAGCGGCGATAAAAACCACCTGATACGGGTATTCAACAACCTTGTTATCAATGCAATACAAGCAATTCCAGAGGGCCGTAAAGGAAAAATTAATGTACTGCTCTACCGCAAAGGCAACAAAGCAGTAGTGCAAATCCGCGATAACGGAGGCGGGATTCCGCCGGATATCCAAAAACGGGTGTTCGAACCGAATTTTACCACCAAATCCTCCGGCAGCGGCCTGGGCCTCGCGATCTGCCGCCGGATCGTAGAAGAACTCGACGGCGCAATCCGATTTGAAACGCGCCAAGGGGAAGGCACAGATTTCTTCGTGGAAATGCCGATTACTTCCGTGGAATCCTAGAGACCGGCGTTGTGTAGGGAAAAATATTTTGAAGAGCGCCATTTTCTCGATTTTTCTGAGAAAATGGCGCTCTTCATCATTTTATTACCGTTTTAAAATTTTAACCGTGTTCACCGCGCCGCCGCGCTGCACCCGCAAAGCATACCACCCGCCGGGCAAAGTCTGTACATCCAGCGCCGCCGATCCGGCGCCGGGCGCCAGGTGCTGCGCCAATACCTGCCGGCCCGTTTGGTCAAAAAGAACCAACTCGGCCCCGGCCTGTTCTGGATCGGCTACCTGCACCAGCAAGCGAGCATCCACCGGATTGGGCGTTGCCTGCACGGTAAAATCCGGGCCGGAAAAATCACTCGTTGAGACCACCAGATCGTGCGCCGGCAGTAAAATTTCGTCCACCCAGGCGCGATCCGTGCCGCCGGTTCCAATATTGTCTTTCTCGTACGCCCAGGTGAAGGTGTGCACGCCCGAACTGACGGGGTAACCTGTTTCGCCCCAGGGCACATTCCCGCTCCAGGAGTCCACCAGCACACCGTCTATATAAAATCGCAAAAAATCGTAATCCGGCTCCGAACTCACCCGACGCGCGAAGGCAATCGCGCCGTCCTCGCGGACGTCCAGGGTAAGCGTCATCTGCGAGCTTTCGTTGTGGGTAATAAAACCGGAACGCATACAATGCGCGCCGAAATACGGCAGGATGCTCGTCGGTATCCAGTTTTTGTTGCCGCCGCCCACCCAGGGGAAGGCGGAAAAATCAAAGGTTTCAAATCCTTCTACGATCGGATTCACGACCAGCAGCCCGATTTCCTGTTCCGCGCCGTACAACCCGGCCTGCAGTTCGTACTGCAAGCGCGCAGCCGCCGCTTGCGGCGCATCGGGCAACACGGTGATTTCAAAAACAGCCTCCGCCGATCCGCCTGCGGCGTCGAGCGGGCCCATATCCACAGCCGGCGAAATTTGCAGCCAGGGTACATCGGTGGTCAGCGTGCCGATCGCGTCTGTGGAAGCGCTGCCCCCGGTATTTTGGTTTGGAATGCGCACTACGATCGTTTCGCCGCTTTCTGCGTAGGAATTGGCGTTGCCGCCCTGACTGTAATCGAATGTGGCCGTGCCGATGGACAGCGTTGGTGCGTGCAATTCAACCAGGAATGCTTTGTTGTATTGCAGGCTGTCGTTAAAGGTGATTTTTACATTAAAGAGCGCTTGGTGGCCGTCTTTCACTGCCGGATGGACAGAAAATGCGAAAGCCTGCGGCAAGGCTGCAGCGCCGGCCTGGGCAATATCACCGGCTGATTCGGTCTCATCCGTAATGGTTACGTTGGGATCGAGGGTACTGAGGCTTACTTTCGTGGCAACAGCAGGTTGCTGGCCGACGTTGGCGAGGTTCAGGTTGATCTGCAGCGTTTCGCCGTAATCCGCCCGGCCGTTGCCGTTTCCGGTCGGATCGGTCCATTCGATCAAATCGGTCACGACGAAAGGTCCGGCGCCGGGAACTACTGTGATAGTTTGTTGATAGGGTGTGTAGTTGAATTGTGTCAGGGTGAGCGTCAGGTCGCCCACATCGCCCAAGGGGGGAAATTGCAAATCCGCCAGTCCGTTTTCCACATACCCCACCGCGAGGGTCTGGCCCTGCCAATACAGGGCGGCCAGAGCGCCTTCTACGGCAGACTGGACGGTCAGGGATTGGGCATTCACCTGCAGGACGCTTTCGTGGGCAGCGTCCAGATTGTTGGGGAGCCGCGTCCGGGGCTGGGTGGTAGGATCGAGGAAGGGGTTCCAGAAATCGGCCATCACCTCTCCCCCATTGCCGTAGGCCTGGATCATGCGCGCATTGCCGTACACGGCCATGCTGCCCAGGTTCGGTTTCAGGGAAAGTCCGTCGGCGTCAACCAGAAATTGATTCATCGCATCCTGGCCTTCCATCGGCGGGGCCCAGCTTTGGAAATCGCTGGAGAAAAATCCGCCGATACCGCCCCAGGGTTCGCCGGAAGACAGATTACCGGCGCGCTGGAACGCCTCGCCGAGGCAATCGCCGCCGCCGTTGTTCGTGAAATTTCCGGTGCAGCAGGCCACCGCGATCAGGATGGGATAGCGATGCGTATTGCGCAGCTGCCCCACAGCGTCTGTATTGAAATTGCCGGAAACCAATCCCTGCTCCCAGCCGTGGCCGGTATAATTATACAGGCTCACGCCGCGATTATTCATCAGTTGCACCAGGGCCGTATTCACGGGATCTCCCGGCTGATCGGCGCTGATATCGCCCGGCGTCGGGGAATCAGCCGTATGATTGCCGTCGTAAAACTCCCAGACTTTTTCATACCCATCGGCCAGGTGCTTAATTTTCCATTCATTGGCGTGCTGCCAGTCGGCCTGCCCCTCGTCGCCGATGCCTTCGCCTTCATTGGAAGCGGAAGCCATGGCGGTAGCGGTCCAGTTATTCAGGCTGTCTGCGAGGGGCGCGGTTTCGTATTCCAGATGCCGGTTTACCATGACGCGGAGTTGCTCCGGATTGGCGGCGTGCAGGCGTCCGACCATAATTTCCGGAAAACGGTCGTTGCCCTCCATGTAGCCGAAACAATTGTCGCAGGAATAGGTATTGCCGCCGCTGGGGCGCATCAGGGGGTACACGGTATTTTCTCCGCCGACAATCAGCAGGTAGGTAATTTGGTGCTGGTTGTAGTAATCGCGCACGAAGTTGTACACGGCGTCGGCATCCGGACCGCCAGTTTCGGAGGCCTTTACGACGGTGGTGTGCACGCCCATTTGCTGTTTCCAGCGGACGAGTGGCGTCAGTTCGCTGAGCAGGTTGTCATCGGCAATAACCAGCATTTTATCCGGCTGCGGGTTGTTGGCGTTGGTTTGTCCGAAAGCGTCATTGTTGACGAACACCTTATTATAGATCTGTTGAAAAGCCACACTGGGCGCCGCCGCCAGTTCGGTATCCGGATATTCAGCCGACCGCGCGGCGTCAAACACACGGATTCGGACAGAGGTATAGACCCGCAGCACTTTGGTGACCGGGTTGTATTGCACCGGAAAAATCCACAGCGTTTGTCCTTTCGCCGCGCGCAGGGTGAATACCTGTTGCAGGGCCGTCAGATTGCCCGGGTAGAAAGCATCTTGCGTATAGGCGACGCCGTATTGATACGGCACGCTCGCCGGATCCACCTTGCGGAGCAGGTTGCCTTTGGAAGGGGCGATATCCACGCCGGTGTATTCTTCAAAAACAGCCTCCGTTATTTCCGCGCGCATAGATGCGCCGGCGGGTATGCGCAGCGCGGTCGCATATTTGGGCAAATCGGGCATTCCGGCTTCCAGCAGGGGCGTCCCGGCCTCGAAGTGCGGTATTTTTGCGATCCCTTGCGGCGTGGACACCTCGGAAAACCGGACGCCGGTCAGGTCAAACTGCAACAGTGTTTCTCCGGGTCGGCTGGTCAGGAGTTTCAAATCCGAGAATACAGCGTCTTGGGCAAACAGCGCGCCAGTCAGGAAAAATGCGGCGAAGAAGAGGGATAGTTTTTGCATTTTTTAAAAAATTGTCAACAGGCAGAAAAAACAAATACAAGAATGGAGACTGACTTAAAAGAATTTGCTCAAAAAAACGAAGTTAGCGCCAAATGATCACTTTTTTCGTTTCGGACGCCGCGCGCAGCCAATAAATACCCGCCGGCCAGTCGCCCACCGGCAAAGATACGCGCGCGCCGCGGGGCACTTCCGCCGTATCCATCAACACCCCCTGGCTATTATATACTGATACCGGCAAATCGGCGACGTCGCTGTTTTCCAAATATAGCCAATCAGAAGCCGGATTGGGGAAAACATGCCAACCGGTATTTTCCGCTTCCGCTGTGCCGGTCACGCCCGGGGTATGCAAACTAAAATACACGTCCTGGTAATTGTCGGGGTTTGAAAGTTCGTACACCCGGAACCACAGCCAGGCGGCGCCGGGCGTATCGCCGGGCTGGACGATCAGTTTGAGATAGGGCTGTATGGTGTCGTACACCGGATTCATCGTCGCATTGTTGGGGATCCCGCCGTAGCAATGGCCGTAATCGCACAAATCAATATCCCAGTCCGGCGGTACGCTGAGTTCCAGTTTTCGCCAGCGCAGTTGCAGGGTATCGCCGGAAGGGTTGGTAAAAAAAAGCGTGCATTCGTTCGCCAACTGCAATGACACTTCCTGTTCCAATACCGGGCCAGGGCTTGGGAAAAAGGTTTGGGCCGCGAGCTGGGGCGCGACGAACAATAGGAGGGTTAAAATTCGAATCATACCAAATTTACACGCTGCAAAGTAGGCTTTTTCCAAAAAGCCTTGCGCGATTTTATCGTTTTTTGCCACCCGGATTCAAAAAAACAAATCCTGCGCTACCCGGAAAGTATTGGCATGCGCCTCCACGATATCGGCGATGCGCTCGGAGTAACCGCCGCCCATGCAGGCGACGACCGGTGTCCGATGTCGTCGGCAGAGATCAAAAACAATCCGGTCGCGTTCCCGACAGCCCGCGCGGGAGACCGACAAGCGGCCCAGGCGGTCGGACTCAAGGATATCCACGCCGCTTTGGTAAAAAACAAAATCGGGCTGAAACTCATCGAACAGGCGGGGTAATTCCGCGCGCAGGCGCTGCAAATACGGCCCGTCGGAGAGGCCGTCGGGCAGGGGAATATCGAGGCTGGATTCCTCTTTGCGCAGCGGATAGTTGCGCGCACCGTGCATGGAAAAGGTAAAAACCCGCGGTTCTTCCCGGAAAATATGCGCCGTCCCGTTGCCCTGGTGCACGTCGAGATCAACAATCAAAATGCGCTCCGCCAACCGCTGATCGAGCAGGTAACGGGCAGCCACCGCCTGGTCGTTGAAGCAGCAGTACCCCTCTCCATGATCCGCGTAGGCATGGTGGGTGCCGCCGGCGATATTCATCGCGCAGCCGTATTCCAGCGCAAACAAAGCGCCCTGCAGGGTGCCGTGGGCAATATGCCGACCCCGCCAGACAAATTTTTCATTGATCGGAAACCCAATCGCCCGCTCCTCCGAAGGCGTCAGCGTCAGCTGGTGGAGCTTGTCCCAGTACGCCTTGGTGTGCGCGCGCAGCGCAACCTCCTCCGGCAAAGGCGTTGGATGAAAAAAATTAGTCTCCCGCACCGTGCCCTCGTACAATAGCTGCTCGGGCAAGAGTTCGTATTTGATCATCGGAAAACGGTGCCCCTCGGGAAGCTCGTATTTGTAAATTGGCGAATAAGCAATTTTCAACATAAAATGCAACGCGCGGTTTTTCCCGCCGGGCGCAAAAATGCAAACCTTTTTGCGCCCGGCAGGAAAACAATTACTGCACAACAACCGCCACCGTCGTCACCGAGCCGGCGTGCTGCAAGGCCAGCTGGTACATACCGGCGGGCAGTTGCAGGCCCTCGAAACGCACCGCGTTCAGACCGACCACAAGCGGCGTTTCCACCGTTTTGATCTGGCGGCCGGCAGCGTCCGTCAACGTGAGGCGAATATCGCCGCGCTGGTTGCTCTGCAAGTCCACCCGGAAATCGCCGGACGTCGGATTCGGGCTCACGCGGACGCCCAACTGCGCCAGGAATTCGTTGACGCCCACCGTAGTGGTGACCTCCGCTGTTTTTTCGCTGGTATTACATGGACTGGAGGCCGTTAATTTGACCGGGAAAACGCCGACACTGGCATACGTATGCACCGGATTTTTTTCCGTGCTGCTGTTCCCGTCGCCAAAATCCCACAAATAGTCGTCTGCGTTCGTGCTGGTATTGGTGAAGGTGACAGTGGGGCCGCTGACGGCTGAACTGAAATTGGATTTGGCCAGATCGCGGACGACCACCGTGCGCAACACGGTATCCGCGCC
>JBEIDF010000065.1:0-17131 GCA_040383605.1 Lewinellaceae bacterium
GCTTTCGGACATTACCAGGACAAACGCCGCGCCGTCGGAAGTCTGCGAAGCATTCCCGGCCGTGACGATTCCCTGCGCGTCAAACGCCGGTTTTAATTTGGCGAGCGCCTCCATCGTGGTGTCCCGGCGCACCCCTTCGTCTGTATCCACGGTGAAGGATCGTTCTTTGCGCCGGTCGTTTTCTACCCAAACCTCTTGGACGGACACCGGCACAATCTCCGCCTGGAACAGCCCTTGGTCTATTGCGCCGGCGGCGCGTTGGTGGCTGCGGACAGCAAACGCGTCCGAATCTTCCCGGCTGATCCCGTATTTCTGTGCCACGGCTTCTGCCGTGAGACCCATGCCGACGAGATAGTCCGGATGCTCTGTGGCGATATGGTAGTTAGGAGCGAGTTTATAGCCTGTCATCGGAATCAGGCTCATGCTTTCCACGCCACCGGCGAGGTAGCAATGGCCCATGCCGGCGCGAATTTTTGCCACAGCGATGCTGATTGTTTCCAAACCAGATGCGCAGTATCGGTTTACGGTCATGCCCGGTACGTCTGTTCCCAGCGCGCGGGTGGCAATGAGGCGGCCGATTTGCAGACCTTGCTCGCCTTCCGGATTGGCGCAGCCGACGATTACGTCGTCCACCTGCCGGGGATCCAGCTGCGGCGTTTGCGCCAGGATATGGCGGATTACCGCAATGGCCAGGTCATCGGGCCGCACACCTTTGAATCCGCCTTTACCAGCTTTCCCGACGGCGGTGCGAAATCCTGTGATGATATATGCTTCTTGCATGGAGCGTTGTTTTTGTTGTGTGGTTGTGTTGTTTAATCAGGCAGGGTGTAATACTAATTTCGAAGCGGTTTTCCGGATTCCAGCATGTGTTGGATGCGCTGCAGCGTTTTTTGTTCGCCGCACAGGCTGAGAAACGCTTCGCGTTCGAGGTCTATCAGATAGTTTTCCGATACCGTCTGCGGGCTGGTCAGGTCCCCGCCGCACAGTACCCAGGCTATTTTTCGGGCAATTTTGATATCGTGCTCGCTTGCGAAGTGGCCGAGTTGGAGCGTGTGCGCGGCCGTGTACAGCGTGGCTAATCCGGTGCGGCCAAGCACATAAATATCCTTCCGGGGGATTGGCTGAATGTATCCGTCGGCTAGTTCGAGCACGCGTGTTTTGGCCGTGCTGATATTGCGCGCGGTATTGTGTACGATGAGGTCTTTCGTTGGTTTTAGGTAACCGTATTGAAAGGCTTCGTACGCCGAGGTAGCCACCTGCGCCATGGCGATGGTTTTGAAGCGATCAATCAGGCGGGGTATCTGCACATCGCCTTCCCGTGTATATTCATCCGACAGGCGGGCGGCAAATTCTTTCGTGCCCGCACCGCCGGGGATCAGGCCCACGCCCGCTTCTACCAGTCCGATATAACTTTCTGCCGCAGCCACCACGCTGTCGGCATGCATCGAAAATTCGCAGCCGCCGCCAAAGACATATCCCTGGGTGGCAATAACCACCGGAACGGCCGAGTAGCGCAGCCGCATGGAGGTTTGCTGAAAATAGTGCACCGCGCTATTCAGTTCGTCCCATTCCTGCTGATAGGCCATCATAGCGATCATCATCAGGTTGGCGCCCACGGTGAAATTCGGCGCATTGTTGCCGATGACCAATCCTTTCCATCCTTCTTCCTCCGCAATCCGGATGCTCTCGTGAATTCCCCGCAGGATTCCTTCGCCAATGGCGTTCATTTTGGAATGAAACTCCAGGCAAAGCACGCCGTCGCCGATATCGTGCAAGGTGACTTCGGCATTTTGAAAGACCGGTTTTTGGTTTCGATAAGCGTCCAAGAGGAGGAACGCATCGCCGCCAGGTAATACTTCATACGATGTAGAGGCCGGGTTGTAGCAGCTGCGCTTGCCGTTTTCAAATTTATAAAACGTGGTGTGCCCGGCAGCCAGCATGTCTTTTACCCAGGGCGCTATCTTCTCGCCCTGTGCTTCCGCAGCTTGTACTGCCTCCGCTATACCGACGAGGTCCCAATATTCAAAGGGCCCTTTTTCCCAGGCGAAACCCGCCCGGAGCGCGTCGTCGAGCGCGTACAAGGTGTCGCTGATTTCCGGCACCCGGTTGGATACATAAGCGAACAGACTCAGAAACGCGCGCTGCAGCAGTTCTGCGCCCTTGTCCGTCCCCTTGAAAATCGCCTTGATCCGGCGCGGCAACTCATCAATCTGTTTGAGCGTATCAAGGATCGGGAGCCTTTCCTTTTTCGAGGGTGTGTACTCCAGCGTTTCTAAATTGAGCGCCAGAATGACCGGCCGGCCTTTTTCGTCTTTTTCTTCTGTTTTCTTGTAAAAACCCTGACCCGATTTATTTCCAAGGAACTTATTGTCCATTAAAAACTGCAGGAAACGGGGAACTTCCAGCGCTTGAATCTGTGCGTCGTCCGGACAATTTTGGCGCATGCCATTGATCACGTGCACTGCTGTGTCCATGCCCACCAGATCGCCCAATCGGAAAGTGCCGGTTTTGGGACGACCAATCGGCGGGCCAGTCAGCGCATCCACTGTCGCAATGTCCAGCCCCAACTCGTGCGTGAGTTGGAAAATTTTTGCCATGGCAAATACGCCAACCCGGTTGGCGATAAACGCCGGCGTGTCCTTGCAAAGCACCGTCTGTTTTCCCAAAATCAAATCGCCAAAATGCATGAAAAAATCCGTCACAGCAGGGTCGGTGTCCGGCGTCGGGATAATTTCAAGCAACCGCATGTACCGCACCGGATTGAAGAAGTGCGTGCCCAGGAAATGCTTTTTGAAATCGTCGCTTCGCCCCGCCGACATCAAGTGAATGGGAATACCAGACGTATTGGATGTAACGAACGTGCCCGGCGCGCGAAATTGTTCCACCTTTTCAAAAAGTTGCTTTTTGATATCCAAACGTTCCACGACGACTTCAATGATCCAGTCGGCCTCCCGGATTTTGGGCAAATCGTCCTCAAAGTTTCCGACGGTAATCCGTGCAGCAAACCGGTTATCGTAAAAAGGCGCCGGCTTGGCCTTCAAGGCCTTTTGCAGGTTTTCCTGCGCGATGGCGTTGCGCGATTTTCCGGCTTCCGCCGCAGGGAGGTCGAGCAGCAGTACTTCCAGTCCACAACCCGCCAAATGGGCGGCAATGCCCGTGCCCATGAGGCCCGAACCCAGGATGGCTACTTTTTTTATGTGTTTGTTTATCATATTAAAATGTAATTTTTTTCAGAAAGGGATAAAGTTACGGATTATGATTTCTCCGTAAAACAAGCTTTTTAGACTTTGCTCATATTTAGCGAAAATTCGCTGACACAAAAGTCGAATATTTTTTAAACTGTTTATGGATTTTTTTATTATGTATCTTCTGCAAAAAGCGCAGTCAGTCGCTGTCGCGCGTTTTGTAAATCCTATTCGTTTGTAATTCCATTTATAACTTTAAAATTGTACCCTGTTGAAATGTCTTCTACTTTTTTAAAATCACGATTAACCCGCTACGCGGGCATCATTCTCGGCGCCCTGGTATGGCTCGCCAACAGTTCCAATCCACCCAATGGCCGCACCGGCGCGCCGTTTGACGGGCACTGCAACAACTGCCACACCGGAAACTCGAACGGCTACAATGGTACGGTATCCATCAGCGGCCTGCCTTCTACCATTTCGCCCAACACGACCTACAATTTGAACATTGACATGACGGCCACTGCCGGTTCGCCTTCGCGGGGCGGAT
This sequence comes from Lewinellaceae bacterium, assembly GCA_040383605.1. Classification (GTDB taxonomy): domain Bacteria; phylum Bacteroidota; class Bacteroidia; order Chitinophagales; family Saprospiraceae; genus M3007. The sequence goes on from JBEIDF010000065.1 coordinate 3,733, forward strand.
TTCAATTGGTGGTGGTGGATGGCAACAATGCCAACTGTGGGAATCTGGCTAATATAAACGGTCAGGCAGGCACCGAGTTTACCGGCGGCCGGGAATATATCGAACAGCGCGGCAGCAAGGCATTTAGCGGGGGTTCGGTGGATTGGGATTTTCAGTGGACGTCCCCGGCTTCTGTTGCCGGTAATACGGTAAAGGTGTATTTCATCGGCAACTTTTGCAACGGCAGCGGCTCTTCCGGGGATTTTCCGATTGCAGCGGCGGCCACGTTCGATTTTGCCGGCGGTCCGCCCGTCAGTGCGTTTATTAGCAATACGTCTAACGTTAGTTGCTTCGGCGGTAACGACGGCAGCGCTACGGTGGAGGCATCGGGCGGTACGCCGCCTTACACGTATTTATGGTCTAACGGCCAGACGGGTCAAACTGCCGCCAACCTCACGGCCGGCAACTACACCGTGACGGTCACCGGATCCGCCGGAAGCGGTACGGCTACGGCGACTGCTTCTATCTCGCAGCCGCCGGCACTCAATCAAACGGTCACCGTATCTGCGCCCATATCCTGTCTGCAACCGGTCGCAACGGCTACCGTCGCCGCCAGCGGAGGCGTCTCGCCCTATGCGTACGCTTGGTCGGACGGCCAAGCCGGCAACCAGGCCACGTTCACCGCGCCGGGAAATTACACGGTGGTCGTCACGGACGCCGAAGGCTGTACCAAACTGAACACCGTTACGATTAACGGCAGCACCACGCCGCCAACGGTCGCTGCCGCCCCTGGCAGCCCTATTACCTGTGTCCAGAGCACGACGACGGTATCGGGCGCGGGATCGTCGCAAGGCCCCAATTTCTCTTATCAATGGACGACCTCCAACGGCAATATCCTCTCCGGCGCCCAAACGCTGAATGCTACTGTAGGCGCCGCCGGAATCTACGTGCTGCGCGTGACGAATAGCGCCAACGGATGCAGCGCCACCGCTGCCGCAGTCGTGACGGCGAATACCACGGCGCCTACCGCAACCTTGAACGCCGGGCTGCTGACTTGCGCAGCGCCGTCCACCACGATTCAAACGACGCCCTCGCTGCCCTCCACGTTCAATTGGATTGGTCCCAACGGGTTTGTTTCTACTGTGCAAAATCCGATCGTGCAACAGCCCGGAACCTACAACCTCGTCCTGACCGCCAATCAAAATGGCTGCACCGGTTCCAGCGGTATCACGATCAGCCAGAATATCGTCCCGCCCCAGGTGGCGGCTACCGACGGCTTGTTAAATTGCGTGGCGACGACGGACACCCTCGTGGCCAGCTCGAATAACAGCGTATCCTACGCCTGGACTGGCCCGGGCGCCTATACTGCCAATACGCCGAACGCGGTCGTCACTGCGCCCGGCCTTTATATCGTGTCCGTAACGGACAGCCTGAACGGTTGCACAGCCTCCGATACGGCACAAGTGACGCAAAATATCGTCCTGCCCATAGCAGCCGCGCAAAATCCGGAAGAGATTACCTGTAATGAGCCGGCAATTCAACTGGACGGCACGGCCTCTTCGCAGGGTCAGAATTTTGTGTATGCCTGGAGTACGGCGAACGGCCGTATCGTCAGCGGCGCGCAAACGCTCACGCCTACCGTGGATACAATCGGCGCGTATATCCTCTTGGTCACGAACCAGAGCAACGGATGCGTGGCGCGGGACACCGTGTCGGTCACCCAAGATCCCCCACTGGCGGATACGATCAGCAGCCTGATTCCAGCGCGCTGCAACGGCGCCGCCGATGGCAGCGCTACGGTTTCGGCCAGCGGCGGCAGCGGAAATTATGTTTTTCTGTGGAGTACCGGCGATACCACGGCAACAGCTGCCGGACTGGTGGCCGGTACGTACAACGTGACAGTAGAAGACGGAAACGGATGTACGCAGGTCGCCTCTGCGACGATCACCGAGCCGGCTGAACTGGCCGTCAATGCCTCGGCCACGCCCGAAACCGCGAATGGCGCCAACGACGGGTCGGCCACTGCAGCGCCAAGCGGCGGTACCGCCCCGTATCAATTCGATTGGAATACCGGCGATACCACTGCAGCGATCCTCAACCTGCCTCCAGGTAACTATACCGTTACTGTAGAAGATGCAAATGGCTGTGCTTCGATCCAATCTGTAACAGTTAATAGTTTCAACTGCAACCTGAGCGCGCAACTGTCCGTCACGCCCGTCCGCTGCCACGGCGGCGCTGATGGTATTGCATCGGTGGAGGTGCAGGGCGCCGCCGCACCGGTGACCTATCTGTGGAGCACCGGCGATACCACGGCGGTTGTGACCGGTTTGAGCGCCGGCGTGTACACCGTAGATATCTTAGACGGCGCGGGCTGTCCAGCAGAACTCGTTGCCACCATTTCACAGCCCGCTGTGTTATTGGCCAACCTTTCCGCCACAGCGGAGACCGCTTTGGGCGCCAACGACGGCACGGCTGCTGCTTCGCCCACCGGCGGCGTAGCGCCGTATAGTTTTTCGTGGAACAATAATGCAACGACACAGAGCATCGCCGGTTTGTCGCCGGGCGCTTACACGGTGACGGTGACCGACCAAAACGGTTGTACGGTCGTTCGTACAGTGGTCGTCAATGCATTTGATTGCGCGTTGAGCGTGTCCGCCACCGCCGTGTCTGTCCAGTGCAATGGCGCCGGTGATGGGCAGGCGACGGCCCAGGCGGCTGCCGGCGCCCAACCGGTGTCCTATTTGTGGTCGAATGGAAATACAACGGCTTCCCTCTTCAATTTACAGCCGGGCATATATGGCGTTACGGCCACGGATGCGTCGGGTTGCACGGCCACGGCTACGGTTACCGTTTCCGAACCGGCGCCGATCGCAGTGCAAGTTACGACGACGCCCGCCTCCTGTCCGGAAAACAACGACGGCGCCGCAACGATCCTGGTCAGCGGCGGAACCGGCCCCTATCAGTGGTCGGGCAACTGGAATAACCTGGCTCCCGGGAATTATCAGGTCACGGTGACGGACGCCAACGGCTGTATTCAGCTGCAGTCATTTTCTATCACCTCGAATGAAGGGCCGGCCGTAGCGCTCAATAATATCGTCAATGATATTGGCAATGCCGGCTTGGGCAGCGTCAGCATCACCGTGGACGGGGGGAGCAGCCCGTATCAGTTTGAATGGCGGCTGGATAACCAGGTGGTTTCAACCGACGAAGATCCGGCCGGTTTGTTCGCCGGCGTGTATTCCCTGACGGTGCGCGATGCGAATGGCTGCCTGGCTGCGCTGGATTCGATTGTGGTGAACAACCTGGTCGGCGTCGGAAACCCGACGGCCGATTTCGGCGATTTCCGAATATTACCGAACCCGGCGGTGCAGCTTATTCGCCTGGAGCTGCAAAATATGGAAGCCGAATATGCCGTTTTATATGACCGCTACGGACGATGGGTGAAAACGATCCCCGCCGATGCGATTAAATCCCCGATTGATGTTGGTATGTTGCCTTCCGGCACGTATTTTGTACGGTTATTCTTCTCCAATGGACAGTCTGTCTCAAGACGGTGGACAAAAGCCTAAAAAAACGCTCAGTAGCCAGCCAATCTGCAACCGGCTTACAGGTCGGTTGCGGATTGGCTAAAAACAGCGTTTAAGTTAATATATCATTGACAGTTATATTTGTTATATAACCGTACCTTTGCGCTTCATTTTAAAACTTGATTAAGTTACCTTTTCATGGAAGAAAAAAAGAAACGCCCGCGTATTACCAAACCGGGCGGCGGGTTCACGCTGAAAGAGCGGCCCAAAGTTCACTTCCCCGGCGATGAAAATGATCGTACCGAGGAAGGTTCTGAGAAAAAATCCTTTGAACGCGACCGAAATTTGAGTGAAGACCGTCCGTTTAACCGGGATCGGAACGACAGCGCGCCAGATCGCCCGTACAACCGCGACCGAAATGACAGCGCGCCGGATCGTCCGTTTAACCGAGATCGGAACGACAGCGCGCCAGATCGTCCGTACAACCGCGACCGGAGCAGCTACGGCCAGGATCGTCCGTTTAACCGGGATCGGAATGACAGCGCGCCGGATCGTCCGTACAATCGCGATCGGGGCGGCTACGGCCAGGATCGTCCGTTTAACCGGGATCGGAATGACAGCGCGCCGGATCGGCCGTACAATCGCGACCGGGGCGGCTACGGCCAGGATCGGCCGTACAACCGGGATCGGAATGACAGCGCGCCGGACCGTCCGTACAATCGCGACCGGGGTGGCTATGGCCAGGATCGGCCGTACAACCGGGATCGGAATGACAGCGGAGGCGGGTTTCGAAAACCGTTTGGTAAAAAACCGTTTGGCAACAAAGGTTTTAAGAAAAAAGAAGAATTTTTTGTTGAGAAAAAGCCCAAACCGGCGCTTCCCAGCGGCGAAGAGATGCCCCTCAATAAATACCTCGCCCACTGCGGCGTGGCTTCCCGCCGGAAGGCAGTGGAATATATTGAAAAAGGTGTCGTAACCGTCAACGGCGAAGTCCGCCTGGAGCCCTACTATCGTATCCAAAAAGGCGATGTGGTTACCTGCGAAGGCAAACCGATGCAAATTCAGGAGCGACTCGTGTACATATTGCTCAACAAACCGAAGAACGTCATCACGACCACAGACGACGAGCACGGCCGCGCCACGGTGCTGGATATTGTGGATCCCAATTTTCCGGAGCGCCTTTATCCGGTAGGCCGTTTAGACCGCGATACCACCGGGTTGATCCTGATAACCAACGACGGCGACTTGGCGCAGAAACTGTCGCATCCAAGCTACAAAATTCTGAAGCAGTATCGCGTGGGCTTAGACCATGGGTTGACAGAGGCAGATTACGATCGAATTGTGGCCGGCGTGGAGTTGGAAGACGGTACGGCGCCAGTCAGTTGGGTTCGGTTTGCGGAAGATCACCCCAACCGGGATATTGTCGAGCTGGAAATTGTGGTCGGTCGAAATCGCATTGTACGCCGCATCTTTGAGTCGCTCGGCTACAAAGTGCGCAAATTAGATCGCTTTTACTACGCTGGTTTGACCAAGAAGGAACTTCCGCGGGGCGCTTTCCGCGAACTTACGCAGCGGGAGATCATCATGCTCAAACACTTCACCGGCCACCCGTCCATCGGCGCCGGCGAAGCCGAGAAAGAAAAGGAAGCGGAAGGATAATCCGCTCGTCCTGTCGTATATCAAAAAGCCCGCGCGCGATTGCTGCGCGGGCTTTTTTTGTCTTTTTCGCGAGATTGGCCTGCAATAACCGCCGAAATCGCTACTTTTGTAAGACCAAATTGCTATCCAACCCGCCATGCCTTCTCTCGATACCGGCATTGAATACCTGAAAGGCGTCGGTCCGCAGCGCGCGGAGGCGCTCAAAAGCGAATTGGGCGTTTTCAGCTGTCAGGACTTGCTGTTTCATTTTCCATTTCGATATATTGATCGAACCGTTTTCCACCGGATTCGGGACATCCAGGAGGAAGGCGCGCAATATCAGTTGCGGGGAATTTTGCGCCGATTGGAGACGCTGGGCGAGGGGCGGGCAAAGCGCCTGGTAGGAACCTTGCGCGATGAGAGTGGTATGATCGAGCTGGTCTGGTTTCAGGGTGTTTCCTGGCTGGAGAAAAATTTGCAGGTTGGAAAAGAATATATTGTGTTTGGCCGGACGAATTTTTTCAGCGGCCGGTTTAGCATGGCCCACCCGGAAATGGAAGAGGCGGTCGTGGAAAACCTCGAATCGGCCCGGCATTTTGACCCAGTTTATCCTTCTACGGACAAGCTGACCCAAAAAGGGCTTGACGCCAAAGGTATTCGCAAATTGGTGCGCGGGCTGCTCGATACGATTCGTCCGAACGATATTGCCGAAACCCTCCCGCCCTACATCACGAACGGGTTTAAATTGCTGGGCCGCTACGATGCGCTGTGCAAAATTCACTTTCCTGAAAACCAACTTGAATTAGACGCCGCGACCCGGCGATTGAAGTTTGAAGAGCTCTTTTTTCTTCAACTCCGATTGCTGCAGCTCCGCCGCCGCCGGAAAGACGCCGTGCGGGGGTTTGTTTTTGCAAAAATTGGCGCGTATTTCAACGATTTTTATCAGCATAAACTCCCCTTCGAACTGACGAACGCCCAAAAACGCGTGATCCGGGAAATCCGGGCCGACCTGGCTTCCGGGCAGCAAATGAATCGCTTGCTGCAAGGCGACGTCGGCTCCGGAAAAACGGCCGTCGCACTCATGACCATGCTGATGGCGCTCGACAACGGCTACCAAGCCTGCCTGATGGCGCCGACAGAAATTCTGGCGCAGCAGCACTACCAAAATATTGTCGAACTCGTCGGCGAACTGGGCGTTCAAGTCGGATTCCTGTCTGGCGCCGTCAAAGGAAAAAAACGCAATGCCCTGCTCGAACAACTCGCTCAGGACGAGATGCACATCGTCATCGGCACGCATGCCCTGCTCGAAGATTGGGTGCAGTTCAAAAACCTGGGCATCGCAATTATTGACGAACAGCACCGGTTCGGCGTGGAACAACGCGCTAGGCTGTGGGCGAAAAATCCGGCCGGCCCGCCGCATGTGCTGGTCATGACCGCGACACCGATTCCGCGTACCCTCTCGATGACCTTGTACGGCGACTTGGACGTATCGGTGATTGACGAACTGCCGCCTGGCCGCAAGCCGATCACTACCGTGCACAAAACCGAGCATCACCGGCTTCGGGTGCAGGGGTTTATGAAAGAAGAAATTGCGAAAGGCCGGCAGGTATATGTAGTGTATCCAATGATCGAAGAAACGGAAAAAGCCGATATGGCCAATCTGATGGCCGGATTCGAAGCGCTCAGCCGCGATTTTCCGCCGCCGGAATACCAAATCAGTATCGTGCACGGCAAAATGAAACCGGCGGATAAAGATTATGAGATGCAGCGCTTTGTGCAGGCGCAAACGCAAATTATGGTGGCGACCACCGTGATCGAAGTGGGCGTCAATGTGCCGAATGCCTCCGTCATGGTAATCGAAAGCGCCGAGCGGTTCGGACTCTCCCAACTACACCAACTGCGCGGCCGTGTGGGCCGCGGCGCCGAACAAAGCTATTGTATCCTGCTTACCGGATTTAAGCTGAGCGCGGATAGCCGGGAGCGCATTCAGACGATGGTGCAAACTAATGACGGCTTTAAAATTGCGGAAACAGACCTCCGCCTGCGCGGCCCCGGCAATATGGAGGGCACCCAACAAAGCGGTATACTCCGATTTTTGATCGCCGACCTGGCCCGCGATGGGCAGATTTTGCAAACCGCCCGGGAAACAGCCGCTAAAATCCTTGATTCCGACCCGACCCTGCAATCCCCGGAAAACAAAATCCTGAAGGCCCAACTAGAGACCATCGGGAAAGAGGCCCGCGTCTGGAGCCGGATCTCTTAGACAATATATTTGAGAGCAAAATGATAAATTTTGACAAATAATTTGGTTAGATCAACAACGTATCCTATTTTTGTCCCCGGCATATTCCGAACCCCAACTAACCGATCGTTCACAAACCAATCGAATCGCTACAAAACGAATTTCCGAAATGACGTCTTATGTACCCTGTTTTCGCAGCCGACATTATTCGGATTTAATTAAAATGGAATACGTTCCAGTCGTTTGATCGTTTGGTAAACACGCATTCTATGGGAAAGAAAGAAAAATTTGTTTATAACATTCATACGCTGACTTACGAAAAAGTTGTCGTACCGTTAAAAACAAGAATTCTACAGGCCTTTGGTTTTTTCTCTGTCGTATTACTGACCTCCGTACTGCTGTTAGTTGTCTTGTATACGTATTTTCCCTCGCCGCGCGAACAGGAGCTTCTTCGGGAAATTGAACAGATGGACGACAAGTTCGCCCAGTTAAACGAACAGCTGGACATGATGTCCAAAGTACTCGCCAATGTGCAGGAACGCGACGCCAATGTACACCGCGCCGTGTTTGGTATGGATCCAACAGACGCTGATGTATGGAATGGCGGTATCGGCGGCCACGACGCCCACCCGGAAGCGGCAGCATTTAAGTACGGCGCCAAATCGCTCCGCGCGTCGCTGGAAAAAATGGATAAACTCAGCCGCCAAATTGCCCTCCAAAGCCAATCCCTCGATACTCTTCAAGAGCTCGCCAGCGACAAGCAGCGCATGCTGGCCAGTATCCCAAGCATCAAACCGGTACGCGAAGACCGCCTCCAGAAAAGCATGAACGTGCTCTCCGGTTTCGGCTACCGAATCCACCCGGTGTATAAAGTGCGCAAATTCCATGAAGGTGTTGATTTTCCCGCACGGGTCGGTACCGCCATCCAGGCAACCGGCGACGGCGTAGTGAAAGAGGCCGGCTGGCATCAAGGCTACGGCAAATGCGTGCGCATCAGCCACGGCTATGGCTATGAAACCTGGTACGCGCACATGAGCTCTATCAATGTCCGCCCAGGCGAAAAAGTAAAAAAAGGACAGAAAATCGGCGCAGTCGGCGATACGGGCTTATCCACCGCCCCACACCTCCACTACGAAGTGCATTACAAGGGGCAGCCCGTGAATCCGATCAACTTTTGTATGGACGGCCTTACGCCGATCGAGTATCAGTCGCTGGTCAATAGCGCAAATAAAGCCAACCAATCGCTTGACTAAACGCGCCCGCCTAAACGAATTTAATCCGAACTCAATACATAGCAGGAAAAAAAATCAGCCGTCCGGTTTTCGCCGGGCGGCTTTTTTGTTAGTGCGTCACTACTTATCGTGGTACGCGGTTTGAGATGACGGTGAATATGGATTCTGCCCGGTGCAGGATATCGAGCATATCTGCCGCGCGATCCTGTCCGGCAAACAAGACGTATTCACAAGCCTGCAGGATGCGGCGGACGTCCTCTATGTCTGACGTTCCGTAATCTTGGATGCGCATTTGCGTCAGCAGGGCCGTTTCCGACCATTGGGCGGGCGGCAATCCAAGACGCTCGCCCAGGTGTGCGGGTAATAATCTGTACAATTGGTCGTAAAATTCGACTGCCGAGCCGCTCATCGCCAGCGATCGGATTGTGGCGAGTTCCTCCCGCGGCTGCCGTGGGGCGGTGTTTCGAGTGGTTGCGGTTGCACCTCGGCGCGCCCGTTTGCGAAAGAACAACCACAGGCCGGCGCCTGATGCGATGATCAGGAGCGACCACATTCCGTAAGTTTTCCACCGACCATCCGTCGGATCTGAAACGCGATCTTCGGCGGCATTGTCTTTCCGGCGCGCATCGGAAAGCGGCTGACCAGGCGTCACGGTGATTTGAATCGGTTTTTCCCAGACTCGGAGCACATATCGGTTGCTGTCCGGGTCGAAATATTGCAGTGCCGGCTGGATATCGAAAATTCCTTCCCGTTGTGGGAGCACGATGTATGTATAGGTGCGCACGTGCAGCAGCGCTTCCCCATTTTCAAATTCTTCTTCGCTGCGCACGGTCGGCTCGAATATTTCCAGGCCTTCCGGCGCTTCCAGGATGGGCGCCGACACGCGGCGGCTGTCTCCATTTCCCTGCAGCGTCAAGGACAGGGTAACCGCCTCCTCCCGGGTGATTTGCGCGCGGTCTATATTTACTTTCCAGTTGTATTGGCCTACTGCGCCGCAGAAGGTCGGTGGCACGGGTTCGGGTAAGGGTTGTACGGTAATTGCCGCCGTTTGCGTTTGGAGTATGACTGGTTTGGGCCCGAACAAAGCGCCGGCGGCGCCCGGCGTTTCTACGCCAACCCGCATTTGCACCGGCTCCATCTCCAAGCGTCCGGGTTCTTTGGGGAAAACCGCCATTTCGTACAAAGTTCGGACGGCGTATTCTTTTCCGCGAATGCGCTCATACCGGATTCGGGCGTCAAAGCGCCGGAGTTCGTGGGTGTAGGCCTTTTCGGTTTGCGGGGCAGAGAGCAGTTCCGGGTTGCTGACCGTCAGGCGTGTGTACAGCACGATTCGATAGACGATTTGCTGACCTACGAACGCTTCTTCTGCCTGAAATTCGCCCTGGATGAAAAGCGCATCGTCCCGGTCTGCCGGCGCTTCTCCACGTCGGTCACCGGATCGGGCGGGCGTCACCCGTACCTGGAGCGGTTGCGAGCGCAGCAGCTTGCCTTGCGTGCGCACGCGGGCGGCGCCGATGGAAAAATCGCCTGGCCTTCCGGCTTCCAGGATATACCGCCAGCTTTGCGTTTTGTACGTTTTTCCGCGTAATATCCCCATGCCGGTCAGCACTTCAGGGCCTGATACAATTCGGAAGGGTCGGAAATCCGGCGCTTGGAATGCATCTCCGGTAGCGTCTTCGAGCGTAAACAGCACGTCGAACCGGCGGCCTTCTGCAATCACTGCCGGCTCCGCCTTTGCTTGGAACAGCGGTGTTTGTGCTGTGGCGTTTCCGGCGTTTCCGGCAAGCAGGCAACAGGATAAGAGTATATGGCCCACGGCGCGCGCGCCGTAGAACCGGCGTTTGGCGGCGCCTTTTTCTGCTGAATAATATGAAAAAAGCGCCGCCATGGATCAGACACGAATGGTAGGCCGGAGCGATTTGAGCGGCTTTTGTTCTTTTCGGGGCGCGGGTTGTTTTCCGCCGGGCGGAGCTGCGCCCTCCGGACCGGCGACGACCTTGAGTTCCAGCGGCGCCGTTTCCCGGATTTTCCCGCCATCGTCCAGTTTCGCCGGTGGAATCACCACCTTACCGGTTTCGCGGGGAGCGATATAATACACGTATTTTAGTTCGGCGTGTCGTTTCCCGTTAATATAGGAAATCACGCTGGACTGGCTGGGTCCGGCTACAACGGTGCAATTGGCCGCCTCCCAGTCGGGCGGGGTGAATTTTCCCCCGTTTCCATTTTCCAAAACAAAGGCGATTTGGACATAATTGCCCAGCACGATGGTTTCCGAGGCTGCTTGTGCAAAAAAACGCCCGGTCTCCTGCGCTTTCATGCCGGCGGCCGGCAACAAAAAGGAAAGAATCAACGCGCGAATCATAGCGAGTGCGAATTTATAAGAATGTGTGTATGTACTTTGAGTATGTCTAAAAATATATTTCTCGCTAACATGAAAGCCTTTTTCAGCCAACCTGCGTTCCTTTTTTTCGCCGTAATTAGTCCCATTACGCCTGCAAAAAGCGCTTTGTATGGCTAAAAACCCCTTTGCATATTAGCAGAAAACATAGTTTTAGATACGCTCTTACCGTTTAGGTTTATAACGGGCTTCTTCCATAAAAGTTTGCGTATCCCGGATTCGGAGAATATCTATCGGTGTGGCTTCCGGGTGTCTTTTCTTATACGCTTTTACAATTTGCCAGCCGATCCAATTTCCGATTTCGCCCGGGGCTTCCCGGAATACATTATCGGTGCTTGGGCTGGGCATCACGATTTTCTGGTTATCCGTTGCCAGCGGTTCGTAGAGCACTTTTTTATCGAGCAGGCGGGCCCATACATTTTGTTCGTTGGCATAGCAACCCGCCATTTGATCTGCCGAATAGCCCATTTTGGTGCTGTCAGGCACATTGGGCAGCAATAAATCCAGGATATACAGGATTTTTCCGTTGTGGATCATGTGATCAATCACCCGTTCGGCGGGCGGCGGACCGGCGAGGCGGGTTGAGAGGGCCAGTGCCGCTTTGGTTGTCAAAAACTCCCGGCTGAATTGTCGGCGCAGGTAGCGCGGAAAGATATCGGGATTGTATCCCGGAAAATTTTCTCCCAGGAACATATCCAGTCCGATCAGGAGCAACGAGTCGTTGACCACATACGCATCGCCGACGAACTCCGTCACGGCCGTCACAACCCGGGGCGTAGGTTTATCCGGGAAATAGTAGTGGTAATACCGCAACATATCCGTCAGTTCCGATTCTATGGCGCGCAGATCCCCGTAGGCTACCTGACAGGAATCGTACAAGCGTTTTACTTGGGGTGCGGTGATGAATCCTGCGATTACCGGCCCATACGCGGAATCTTGTTCCGGCGGAACACCGAGCACCTCCCCCATGAAAAAAGGCAGAAAGTCCGGGTATCGGGCGGAGATTTTTTCCATTTCTGCGTCCAGGCGGGCAGTATCGAGTGCGAACAAATCCCTGTCAAACCGGAGGATTTGCGCATTGACATCCACGCCCGACACATCGGGGTCGTTGCGCCGCGGCTCGCCGCTGCAGGCAATTAGGGAAAAAAGGGCAAAGGCGATCAGGTTGTGTTCGATTTTTAGCTGCATACTCCAAAAAAAGTTCGATTTTAGCCGCGGGAATTGCGCGGCGAACAGGCTGCAAATTTCCGGTATATTCTAATATAAGCGTGTGTCTAAATTTATATTCTCTGCTACTATGAAAAAGACTTTCATATTAGCGCGAAATATAATTTTAGACATACGCTAAGTAGCCGGCTGATCGTTTAAACAGCTACAAAAACTGAGATTTATGAAAAAAATTGCTTTCGTTCTTTCCATTTTCTGTTTTTTAGGAGGGCAGCTTGCCGGCCAGTCGCGCTGGGACGGCACCGGGTTGCGCTTTGGCCTGAATGCCAGCCCAACCTTTTCCTGGATGCAGTCGGAGGATAAACTGATTGAGCGCGCCGGTACGAACCTTAGTTTTAAGCTGGCGGTGCAAGGCGAAAACTATTTTACGCCTAACTACGCCATTTTTTCGGGCATTGGATTTCTCTTTAATGCCGGTGGTACGGTACAGTATGGGTACACGAAATCCGTCCCCTGGCCTCGTTCGCCGCTCACCGTACTGATCAACGACACCATGCCCTTGCCGGAAAACGTCAAGTTGCATTATCGGACGACCTACGTAGAAGTCCCCCTGGGCTTTCGCATGCGCGGGGGGTCGGGTACCGATTCGCCGATGTCCTATTTTGTCGAAGCGCCGGTGTTTACCCTCGGATTCCTTACAAGCGCGCTGGGCGATATCCGGGGCGTCGGCGCCGCGTTTAACCGCGAGGATGAGGTGATCCGCGACGATGTGAACGGGTTTTCGCTCTCCTGGGGATTGGGCGGGGGTATCGAGTACGAGGTTGCGACGCATGCGACTTTGGTGTTTGGCTTGTACTACCAAAACCAGTTTACCGATCTGACGAGCGACAAAGGCCGCGTTTTCGACAGCGTACGCAGCAGTTGGCGCGACGAGGACGCCAAGACTTCGATCCGGGCGGTTACCGCGCGGGTAGGTCTTTATTTTTAGTCTCTGCAACCGGAGCTTGTCTCATGAGTATTCAACGGAATTAAACTATAAAATAGAATTTCGATCGAGCATAGTGTCGGGGGGTATCGAAGTAAAGCCGACACAAAAAAGGACCAATTTAAAAAATATATTTTTTAATCCGGGCTTTTATTGGGTGGGGTTTATTTCGCCTCACGCCGACACTATGCTCGATCGAAATTCTATTTTATAGTTTAATTCCGTTGAATA
>JBEIDF010000066.1:0-16758 GCA_040383605.1 Lewinellaceae bacterium
ACCCGACGCTCTTCCTATGTGCTAACCTGTTTTTTTTTTTTTTTTATTTTTGTGGTTGTCTAACTGGGTACTGCGCTACTAATTTGTCGTATTTTATTTCTTAAATTCGGGGGGGTTAGTGTGGGGTTTTCTCAATTATAAAATTAAATAAATTCGCAAAATAAATTTTTGAGCGTGAATTGTGTGGGGGTTCCTTCGAGTCCCGCCGACACTTACCCGCCCGATTTTCAGAATTAAATTCCGACAATTTCGTAGCGCTGTACCCTGTTCGACAACCTCTTAAATATAAACAAAAACGTAACTGGTTAGCAGGTCGCGTCTGAGCCAAAAAAGAACCCATTTTTCGCCAGACGAAGCGATTTTTTGCAGGCCATAGCAGCGCTATGGTCAAAAAAAATTGCGAAATATGGCGGAAAATGGGACTTTTGGGGCCAGACAGCGATCCTGCTAACCAGTTACACAAAAACAAGACCTATCATGCTGCTCCTCTGGCTGTTCCTGCAAGTCCCCAATCCGGATATCACCCTCCGCATCTCCAATATCCAGTCGCCCCAAGGGGTGATCCGAGTGGCCGTTTTTAACCAGGCAAACGGATTTCTCGAAACGGAAAAAGCCTGTTTCGTGAAAGTAGCCGCAGTAGGCAAATCCGCCTCCCTGGATATCACCTTCCCCAACGCGCCCGCCGGTACGTATGCCGTCAGCTGCTTCCACGACCTCAACAACAACGGCAAACTGGACAAAAATATGCTGGGCGTGCCCACCGAACCGTACGGATTCTCCAACCAGGCCCGCCCGCCATTCCGCGCCCCTTCGTGGGACGAAGCCCGCGTCCGGGTGGACGCCGGAAAATCGCTGATCCCCGTCCGCCTTGAAAAGTGGTAGAAACCCCCTATCTTTACAGCGATAATCCCAATTCCCCAATCCGAATTTCTTTGCTATGATCCGCGCAGAAAATATCGTCAAATCCTTCGGCAGCCAGCAAGTGCTCAAAGGCATCAGCTTTACCTTTGAAGCAGGTAAAAATAACCTGATCATTGGACGAAGCGGATCGGGCAAGACCGTGCTGATGAAAATCCTGGTGGGCTTGTTTAAACCGAGCGACGGCACAGTCTGGTACGACCAAACCGATTTCACCAATTTGTCCAAAGAAGAGGTCCGCGCTATCCGCATGAAAGTCGGTATGCTCTTTCAGGGCTCGGCGCTGTTCGACTCCCTGACAGTCGAAGAAAATATCCGATTTCCCCTGGATATGTTCACCGACTTGTCGCCGAAAGCCAAACTCGAGCGCGTCAATTTTTGCCTGGAACGCGTCAATCTCGCGGGAAATAACGCAAAATACCCCTCCGAACTGTCGGGCGGCATGCAAAAACGCGTGGGCATCGCCCGCGCCATCGTGCTGCAACCAAAATATCTGTTCTGCGACGAACCCAATTCCGGCCTGGATCCCAAAACTTCGATCCTGATTGACGAACTCATCAGCTCGATTACCCAGGAAAATAATATCACCACCATCACCAATACGCACGACATGAACTCGGTGATGGAAGTGGGCGATAATATCTGCTTCCTGCACGAGGGCCGCCTCGAATGGAGCGGCAATAAAAATCAGGTACTTCAAAGCGACAATGCCAACCTGCAATCTTTCATCTTCGCCTCGCCCTTCCTCCAGCGCCTGCGCGAAAAAGCGCTCCGCTAACCCCCCGCAGGCCCATCGCCGCTCCGATGCAGCAAGCGCCCGGACCTGCGAGGCGCTTTGGCCCCGCCGGTTCGCCCTCCTGTGCCTCTCCGCCCTGTCGGCGCTCTTTTTCGCCTGCAATCCGCCCGAAACCCCTGCCCTCTTCTCCGAACTGCCCCCCGAACAAACCGGCGTCGGCTTCGAAAATACGCTGCCCGACCAGTCGCCCGAGGGCATGAATATCATTCAGTATCTCTACTACTACAACGGCGGCGGGGTGGCCGCCGGCGATGTAAACAACGACGGACTCACCGACCTCTTCTTCAGCGGAAATCTCGTCGGCAATCGCCTCTACCTCAATAAAGGCAATTTCCAATTCGAAGACGTCACCGAAAAAGCCGGCATCGCCGGCCAAGGCAGCTGGAAAACCGGCGTCACCATGGCCGATGTGAACGCCGACGGGCTGCTCGATATCTACGTCTGCCAGGTCGGCCAATACAAGCAGTTCGCCGGAAAAAATCAACTCTTTATCAACAAGGGCAACGGCCGCTTCGACGAACGCGCCGAGGAATACGGACTGGCCCTCAAAGCGTTCTGCACGCAGGCCGCTTTTTTCGACTACGATCTCGACGGCGACCTCGACTGTTTCGTGCTCTGCCACAGCGTGCACTCCGCCGGCAGCTACCGCGATACCGCCCAAACCCGACGCCCGGACCCGCTCGCCGCCGACCGCCTGCTGCGCAACGACGGCGGCCGATTCACAGATGTGTCCCGGGAAATGGGCATCTATGGCGGCACGGCCGGCTACGGACTCGGACTGGCCGTCGGCGACCTGAACAACGACGGCTACCCGGATATCTATGTCGGCAACGATTTCCACGAAAATGACTACCTGTACTACAACCAAGCCGGGAAATTCTTCGTCGAAGATGTCGCCGCCTCGATGGGCCACACCTCCAATTTTACCATGGGCTGCGATATCGCGGACGTCAACAACGACGGCCTGCCCGATGTGCTCACCCTGGATATGCGCCCGGAAGACGAACAGATCCTGAAAGCCAGCCAGCCGGCCGACTTGTTCGACGTCTATCAATTCAAACACCAGCAGGGCTATCACTGGCAACTGGCCCGCAATTGCCTGCAAATCAACCAGGGGTCGCGGGACGAGCGCGGCCGGCTGCAATTTGCCGATCACGCCTGGCTCGCCGGCGTGGCGGCAACAGACTGGAGCTGGAGCGCCCTGATCGCCGATTACGACCTCGACGGACACAAGGATATTTTTATCTCCAACGGAATCGCGCGGCGCCCCAACGACATGGACTACCTCAAGTTCATCTCTTCCGCCGAAGTACAGCGAAAAGCCACCGACCTGGAACTGATCCGGGAAATGCCCGATGGCGCCGTGCCCAATTACGCGTTTAAAAACGACCAACGCGGCCGCTTCCAGGATGTGTCCGCCGCCTGGGGATTCCGCCGCCGCAACTGCGCCAACGGGGCGGTGTATGCCGACCTGGACAACGACGGCGACCTGGACCTCGCAACCAACAACCTCAACGAACCCGCTTCGCTGTTCCGAAACAACAGCCCAAACGCCAACTGGCTGAAAATCCGCTTCCAAGGCACAGAAAAAAATCCCTTCGGCGTCGGCGCGCGCGTGCACGTATGGGCGGGCGGCCATAGTCAACTCTGGGAAAACCAGCCCACCCGCGGCTTCCAATCGGCCGTAGCGCCGGAAATAATCCTCGGCCTGGGCGCAGAAAAACAGGCGGATTCGCTCCGCGTTTACTGGCCCGGCGGCAGCAAACAAACCCTGCTTAACATACTGGCGGGCCAAACAATCACCCTGCAGGCCCGGCAAGCCACCGAAAAAACGGCCCCGCCGACGCCGGAAAAGCCCGTTTTTCGCCTCCGGGAAGGCCTTCAGGCAACCCACACCGCGCCGCCCTTCCTGCTCACCGAAAAACTCGCGCTCTGGCAAGCGGAAAACTACCGCCCCCGCCTCGCAGTCGGCGACGTCAACGGCGATGGCGCCGACGATCTCTTCCTGCCCGGACTAGCCGACGGGCTGTTTTTCCAAACCAATACCGGCTTCGCGGCCGCCGGGGAAAAACCCGCCGACCCACCCACCCGCCGCCTCGCCGGCGACGCCGTCGGCGCTTTCTTCGACGCCAACGGAGACGGCTTGCCCGACCTGTACGCCGGAACCGCCGGGACGCCGCCCGACGCATCGCCCGAAACGCTCCGCGACGCCCTGCTCCTCCAATTGCGCGGCAAAACCCGCCTCGCAGACTGGACCGACCGACCCCTGCCGCCCGCAACCGAAAACACCACCGCCGTCCGCCCCGCCGATTTTGACGGCGATGGCGACCTGGATCTGTTCGTCGGCGCCGGCGGCGTACGCGACGCGTACGGCCTGCCCGGCAAGTCCGCGCTCCTCGAAAACGACGGGAAAGGAAATTTTACAGACTGCACCGCCCGGCGCGCCCCCGCGCTCCAACAGCTTGGCATGGTCACAGACGCCCAGTGGGCCGACCTGGACGGAGACCGGCGGCCCGAACTCATCGTCTGCGGACAGTGGATGCCGATCGTGATTTTTAAAAATACGCCGGACGCCCCCTGGACGCCCGATCCCCTGCCCGATTCCGAGGGACTGTGGAACGCCCTCGCCGTGGCGGATATGGATCAGGACGGCGACCTGGACTTTGTCGCCGGCAATTTTGGACTGAATTCGCCCCTCCAAGCCGCCCCCGAAACACCCCTCGAACTTTGGGTGAAAGATTTCGACGGCAACGGCGCCTTCGACCCCATTGTCGGCTATTACCGCCAGGGCAAACAATATCCCCTGGCCGACAAAGACTGGCTGTTCAGCCAATTGCCGGGCCTCAAAAAAGACTACGTGCAGTACAGAAAATACGCAGCGAGCACCCTGGAGACAATCTTCCCGGAAGAAAGCCGCCGCGGCAGCGTCCACCTGCGCGTCACCACCCTGGCCAGCAGCCGCTTTGAAAACGACGGCCAGGGCCGCTTCACCCGGCGCGCCCTGCCCGACGCCGCCCAGGCAAGCCCCGTTTTTGCCCTCCTGCCCGGCGATTTCGACGGCGACGGCCGCACCGACCTGCTGCTCGGCGGCAACCTGTTCGATATCCAACCGGCGATCGGCCGGCAGGACGCGGGCAGCGGACTGTTCCTGCGCGCGCGCGCAGACGGCAGTTTCGAAGCCCGCACACCCGCGCAATCCGGCTTCCGACCCGATGGCGCCGTGCGGGATATCCGGATCGTTCAAAGAAAAAATAAAAAAAATTGGATTGTGGTGGCGCAACTTGGCGGGAAAGTGCTTGTCTTTGAATAAAAATTGCGCAATCTATATGTTCCTTCATCTAACTGACCTGTCTAAAACATACGCCAACGGCGTAAAAGCCCTCAATAACATTTCGCTTACCATTCCGCAGGGCATGTTCGGCCTGCTGGGGCCGAACGGCGCCGGCAAGAGCACCCTGATGCGGACGATCGCCACGCTGCAGGATCCCGACAGCGGAACGATCCGGCTGGGCGAACTGGACGTCCTGCGCGACAAAGAGTCCCTGCGCAAAGTCCTGGGCTACCTGCCCCAGGAATTCGGCGTCTATCCGCGCGTCAGCGCCGAGATGATGCTCGACCATATTGCCCAGCTGAAGGGGCTTTCCAACCGAAAAGAACGCCAGGAAACCGTAGAGGCCCTGCTGCAGAAAGTCAACCTGTGGAAAGAGCGCAAGCGCAATCTTGGAACCTATTCCGGCGGCATGAAGCAGCGCTTCGGCATTGCCCAGGCGCTGGTGGGCAATCCGCAGCTGCTGATTGTGGACGAACCGACGGCAGGGCTCGACCCCGCCGAGCGCAACCGATTCTATAACCTGCTCAGCGAAATTGGCGAAAACACCATCGTGATCCTGAGCACGCATATTGTGGAGGATGTAAAAACCCTTTGCAAGCGCTTCGCCATCATTTGCGGCGGCGAGGTCATGCATGTGAGCACGCCGCACGAAGCGGTAGGCTGGCTGGAAGGAAAAGTATGGACAAAAGCGATCGCAAAAGAGGAAATAGATCAATACCGTGACCGCTACCACGTGATCGCCACCCAACTCGCCGAGGGCAAGCTGTTTATCCGCATCGTGGCCGACAGCGATCCGGGCGAAGGCTTCCGGTCGGGCGAACCGAGTTTGGAAGACGTATATTTCAATGCGATTTCCTCGAAAATGGACCTTGTCACCCTCTAAGAGCATGTCTAAACCCTTTTTGCTATGTTTTGGTTCGTTTTTTCCTTCGAAATTCGCTATCGCCTGCGGCGGCCCGCCACCTATATCTACTTCGCCGTTTTTCTGATTTTCACCATGCTGATTATCGCAGAAGGCGGTACCCCGGCCAGTGAAAAAGTATATCACAACTCCCCGGCCGTCATCGGGAGTTTTTTTGCCCTGCTGGGCATCCTCAGCGTGCTGGTCAGCTCGGCCGTCATGGGCGTGCCGCTGTACCGCGACCTGGAGCACAACACCAAAGAATACCTGCTGGCATCGCCGATGGGGCGGAGCGCCTATTTTTGGGGCCGCTTCTGGGGATCGTTTGCCATCCTGGTACTGCTGTGTACGGGCGCGATTTTCGGGTACATCGCCGGTTCGTGGCTGGGGCCGCTGGCTGATTGGACCAAGCCCGAGCGCTACGGCCCGCACCAGGCCGTCCATTACCTCTGGCCTTTTTTCACCGTCCTGCTGCCCAGTTTGTTTTTCACCAGTTGCGTGTTTTACGGACTGGTAGCCTGGCTCCGCAACAATCGGGTGCTGTATTCGGCCTCCATCCTGTTGTTTATTCTGTATTTGCTGGCAAATTTTTTGGTGCAAGACCTGGAAAAACGCGATCTGGTGGATTTGCTCGACCCCTTTGCGCTGAATACCTACACCAACGCGATTAAATATTTCACCCCGGCAGAACAAAACACCCAGCTGACCCCGCTAAGCGGCAACCTGCTGCTGAACCGCCTGCTCTGGCCGGCCCTGGGCCTCGGGCTATTGCTGTTTTCCTACTTCCGATTTACCATCAGCGGCTTTGTTTCCGACCGCAGCCGCGGCGGCAAGTCCGTGGAAGGCGAAACCAAGCCCCCCCGCGCGCGCCTGCCGGTGTTCAATCCGATTTTTAGCCGGGGTTTGCACTGGTCGAATTTGTTTAGCCTCGGCCAACTGGAATTCCGGAATATCCTGCGGGATTCCTATTTTCTCTCGATCATGCTCGGCGCCGTGGTGTTTCTTTTCATAGACGACTGGATCGGGAACCTGAGTTACGGCGTGCCCGACCGGCCGGTCACGATGAATATGCTGTTGTTCAAAACCTACAATTACAGCCTCTTCGTTTTCATCATCATCATGTTTTATACCGGCGAGACCGTGCATCGCGACCGCTCCACGCGTTTTGCCAATATCGCCGACGCCCTGCCCGTACCCAATTGGGTGCAACTCGGCTCCAAATTCCTCGCCATCACCGGCGTCTGCCTGATGCTCGCAACCATCCCGATGCTGGTAGGCCTCACGGTGCAAGTGTTGCAGGGATTTTTTAATTTTAAACTCCATTACTATTTTATTGACCTGTACGCCATTACATTCTGGGATTATTTCCAAATGGCCTTGCTGGCGTTTTTTGTGCACGCCCTGGTCAATAACAAGTTCCTCGGGCATTTCGCCGGGATCGGATGCTGGGTGTTGCTCTTCGTGGCACAAAGTTTCCTGGACTGGGACTACAACCTCGCGTTGTACAGCTACAAACCGGATTATCGGATTTCGGATATGAACGATTTCGGGCATTTTGCCCAGCCTTTGTTCTGGTTTAATCTCTACTGGACCGCTTTCGGCGGCATCCTGCTCCTGCTCGCCGCGCTCTTGTGGACGCGTGGCGCCGATAATACCGCCCGGATGCGCTGGCAGGCCTTCCGGCAGCGCTGGAACCTCCGATCGGTGGCAGGCCTGGGTGTACTGGGCCTGATATGGCTCGGGAGCGGCAGTTTTATTTACTACAATGTGAGCGAAATCAATACATACCGCACCGCAGACGAAGGAAAAAAATGGAGCGCCGAGTACGAAAAACGATACAAAAAATATGACCGCATCCCGCAACCCAAAGTGACGGATGTGCTGCTGTACGCCGATATCTATCCCGCAGAACGCAGCATCGCCATGCGCGCGCAACTGAAAATCAAAAACAAAACCGACCGGCCCATTGATTCGCTGCACCTGCTGTCGGAAGACGGCCAACACTACACCCTGCTGTACAACGACCGGGAAATTCAGCCCGCATTCGCCGAACAAATGCCGCGCCCAAAACTAACGCTCCTGTACAGCAAACCGGACACCGGCGGCTACCGCATCTTCAAACTGCCCCAAACCCTGCAACCCGGCGACACCGCCCTGCTGGAAATCCGAACCCGCATCCAAAAAACCGGATTCGTCAACAACGGATTCAACCGCGAATTTATCTACAACGGCACCTTCACCAGCGGCGGCATCCCGTCTATCGGATACAACCAGGATTTGGAACTCGAGAGCGACGAAGACCGCAAAAAATACGCGCTGCCGGAAAAACCGGAAGACCTGCCGCCCCACCGCGATCCCTACGGCGAAAAAACCCTCCTGTTCAATGACGACGCCGATTTCGTGAGCTTCGAGTGCATCGTCAGCACCACGCCCGACCAAATCGCCGTGGCGCCAGGGTATATCCAAAAGGAATGGACAGAAAACGGCCGGCGCTATTTTCACTACAAACAAGACACCAAAACAGACTATTTCTTCAACCTGGTATCAGGCCGCTATACCGTGCTGAAAGATAAATGGACCAGCCCGGATGGACAGGACGTCAACATCGAAATTTTCTACCACCATGAACACGATTACAACCTCGACCGCATGGTGGCAGGTATCAAAGACGGCTTAAGCTATTTCCACCGAAACTTCGGCCCGTACCAGTTCCGGCAGGTGCGCATCCTCGAATTCCCGCGCTATGCCGGCTTCGCCCAGTCTTTCCCCAATACGATCCCGTATTCAGAGGACTTCGGGTGGTACGCCGATTTCTCCGATCCGAACGACTACGACTACTTCTACTACGTCACCGTGCACGAACTCGCGCACCAGTGGTGGGGCCATCAGGTCGTCCCAAACTACACCCGAGGCTCTAACCTCCTCTCCGAATCCCTGGCAGAGTACACCGCCCTCATGGTCGCAAAAGAAAAATACGGCAGCGACAACGTCCAGCAATTCCTCCAATACGACCTCGATGGCTATCTGCGCGGCCGCGCGACCGAAAGCAAAAAAGAAAATGTGTTCATCAACTGCAATCGGCCGTACCAGTGGTATCAAAAAGGCAGCCTGATCCTGTACGCCCTGCAAGACTACGTGGGCGAGGAAAAACTGAACGCGCAAATAAAAGCCTTCCGCGACAGCTTCGGCCTGAAAGAAAACCCGCCGTTCCCCGGCAGCTACGATCTCTATGCTTTTGTGGAAAAATGCGTACCCGACTCGCTCCGCTATTTCCTGGACGATTCCTGGATGAAAATCGCGCTGTACGAAAACCGGCTTCTCAGCGCCAAATCCAAAGACCTGGGCAATAACCGCTACGAAGTAACGCTGAAGGTAAAGGCCCGCAAGATGTATGCCGACGAAAAAGGCAACGAAGCGGAAGCCGCCGCGATGAACGACTACCTGGACATCGGTATCTTCTCCGACGATACAATAGAAAAAAACGGCAAAAAACAGACCCAGCCGCTCTATCTGAAAAAACACCGGCTTACCAACGGCGAGCATACCATCGTGCTGCAAGTGAACGGCAAGCCGATCAAAGCAGGCATTGATCCGTACAACAAGCTGATTGACCGCGTGCCGGATGACAACCGGGTGGCGGTGGAGTAGGATTTTTTTTCGGAGCGCCTGTCCAGAGTTTTCTTTGAAAATCAGCTGGTTAAGAGGCTGTATCATAAGTCACAGCGCTCCAAAATTGTCGAAATAAAATTTTGAAAATCGATCGAGCACAGTGTCGTCGCGACTCAAAATAACGCCGACGCTATGCTCGATCGAAATTTTATTTTACTGCTTGATTTCGTTGGATACTTGTTCGACCGCCTCTATATCGCGGTGGCGGGAATGGTACACGTTCTAAGCGCTTGTTCAAATTTTGATTTCTGGGCTGCAACTGCCCAGAAATCAACGTTTGAACAAGCGCTTAGGGTGTAAATCAAAAATTTCATGTTAAGTTTTTTTACACGAGAAGGGCATCGTAAAAAAAATAATCGATTTTTTTGCATGATAGCCGAGGGACAGGTATCTTCACTAGTAACTGGTTAGCAGGTCGCGTCTGAGCCAAAAAAGGATCCATTTTCGCCAGACGAAGCGATTTTTTGCAGGCCATAGCAGCGCTATGGTCAAAAAAAATCGCAAAGTATGGCGGAAAATGGGACTTTTTGGGCCAGACAGCGATCCTGCTAACCAGTTACCAAAACAGTATATCTAAGTATAGGTGCTGCCCGATCTGCATGCATCCAGCGCAGCAGGGCGAATACCACAATTTAATCACTCATGAACAAACACGCTCATTCATCCCCCCAAGGGAGCCGCGCCCTTGCGGTCATCCTCACTATTGTAGTCCAACTCGTACTTGGATATTACCTGTACCAAAACGCCGTCCAGAAGCCGACGACGGCGGGTACGGAGCAGCGGGCGCACCGACCCTGATCCGTTTACGGATTTTTCCTTTCCGGTGAAAACGATGGCTCCGCCGCTACCACTTACTTTTTCACAATCGTCATTTTTCGGTCGTACATCAATCCGGTAAAAATCCCAATCGGGTTGGCGGAGCCGTGCACATTGCTTTTGATGGGCGAGGGCTGCGCGAAGGGATTGAGGTTGCCGAACACGGCGAGCTGTACGCTTTCCACGTAATCGTAATAGGCTTTTTCGATGTGCAGCACGGTATTATAGACCGTGTCGCCCTCTGCCAGCTCGTACCCGGTGCCGAAGGCGATCAGCGGCGTTTGGGCGATTCGGTCGGAGGTTAAAAAATCCTGATCCGGCACGCTGTCGAGGGCGGCGTAATTGAGCAGGCGGCGGAAGTAGTTTTCGCGGCCGGGTTCCGGATCGCTGATGAACGTCAAGATGCGCGCGAGCGTGTCCAAGTCCGGACTAAACTCCACCCGGATGCTGTCAATCGGTACAAAAGGCATCATCGTTGTTTCACCGGTGATTTCCTGGCCGTTTTTGAGCAAAATCTGCAGGCGATATTCGATGCCCGGGGTAGCGGGCGTCAGGTTTGGACTGACGTAATTATAGATTTTAAAGGGCGAAAAGTCGAAGGCGAGCTGGTTTTTCAGTGTGTCCACCCGGCCGTCGTAGGCGATGGTGACCAGCGCGCTGTCGAGCAGCGTTTTTTGCAGGAACGTGGAATCGAGTCCGAACGGATCAAAATATCCGAAACTCTGCGTCAGCAGGAGCCGGAGGGGTTTGCCGGGTTCGAGGTAGCATTCTACCACCGGCTGGCGCTCGTATTCGGGCAGTTCGATCTCCACCTCCTTGGTGAGGTTGCAGGCAGCGAGCAGGGCCAGGAGGGCGAGCGGCAGGATGTTTTTCAGCATGTTCATGGGAACTTAGAATTTGAAATTCCAGGTGATAGAGGGGAGTACGGGGAAGAGCGAGACTTGCTGCGCCCGGATGGCCGTCGGGATATCTACTGCGACGTCGCCCTGCTGGACGGTTTGGAACTGCGGTTCGAGGTAGATAAAGTACGGATTGCGGCGGTCGGTGGCGTTAAAGATGCTGAGGGTGATATCCTGGCTGGTGCGGCGGGTTTTCCATTTGTACACGAGGCCGAGGTCGAGGCGCATATAGGCCGGATACCGGAACGTATTGCGATCGCCGTACACGGGCACGACGGTCTGGAAAGGTGCGCCGGGGATATCCTGCATCGTGAAGCGGCCGGAGGGTAGCCAGCTGGCGTACCCGGAGGTATAGACCCAGGTTGCCGTGGCCTGCCAGCGGGGACTGAGGGCGTAGGTTGCCACCACGCTGAGGTTGTGGCGCGTATCGAAGCGGGGCGGGAAGTAATTACCGCCGTTGATTACCTCGAAATCGCCGCGCCGTACCCAGGCAAGCGTGTATCCGATCCATCCGGTGAGTTTGCCGTCCTTTTTTTCAATTTCGAGTTCGAGCGGACTGTACGCATAGCCCCTGCCGATGGCCAGTTCGTTCTCCAGGTTGTTGTTGCCAAACAGTTCGGCGCCGTCTATAAAATCCACTTGGTTGCGGAGTTTTTTATACCACGCCTCCCAGGTTACCAGTACATTTTCGCGCACAAGCCAGGACGCACCCAGGGCGACTTGGTCGCTGATTTCCGGGCGGATATTTTCCGTGCTGGGGTACCAAATATCGGTAGGCAGGGAGAGCCCGCTGCTGGCCAGCAGGTGGAGATATTGGTTCATGCGGGCGTAAGAGGCCTTCACCGACAGGCGGTCGGAAATCGCATAGTTCGCAGCCACGCGGGGTTCGAAGGCCTGATAAGTGGCCTGCCGGCTTTGCCAGGCGGAGATCCGCGCGCCGTAGTTGATTTTGAGCCGTTCCGTCGCTTCCCAATCGTCGGAAAAGTACGCGCCATATTCCATGCCCGTGAAATCCTGCCCCGAGGCGAAGCTAAACTGCCCATCGTCGCTGCCGGCGCGCAGGCGGGCTACCGCGAGCTGGTGGTAGGTCGCATTGACGCCGAAGCGCATCACGTGCTTGTTGTTGGGCTGGTAATAGAAATCCACTTTGGCGTTGATATCCTGGATTTCCGAGCCGAGGTTGAAAGAAAAGCCCTGCAGGATATTGCGGATGCGGTAGCGGTAGTCGGAGAAGGTAAAGGTGGTGTTGGCAAATAGTTTGGGATTGAAAATATGATTCCAGCGGGCGGTGCCGGTGGTATTTCCCCAGTCGAACAGAAAATTAAAGGTTTCATTATTAAAACCAAACACATCCCGTCCGAAATACCCACTCAAATAGAGCCGGTCTTTCTCCGTGAGGGTAAAATTCACCTTTGTGTTCAGGTCATAAAAATAGTAATCCGGAATCGGGTTGAAATTTTCACTGCCTTCATTGGCGCGGTTGATGCTGCGGGTGATCAGGTCGGCATACGTGCGGCGCCCGCTGACGATAAAAGAGGATTTGTCCTTCTGAATGGGGCCTTCCAGCGTAAGCCGACTGGAAATCAGGCCGATTCCGCCCGAGCCGGTGAATTCCTGGTTGTTGCCTTCTTTCATCCGCACGTCAATAACCGAGGAAAGTCGGCCGCCGTATTGGGAGGGGAAGCCGCCTTTATATACTTTCAGGTCTTTGACGGCGTCGGGATTGAAGGTGCTGAAGAAACCGAAGAGGTGGTTGGCGTTGTACACCACCGCTTCGTCGAGCACGATCAGGTTTTGATCGCTGTTGCCGCCGCGCACGAACAGGCCCGTGGTGCCTTCCGCGCCCGGGGTGATGCCGGGTTTTAATTGTAAAATCTTGATCACGTCCGTTTCGCCAAACAACGCCGGCACGGCTTTGATTTCCCGGCTGCCGATCGTGGCCACCGACATTTCGGTGCTTTTGACCCGCTCCTCAAAGGCATTGGCCTGGATGACCACCTCCTGGAGCAGGGCGCCCTGCTGGGAGAGGCTTACGTTGAGTTTGAGGTCTTTGTTGGGGAGAATCGTCCGAACGTCCGTTTCATAGCCCAGGTAGCTGAACTGCAGCTGCACCGAGTCACTGCCAACCGGCAAGGCCAAAGAGTAAAAGCCGTATTCGTTGGATGCGTTGCCGTTGCGTTGTCCGACGACTTGCACGGTGGCGCCAATCAGCGATTCGCCGGTTTGCCGGTCGGTGAGGGCGCCGCTGACTGTGATACGCTGGGCCGCCAGCGCGGTGTGAATAAACACGAGGGCAGCCGCGAGGCCGCAAGTTAGAAGCGAACGCATGAAAAAGTAGTTCTTGTGTGTATTGTGTAGTCATCTAAACACCTTGAATAAAATAATGTTTAATTTAAAGTAGATAAAAGTTAAACAAACCTTCCGGGATTCGCCGCCGCGTGCTTAATTTTGCCGCCCACAACTTCACCCGCGCCATGCATACCAGTTCCGGCCAGTTTTTCTGGCGCTCTCCGAGCAACATCGCCATCATCAAATATTGGGGCAAGCACGGCCGTCAATTGCCGCGCAACCCCTCGATCAGTTTCACCCTTTCCGCCTCTTTCACGGATATGGCGCTGGAATACGCGCCGCGGGAAACGCCGGGGGAGGAAATCGAATTGGAGTTTCTGTTTCACGACGAACCGAACGAGGCGTTTCGCGCCAAGATTCTGGCGTTTTTGGAAAGCCTGAAACCGGTTTTTCCCTTTTTGCCGGAACTCAGCCTGCGCGTCCGCTCGGGAAATTCTTTCCCGCACTCGGCCGGTATTGCCTCCTCGGCCTCTTCTATGTCGGCCCTGGCGCTCTGCCTCTGTTCCCTCGAGGATGCGCTGCTCGGCACGCTGGGCGATCCGGAAACTTTCGATCGCAAGGCCTCGGAAATTGCGCGCCTGGGCAGCGGCAGCGCCTGCCGATCCATTTACCCGTACGCAGCGGTGTGGGGCGCTACGCCCGATGTGCCCGGCGCTTCAGACGAATACGCCGTGCCTGCGGAAGATTTTTTGCATCCGCTGTTCAAATCGCTCCACAACGATATCCTGATCGTCAGCGCCGGCGAGAAGGCGGTTTCCAGTCGCGCCGGCCACGCCCTCATGAAGGGCAATCCCTACGCCGAACCGCGCTACGAGCAGGCGCGCCGCCGACTGAATCGCCTGTTGGATGTGCTTCGCGCGGGCGATCTGCAGGAATTCGGCAAAATCGCGGAAGACGAAGCGCTCACCCTGCATGCCCTGATGATGTGCAGCGATCCGTCCTATATGCTCATGGAGCCCAACTCGCTGGAGATGATCAAACGCATCCGCCAGTACCGCGCGGATACCGGCCACCTGGTCTGTTTTACCCTCGACGCCGGACCGAATATCCACCTGCTGTACCCGGAAGAAATTATCCACGAGGTGCGCGCGTTTATTGACGAACAACTCAAGCCGCTGTGCGCAAATGAATGGGTGATTGGCGACTGGGTTGGGGAGGGGCCGGAGGAAATGTAAAATAGATTCGTAACTGGTTAGCAGGATCGCTGTCTGGCCCAAAAAGTCCCATTTTCCGCCATGCTTTGCGATTTTTTGCAGGCCATAGCAGCGCTATGGTCAAAAAAAATCGCAAAGTATGGCGAAAAATGGATCCTTTTTTGGCTCAGACGCGACCTGCTAACCAGTTACATAGATTCTACGTACCTGCTAACCAGTTGCGACTTTACACGGGGGGCAAATATTTTTATTTGGAAGTTTGAATCCAAAAACCCGTAATTTTGCAGCGATTCTTTCGCTATGTCCCTACACCTGCGCAAATATGTCTCTTGGTCGCTGATCGCGGCGCTCCTCGTCGCCACGATGGGCGTAAGCGTACACCAAATATATTGCTATTGCGCGGGCGAAACCAGTATCTCGTTATTTGACGCCGCGCCCGCCTGCGGCAAAACGGATGCCGCCGGCGATTGCTGCCGGGCCGATCTCCCGGCCTGCTGCGCGAAACTGGCGCAAAAATCCCACTGCGAAAAGCAATCAGACGCCGGCGATTGCACCAAAAAAACTACGAAGGTATTCCAACTCAAGGTGAAATACCTGGTGGAATATACCGCCTTTAAATCCTTCACCCCGTTGGCCACGGCAGCCGTGTTGCCCGTTTGGCCTTTGCATAGCGCCAGGGAAATCACCTACGTCCGGAAAGCGCTGAACAAAGCGCCGCCCCCGCTTTCGGGCCGGGAAATCGGTATCCGACTCCAAATTTTCCGCTGTTAGTCCAGACCGCTTGCCGCTTGTCGTCCCGAGGACGCACAAGCAATTGCTCCTTTGCGCCGCCGCCACTGGCAGGCCGCTATTCCCTTATTTGAACAAGATCAAAAGCAATCGGTCATGAAAATCCAATCGCTATTTCTATTTTTTGCCGGACTGCTTGTGCCGGCGCTTGCCCTCGCGCAAGACGTTTCCAAACTATACGGTATCGTTACCAATGAAAAAGAAGAGCGCCTGATCGGCGCGACGGTCTATTGGGCGGATACTAAAATCGGTACCATCACGGATACCGAAGGGCAATTTTGGCTGCCCAAACGCTCCAATGAAGGCGTCATTATCGTCAAATACGTCGGCTATGAACCGGCGGAAATCCCCGTGCTGCCCGGAGAAGACAGCCTGTGGATCGAAGTCGCCGGCGTGGCCGTGCTGCAGGAGGTGACGGTCAGCGAGCGCAGTTTTGACAACAAGGTCTCCACGCTGTCCACCCGCAACATCGAAACGATCGGCGGCCGGGAGCTGCGCAAGGCGCCCTGCTGCAACTTGTCCGAGAGTTTTGAAACCAACGGCGGCGTGGATGTGGTCTATTCCAATGCCGTTACGGGCGTCAAGGAAATCCAGATGCTGGGCCTGCGCGGAATTTACAGCCAGTTTATGGTGGAAAACCGACCCACCATGCAGGGCATCGCCACGCCGTTCGCTTTTGAAATGGTGCCCGGCACCTGGCTGGAGAGTATCCAATTGGCGAAAGGCGCCAGCACGGTGAAAAATGGGTACGCCGGTATTAGCGGACAAATAAACGCCGAGTTGGTAAAACCCCACCTCGACGAGCCGGTGTTTGTCAATGCGTTCACGTCCAGCGAAGGCCGGGGCGAACTGAACCTGCACCTCAATAAAAAAGGCACAAAAAATTATTCCAACGGCCTGCTGTTGCACGGAAGCGCCGTGCGCAACCGCTACGACAGGCAATGCGGATCCCGAATTCAGTTCCGTTGGCGGATGCTGCTGCTATCCCCGAAGTATTCATCACTGCGTGGGACGCCCTGGTTGTGCAAGGTGGCCTTACTAGCGGACGATGGGCACTAGTGCATGCGGCTGCCTCGGGTGTTGGTACGGCCGCCGTTCAATTGTGCAAGGCGCTTGGCGCCCGCGTAATTGCCACG
>JBEIDF010000067.1:0-16666 GCA_040383605.1 Lewinellaceae bacterium
ACAATCTGCGCGGGTACAAACATTAAAAATAGTTTATTGCGATCCAGCGCGTAGGCTGCCGCCGTCGCCAACTGCTTTTTAAATTCCGGATGATCCGTCTGTTGGGCTTTGAGCGCCAGCAAAACCCGGAAGTTATGCACAGCGGGATAGGCCAGCGCCAGCGTTTTGATCTCCTCGTAAGAGATGCCCGCCAGCAAATCCGGCGTTTGCAGTATCTGTAAAAATCGCTCCTGGGTCATTCTTTCAAAACGGTTTTGGATTACCAATTATTAAATGCTGCATTGAAGATATCTTCCAGCAGCTGGTCGCCGATTTGCCGGATCAGTGCATCCTGGACAGTCAGCAGATCCACGTCATTAGAAAATTCGGCAAAATGGCTGAAGTCGCGCTCGGCAGGCCACCCATATTTCTCATCCAGGCTACTGGTGTACGCAACGCGGATTCGAATCTCCAAGCGGTTCAGCGCTACCAACTCGCCCGGACGGGGCGCCACCGGGGTCACCCGAAAATCGGTGATTTTTCCGGCAAACTCCACGTCCGAACCGGCAGACGACAACAAGAGCCGGGTTTCGGTACGCACCTTATCTTTTAGCCGTTCGGTAAAATCAACACCCAGGGTAGGCGGCGCATTGGGCGCAATGGTTTCAAAAATTCGAACGGAAAAGGTATTAACCGCCGGGTCAATGGAAATCCCCTTAAACGTATAGCAGCCGGTTTGCAGTACCAGCAGCAGCACCAAAAAGTATCCGAACAAAAAATTTTTCATACCTATAAATTAACGCAGAAATAGAGAACAGGATGCGTTTGTTTGGTGCTCCGCGCATTTTTTCTGCTGCCACGCGTCCTATTCCCATTCAATCGTCGCCGGCGGCTTGGTACTGATATCGTACACCACCCGGTTGATGCCTTTTACATGATTGATGATTTCGCTCGAAACCTCCGCCAGAAAGTCGTACGGCAGGCGACTCCACTCGGCGGTCATCCCGTCTGTGGAATTCACCGCACGAAGCGCCAGCGCCTGTTCGTAGGTGCGTTCATCGCCCATGACGCCGACAGACTGCACCGGGAGCAGTATGGCGCCGGCCTGCCATACAGCCTCGTACAATCCGTGCGCCTTCAATTTTCCGATAAAAATATCATCCGCTTCCTGGAGCAGCCGCACTTTTTCCGGCGTAATGTCGCCGAGTATCCGGATGCCCAAACCCGGCCCCGGAAACGGATGCCGCTGCAGAATGGATTCCGGTATCTGTAATTCCCGACCGATGCGACGCACCTCGTCTTTAAACAACATGCGGAGCGGTTCTACAATTTTTAATTTCAACTTTTCGGGCAGTCCGCCGACATTATGGTGGCTTTTGATCGTTGCGGAAGGCCCGTGCACGCTGACCGATTCGATCACGTCAGGATAAATCGTACCCTGGCCTAGCCAGCGGCATTCCGGATGCGCCTCGGACTCTTGGTCAAACACTTCGATGAACAAGCGGCCGATAATTTTGCGTTTCTGTTCCGGATCGCTGACGCCGGCCAGCGCTGCGTAAAACCGATCGCGCGCGTCCACACCCTCGATGTTCAGCCCCATGGATTTGTACGACGCCAGCACGTGCTCAAATTCATTTTTACGCAAGAGCCCGTTATCCACAAAAAAACAAAACAACTGGTCGCCAATCGCGCGGTGCAGAATTTCCGCAGCCACTGTGGAATCCACCCCGCCGGAAAGCGCCATAATCACTTTTTCTCCGCCGATTTCGGCGCGCAGCCGCTCGATAGATTCCTCCAAAAAGTGCGCAGGTGTCCAGTCGCCGCGACAGCCGCAGATATCCAAAACAAAATTTTTCAGAATCTGATAGCCCTCGAGGCTATGATACACCTCCGGGTGAAACTGAATACCGTACACCGGGTGCGCGAAACGATTCGGCTCGGCCCGAAAAGCGGCTACGGGAATAGACTCCGTACCCGCCAGGGTCTCAAAACCGGCAGGAAGCGCCAAAATCGAATCGCCATGGCTCATCCACACCTGCGATCGCGGAGAAACCTCCTGAAAAAATGGATCCGACCGGTGAAACGCACTCAAAAAAGCCTTCCCGTACTCCCTTTTCTCGGATCGCGCAACCGTGCCGCCGTAATAGTCGGCCAGTAACTGCGCACCGTAGCAAATTCCGAGCAGCGGGCGCTTACCCGCCAATGCGTTCAGATCCAGGCGCAAAGCATCCGGCTGTTTCACGGAAAAAGGGCTGCCGGACAAAATCACGCCCTTCACCTGCGGATCAAAGTCGAAGGCCTTGTTGTACGGTATAATCTCGCAATACACCTGCATTTCCCGAACCCGACGTGCAATCAACTGCGTATATTGCGACCCAAAATCAAGAATAATAATTTTTTCCATAGCGAAGAACACGCTTCTAAGCGAAGCGCAAAGATAGTCAAATCTGCGGGAAAGAAATAAATGCCGACCGAACGCCCAACCGTTTTGGATTCGAAAGCCGCGGTTTTTAAGAAAACAAAAGAAATTTGGTTTTATCACAAACATTGCCGTACCTTTGCGGCCGCGAAAAGCCCGAGGTTACCGAGGTAAGGGATCGGGCGAGACATTCTCCTCACAAATTTAAAATTTTCGTATGCCAGTTAAAATTCGCCTCCAGCGTAAAGGCCGCAAGCAAGCGCCTTTTTATCACATCGTCATTGCAGATGCGCGCGCACCGCGCGACGGCCGCTATATTGACAAAATCGGCACCTACAACCCGCTCACTGTTCCTGCGACGATCGAATTGAACAATCAGCGCGCCCTTGAGTGGTTGGAAAATGGCGCTCAACCGACCGATACCGTCCGCGCAATCCTTCGCTTTAAAGGGGTGCTCTACCAGAAACACTTGCTGGGCGGCGTGAAAAAAGGTGTATTGACAACGGAGCAGGTAGAAGAAAAAATGAACGCGTACATCGCGGAAAAACAATCCCGTATTCAATCCCATCGGGAAGCGACGGCAGAGAAAAAACGCCAGCTGCTCAAAACAATTGACGGCAAACCGAAAGTCAAACCCGCCCCTGCGCCTGTAGTGGAAGAGGCCCCTGCGCCCGTTGAAGAAGCACCGGAGGTAGAAGCATCCGCAGAAGCACCGGCCACAGAAGAAAAAACGGAAGAATAAATTGATTATTTTCGGCAAAGTTTTACCTTTGTCCATATAAGAGTTTGTTCAATTTTTTATTTCTGGGCTGTACCTGCCAAATTTGATTTTCAACTTCGCTAAATTTTTCGCCGAATCACCCGCATTCGACTGCAAAATTTGGCTTGTTAAAAAAAAAATTCCAGTTTCGCCTCGCAATCAAAATTTGATTAAATTTTAAGCCTGGAGTTTAAGACCTGGCAAAGCCTTTGCTGCTTTGCCAGGTCTTTTTTCAAAAATCGTTCGACAAACATCGCTAATTTCGTATGCAAACCTTAGACGAAAAGTACTACCAACGCCTCGGCGAAATCGCGGCGGAAATTCAGGGCTCGCCCGCGCTGGCCCAATATTCGGAAGAAGAAGAGGAGTCCTATTACAACGAACTGCGCCGGTTATACGAGCCCGCGCTGGCTGAACTCCACCACCTGGTCGCGTCCGAAGCGCCGCTTCAATTGCCCCTGCTGGAACAGTATATGCTGAATGAGAATTTCGAAGGACTGTACCTGCCCCGCGTGCTGGGCTATGCGGTGCTGCGCGGGGAAGTCAGCAACCAGTACCGCTACGTGCGGCCCAACGACCACTTCAAAGAAATTCTGCTGGCGATCTGCCAATCGCCCCACTTCGAATTGCTGCGCAAACGCATTGGACAAACCATCCAAGTTGGATTTGCACTTAGTTCCGATATTTGGATTACCAATCTTTTGAGCCGAATTGACAATAAACGCATCCGGTATTTCCTGCAACAGCAAAAAAATGATCGGTTTTGGGACATCCACGAGCGCGAGGATTTGTATCGCCGGTACGCCAACCAATTCCGCAATGAACTGTATTTTTCTGCCGATTTTCCGCAGAGCCTCGGGGAGATGAAGGCCAACTTCTCCGCCTTGCGCCAGTTCATGATCAAACGCTTTGAATTGGGGCGCGACAATTCCAGCCTGAAAACCCAAATCCGGGAATTCCTGGATCGCACAGAGTTTTTCGGAACCGAAGAGTACATGGAGATGCTGGCAATGACTGGCAATTTCATCGAAATGGACGCAACTGAACAGCAAAACTTCAAAACGCACTTTGAACGGGAGCGCAAAAATCTGCTCGAATTCGACGAGCTGTATCTGCGTTTCCTGCTATCCTTGTACCGCGCACCGCTGCAGATGGATTCAACCCAGGATAGCAGGATGCATGCCCTCATCCAGCGCACGGTTCAAGATCGGATTTCGGATTACTACCTGATCGCAGAGAAAGTCCACAGCCTCGGATATGTGCATCCGGATACGATGGAAGCCGTCCGTGATTTTTGCAATGCGCACGAGGGCCTCTCCGTCGAAATTGCGTGTCTGCGCGAACTGATCCTCAACTATTTCAAACGACTGACCGCCGGACTGACGGAGCGGGAGTATGGCGATTATTTTGAGTTGACGAAAATCTTTAACCTGTATATGCAGATTTTTGGCAACGAGCAATTCAATCTTGAAGTGGAGCGTTTATCTATGACTTACGTGGACGCCCTGCTAAAAACATACACGGACAAACGCGGAAAAGACTACCAGGATATCAAGCGGTTTGTCTCCACACAGTTTGTAGATATGCATTTTTTGAAGGAAAAGGAGGTGGCGGAATTGTTCAAAACGCGCCGCAAGAAGCGCGCGACCACGGAAGAATAAATGCAACTGGTTAGCAGGATCGCTGTCTGGCCCAAAAAATCCCATTTCCCGCCATACTCCGCGATTTTTTTATCGTAGCGCTGTGCTATGGTCTGCAAAAAATCGCTTTGTCTGGCGAAAGATGGATGCTTTTTTGGCTCAGACGCCACCTGCTAACTAGTTACGAATAAATTTATTTCCAAAACTAAAAGCCCATGTCTGTTCTACTCTTTTTTATCGTCTTGTACACGCTGCTCGGATTGAGTATGATTCGGCTCTTTGAAAAAGCCGGTATTCCCGGCTGGAAGGCCGTCGTCCCAGGTCTTGCCGCGGTAGAATGGTGCAAAATGACCGGGCGTAAGCCTTACTATGCGCTGTGGCTGCTTTTTCCGATTGTCAATATTTTTATCTACGCCGGGCTTTGCATTGATATGGTGCGTTCTTTTGGCAAGTTTAGTTTTTGGCAGTCGTTTATCGCGGTGGTATATGCCCCGATCTCTTTTTTCCTGATCGGAAGAAATGAAAAGGATCGCTACTTAGGGCCAGTACTGGAACAAGAGCGGGAGTTCCACCGCCAATATCATGAGGCCGAGCAAAAACAGGATAAACTCGCGCTTAAAAAACTGGAGGCGGCGAATCCCTACAAGAAATCTGCCGTTCGCGAATGGACAGAAGCGATTATTTTCGCCGTATTTGCAGCTGCGTTCATTCGCATGTTCCTGATCGAAGCCTATGTTATTCCTACCTCTTCGATGGAAGGCACGCTCAAAGTCGGCGACTTTCTCTTTGTCAGTAAGGCGCATTATGGTATTCGGACGCCTATGACCGGGATCCAGTTTCCGCTGGTACACAACCGATTCAGCAGCGCACCCAAACGCTCGGGCATTTCGCGCCTGCTTGACCGCGAATCGTACCTGGAAAAGCCATCCCTACCCTACTATCGCTTGCCGGCTATCGAGTCCATTGATCGTTTTGAACCGGTTGTATTTAATTTCCCGGCAGGCGACAGCGTGATCATAACGCCGGGGCGCACATACGATATTTACCAGTGGCGTCGGGAAGGATTTGACAAAAATCCGCAATTTGCCAACCTGCCGATTGTAACCCGGCCGATTGATAAAAAGGATCACTATATCAAACGCTGCGTAGGTGTGCCCGGCGATACGCTACAAATCATAGACGGCCAACTATATATTGACGGCAAAAAAGCGCCCAACCCAGCGCATCAGCAGTTCACCTACCGCGTGAACGCTCCAGGCGTTGACTTGAACTTTGCAAAAATAGAAGCGCTGGGTGTAAATATCTACGACTTAGATCCGCCGGGAACTGCACCGGGAACTGCCGCCAAAGCAGGATATTTCAACCTGGACGCGCAGCAGGCCGCAGCAATTGCCAAATTCGGCACAAATGTCCGCGTAGAACGCGTGCCAACCAGCGCGCGATATCCAGGGTATGTTTTCCCGAACGACGCCAAAAACTACGGCGCGTGGACGGTAGATGACTTCGGCCCGATTTATATTCCAAAAGCAGGCACAACTACGCCCCTCACCCCAGAAAATATCGCTTTTTACGAGCGCATTATCCGGGTGTACGAGGGCAACGAACTAGTCGTACGCGATGGCAAATTTTTCATTAACGGCAAGGAAACAACCAACTACACATTTAAACAAAATTACTACTGGATGATGGGTGACAACCGCCACAACTCGGAAGACTCCCGTGTGTGGGGATATGTACCCGAGGATCATATCGTGGGTAAGCCCCTGTTTATCTGGTTCTCTACCAAGAATGGCTCTATCCTGAAAGGGGTCAACTGGGATCGAATTTTTACTTCCGCCGGAAGAATGTAAAAACGGTTTAGCATCTTTTTTTGTAAAAAAATAAAAATAAATTGCGGGCTGAGATTTATTTCGTATCTTGTGCCATTATTTGACTTTGTTTTCTTTCAACATGAACATTTTCGTTTCAAAACTCAACTTCAAGACCAGGGAAGACGACCTCCGTCAAGCCTTTGAAGAGTTCGGGGAAGTTACCTCGGCATCCATTATTTTAGACAAAGAAACCGGCCGTTCCAGAGGTTTTGGTTTCGTAGAAATGCCAAATGACGATGAGGCGCGCGCAGCAATCGAGGCGCTCAACGACGCTGAATTCGATGGCCGCACAATCGTCGTAAAAGAGGCTGAACCGCGCGAAAAACGCAGCGGGGGTGGCGGCTTTGGCGGCGGTAACCGCGGTGGCGGTTACGGTGGCAATCGCGGTGGCGGTTACGGCGGCGGCGGTGGTGGTAATCGCGGTGGCGGTTACGGCGGCGGCGGCGGTGGTAATCGCGGCGGCGGTTACGGCGGCGGCAATCGCGACAAATGGTAATTCCAATTCGAAGTTAACACTTTGATGAATAAAGCGCTTGGGCCATTTCTGATTATTCAGGAGTGGCCCATGTCGTATTTGGTTGGTAATAACGCCGTATTCGATTTGCTGTCGCGCGAAAAATGAACCCTTTGGGAGGGATCAGTCGCAGGCAGCCGCCTGGTTCCGTTTTTGCAACCATGCTGTTTTTGGTTTACTTGACCGGCGGGCGCCTGCATACAAGCGCCCGCCGATTAAAATATACCATCTTGTGTTGCCGTCGAGCGCCTTAGTTTATTTTCTGATGGCCTCCACCGGATCCATGCTGCTGGCTTGGATTGCCGGGATCAAGCCGGAGATTACGCCAACCAAGATAGAGGTAAGTACGCCGACCAGCATATTGCCGGCAGAAAGATAGATTTTGAAATCAATCGCCTGCGTGATAATCGTCGTAGTTGCCCAGATCAGCGCCAACCCCAACAACCCGCCAACGATGCACAGCACCACGGCCTCAAGCAGGATTTCCAGCAGGATAAACCAGCGCTTGGCGCCCAAGGCCATCTTGATCCCGATGATGCTGGTGCGTTCTTTTACGGAGACAAACATGATGTTGGCCACGGAGAACATCCCGACCACCAATGCAAAGATGCCAATGACAAACCCAGCGATATTGATCGTGCTGAAGATATTGTCAAATACACCGCTGACGATCGAGAGCGTATTCAGCGCGAAGTCATTTTCCTCGCGGGGCGGCAAACGCCGGACAGCCCGCAAAACCCCAATAATCTCGTCTTTTAGATCCTCTAAATCAACTCCTGGACTTGCTTTTACCGCGATGCTCGTACGCTCCCACTGGCCTTTTGCGCGCACGTTGAAACCACGCCGGGCCAGGTTATAGCCGACTAAAATTCCGTTATCAAAATTGAAGGGTTTTAATATATCGTTTCCGGAGGGTTTCAGGACGCCGACGACGCGCATCCGACGGCCGCCCACGCTAATTTCCTTATCTAAGGGCTCAATGCGCTCGCCAAACAAGCCTTTTGCGACTGTATTGCCGAGGATACAGACGTTAGCGCCACTTTGATATTCATTTGGAGAGAAAAATCGGCCCTCGCCTTCAAATTCGAGGTTGAACAACTCGTTATTGGCTTCCGTAATGCCCAGGAAAAAGACGTTTTCGGCAGAGGAGGATTTCCATTTTACTGTTTTGGAGCCCAGGAATTGCCAAAACCCGACTTTATCTGCCATTTTGAGCCGATCGTTCAGCGTGACGTACTCCTCGTACGAAAAATTAGGGCGGCGCATCCACTTCCAGAAATTTCTACCGGGGTCTTCCGACCAGGAGAACTTCTCGAGGTACACCACATCGTTGCCGAGTTTGGCCATGCTTCCCCGAATATTGTCTTCCAGGGAATCTACTGCGCTTTTTACACCGATAATACAGAATATCCCAATCGTGACGCCCAGTAAAGACAGGAACGAGCGCAATTTGTTGGCAGTCAGCTGCTGCCAGGCTTGGGAGGCGCCTTCAAATAAGATTCTCAGTATCTGACGCATAAGCTCGAAACGATAGCATGTGCCCGCTTTGCCGAATTGTGCGCCGAGGGCCTGTTGGCCAC
The DNA here is from genome assembly GCA_040383605.1 of Lewinellaceae bacterium. Classification (GTDB taxonomy): domain Bacteria; phylum Bacteroidota; class Bacteroidia; order Chitinophagales; family Saprospiraceae; genus M3007. The sequence continues at coordinate 8,764 of JBEIDF010000067.1, forward strand.
CGCCGCTGCGATTCGTCGCGATTACAAATTTTTGAATGATACAGGTCTTTGGATAAGCAAATGTGGCGGCGTGTTTCGCAGGAAAAAAAATGTTTCGATTAAACCGGGGTTTTGCTCTATTAAACTACGATTTCCCGGCGTACATGCAAAAAAGGCGTTATCCCGCCGCCGGGGATAACGCCTTGTGCGGACAGGCGGACAAATTACTGCTCAAACGGAATTGTGAGTACTTGTCCGGGATGGATCAAATCCGGATTGTCCAGAATATCGCGATTGGCATTGAAAATTTGCATGTATTTTCCGGCCTCCTCGTAAAAATGCTTCGAGATTTTTCCGAGCGTATCGCCTTTTTCAACCGTATATTTTGCGTAATAATCGTTCGTTTCCACATCAATATCGGCTTGGATATCGCTCGGTTTTTCGCCGCCAATGGCTTTAATGGCGTTCCACAGTTGATTTTTTTCATACTGGCAGTGGACGGTACCGCCTATTTTGAGTACGCCATTTTCTTCTTTGACATATCCATTTTTCGTTCCGATTTTTTCACCAAGGTCGAGTACGGATTGATACTTTGCTTTTACTGACATAATTGTAGCGAGTTAAAGATGTTAGTGAATAGGCTGTAAAGATAGACAATACCGGCGGGAAATGATAAGAAATTTGAAAACGGGCGGGTTAAAAATTCTTAGATCCTGGTTGCAGTCGCCAGGTTTGTACGGGGCCATTGTTATTTCCGACGAGCAGCAGCTGGTTGCGCAGCAGTGCGGCGGCGCGTACCTGACCCTCTGCGCGCAGGCCATGTTCCCGATTGGGCATAAACCGGAATCCGTCCTGTTGATTACCCAGTAGCAGGCAGCCGTTGGAGGCGTCGAGTCGGGCTGTCTCCACTTCGACGCCATCGTCGTTGCCGAGCGCCAGCAAGTCTTTTCGACCATCGCCGTTTGCGTCCAAGGCGAGTAAGGCGAAGACTGGAGCGACTTGGGCTTCCTGTGGGAGGTTGTGTTGAATAAATCGCCCCCCCTGATTTTCGAACCAGGCAGACTGCAAACTATGCGCCTCCAGTCGAAGCGCGCTCCGGAGGGTTTCGGGCGGACAAACATCCGTGATGGCTGCGCGCGCGTAGGGCGTATGGCGGGGAAAATTCTTTTTTAGATAAGCGCCACCGATCTGCATAGCCAGCGGATCACGAAGCGTCACGGTTACGTAGCGGTCGCCGTCTGCCATTGCTAGGAGCGGATCCAGGCTGCCATTGCCGTCGAGGTCTTTGGCATATACCCGTAGCGGGGCTTCTTTGGAGGCTTTAAAGCGGGTATTCAGCCCCAGATTGCCGGCGGCCAGGTCGAGGTCGCCGTCGCCGTCCAGATCCGCTGCGAGCAGGCAATTCCACCAGCCGTTCGTTTGTTGTAGCCCGAATTGGGCAGTGGCATCGGCATACTGTCGGCCATTCCACGCCAGCACGGTAATCGGCATCCAGTCGCCGGTCAGCAGGATTTCCGGTTTTCCATCCCGGTTAATATCCGCCGTTTTTATGTCGGAGACCATCCCGATTCGGGCGAGCGCGGGTGCGAGCGCGGCCGTTTGATCAGAGAATACGCCCCCATCGTTCCGCAGCAGAAAAGAGGCCGGCGCAGCGGGATATTGTCCTGGCGTTACCCTGCCGCCCAGCAACAGATCCAGGTCACCGTCGCTGTCGGCATCCAGGAAAGCGAGGGCTTTGCCGCTTAAAGCCAGTACGGGGAGCGCTTTGGCGTCGAGGGTAAACCGACCTTTCCCATCGTTTTTATACAAACGGGGTTGGTATGCGCCACTTTCGAGCGGCATTTCATTGCCGCCCGAGGCGACAAGGAGGTCGGTATCGCCATCACCGTCTGCATCGAAAAAAAGCGCCCCGGCGTCCTCCTCCTTTTTGTCAGACACCGAGCCCAATGGGGCGCCGGGCAGAAATTTGCCGGTTGATTTTTGCAAAAAGATGGCGCCCGGCTGGTTGCTCGCGCCTCCGACGAATACGTCGTCGAGTCCATCGCCATTTACGTCAGCGGCGACCAGACAAGGGCCGGGCGTGCTGAAGCGCCTGGGGAGGAGACGTTCCCGGTCAAAATCCTCGAATGGGTTTTCCTGGTGCACGTAATTCAATCCGGCGGCGGTCTCGGGTATAAACAAAGGCGGCGCGTAGGCCGGGCGCGGGCGGGCGCCCGGTTGTGCATTCGCGACATCGAGGATCAGCCGCTGGTCGGCGGGCAGATTTTCCAGTCGCTGGTACAGACCGCCGGGCCACTCAATTTCGACAGATTCCACGCGGGTGGCGGCGCCTAATCCGACTTGCAGGATCGGTTCAACCGAGGAGTAGAATCCCCTGCTTGGCGTCATTTCCTGGAAAAAAGTTTGTCCGTTGAATTGCACCCAGACTTTCGCGCCCGTTCCGCCGGGGTTTCCGGCCGGGCCTTTGCATTTGATTTGCAGCCAGTGATTTTCATTGAGCGTGGATGCTTTATTTTCATAGACGCCGGCGGATTCCGTCATGCAGTTGGCGACCAGGTCGAGGTCGCCGTCATTATCCAGGTCGGCATACACTGCACCATTGCTGAAATGCGGGCTTGAAAAGCCCCAGGATTCCGAAACGTCGTCGAAGGTCCACGAGCCGTTATTTTGGTACATATACTGCCGGACGGGCTGAGAGGGCATAAGGCCAGAGAAATCTTCGAACGTTTTAAAACGCCGGCGATTGATCCCACCGGTTCGGTTGATCGAATCGGCGGTGTAGAACAGAAAGTCCATATCATTCAAATCGCGTTTGATACCGTTTGAGATAAAGATATCCTTCCACCCGTCGTTGTCGAAATCGGCGATGAGCGGCGCCCAGCTCCAGTCGGTCGCGAAAACGCCCGCCAGGCAGCCAATTTCTGAAAAACTGCCGTCCCCGTTGTTCATTTGCAAGGTATTGCGCATGACCTGATGTCCGTAGCCGAGCGCGACCATTTGGCGGTATCGTTCGAGGATCATGGTGGACATGAGTTTTTTCCGTCGCTCCCAGGGTTCGGCGAGCATATCGAGGGCGATCAGATCGAGCAGAGCGTCGTTGTTGAGATCGGCGATATCCACGCCCATGGTATGGTTGGAGGTATGGCGGAACCAGCGCTCGCCTTGGTCTTCGAAGCCGCCGCGCCGATTGTTGATATAGACAAAATCGGGCATCACGAAATCATTCCCGATGTAGAGATCAGGGTAGCCGTCGTCGTTAAAATCGGAAGTGGTGACAGACAGGCCCCAAGCCCGGTTCCAGATACCGGCTTCCTGCGAAATATCGGTAAAGCGGCCGGCTCCCTCGTTGCGATAGAGGCGATCAGTATCGTGAATGAGGCGGGGGGGCTGGTTTCTGACCGTTTTGTCGGGGCCGGGCACAAAATCCAGGTTGTTGATGGTATTATTTTCGACCGGTTGGTTGACGACGTACAAATCCAGGTCGCCGTCGAGATCAAAATCGAAAAAATTAGCACATTGGCTGGCGCTGAGGTCGGCCAATCCGTACGCCGCGGCGCTTTCGGAGAACGTGCCATTTTTATTATTGATAAAAAGGAGGTTGATTCGGTCGGCAGATGGTTTCAGCCCGGTACGGCATACGTAGAGGTCTGGAAATCCATCCGCGTTGACGTCTGCCACGGCGACGCCGGTCTTCAATCCGGCGGCTGCGGCCACGCCGGCTTTGGCTGTGACGTCCTCGAATCGGAGGCCGCCAGTATTCCGATAGAGGCGGCATTCGCCCTGGCGGGCCGTGAAGTAGAGGTCTTGCAGCCCGTCCAGGTCAAAATCCAGTACCCCTACCCCGCCGCCGTTATAAATGTATGGATCTAAGACGAAAGAGTAGTCATACGTTTCGGTGATATTTTGGACAAATTGCACGCCGGTACGCGCGGGATCGAGGCGTTCGAAGCGCGTGGTTGCCTTACGCTTTATTTCCGGCGTTCTGCCGGGGCGAAAATCCGGGTCGCTGCCCGGATTACACTGACTGAATAGGAGCAGGAGGACAAAGAATAGCGAGCGTTGTGTCATATTGTGCGTATTTCAGTCGGCGAAAATACGGAGAAGCCGGGAGTGCGAGCACAATAATAGCGTGGCGCGGCCGTAATTTGTTCGTGGCGCTCCAAAAGCGGTCAATTATAGACCTGCGTGAGAATTTTATCGCGCGTGTGTTTCGGCGATAAAATATCTACCCCATCTTTACAGCCACCCGAGGAAGGGTTCTTCGAGGATATTTTTCAGTTCCTGGAGGAACCGGGCGGCGTCGGCGCCATTGATTACCCGGTGATCCCATCCAATCGTCATGGGCATCCGGAGGCGCGGTTCGAAGGCAGCGCCATTCCAGTGCGGTTCGTAGTGTGCGGCGGTGACGCTGAGGATGGCTACCTGCGGCCAGTTGACGATCGAGAGCATATTGGTGCCGCCGATTCCGCCGATATTGGAGATGGAGAACGTGCCGCCCTCGAGGTCCTCCGGTTTATTTTTACCCTCGCGGGTGCGTTTGGAGAGTTCGGACAATTCCACGGAGATTTCCGTCAGCGTTTTTTGATCGGCGTTGCGGATAACCGGCACCAGCAGACCGCGCGGCGTATCCACGGCGATGCCGATGTGGTAGTATTTTTTGTAGATAATTTCTCGTTTTTCGACGTCGTAGCTGGCGTTGAACTGCGGCATTTTACGCAGCACGGCTGCGATAGCTTTCGTGAGGATGGCGGTGGTGGTGAGGCTGCCGCCTGCGGCTTTTACGGTATCTTTATATTGTTGGCGCAATTGTTCCAGTCGGGTGATATCGGCTTTTTCAGAAATCCAGGCATGCGGGATTGCGTTGAAAGCGTACACCATATTATCAGCGGTGAGCACACCGATTCGGCTTTGTTCTTCGCGGATGACCGGGCCGAATTTTTCGAAATTGGGGAGTGTTTTATGGGCCATGGCTGTGCCGGTGGCTGGAGTGCTACCTGTTCCCATCCGATTTTTCACATGGTCAATCACATCTTTGTAGCTGATGCGGGCTGCGCCGTCAGCGGCGCGGACATCGTCGAGGCTGACGCCGAACTCTTTTGCGCGTTTGCGGGCGAGCGGGCTGACGCGCAATTTGCCGCCTTCCGGCGCTTGGGCGGCGGGCGGCAGGCTGGATACCGGCGCGGCAACCGATACAGCCTCCGGCGCGGGCGGCGCGACAGGCACGGCGGGAGCTGTGGCAGGCGTGGGAGCGGGCGCGGCGGCAGTGTCTGCGCGCAGGCGGAGCACGGGAGTTCCCTCCGTTACATCATCGCCTTTTTTTACCAGGACAGCCTCAACTTCGCCATCGGCATCCACCGGCATTTCAGCGTCCACTTTATCGGTACCAACAACCAGCACGATTTGCTCTTTGCTGACTTTATCGCCGGCCTGCACCAGGATATCGAGTACTTTCCCGGTTACTCCGTCACCCAGGGAAGGAAGTTTGAATTCGTAAGCCATATCTCATTTTTTAGCGGCGCAAATATGCGGCAAGTTTCCGGGAAATCAAACCCGGAAAGCGGAGAAGAGTTCAACAGAACGTCTATAAGATTGCGAATCCTGTCCGATATCGGTTATTTTCCTGACGGCTAAAACTTTCCATGTTTCATAATCGAATAAATCAGCCGAAGTGACAGCAATCCGGACACAATAAAGCCCACGAGTCCAACCACCGGCATGCCGTGGTATTTGGGCGGCACATCGGCGACCACGATGAGCGCGGAGCTGACCAGCAGGGCGACCAGCAGCAGGGTGAAAGCGATTCGATTGGACACCGTCTCCATTTTTTGGAGCAGCGGTTCGATGCCCTTGTGTTCAAATTCGATGTGTAATTTTCCGCGGCGGATTTTTTTTATGATTTCGCGCGCGTCTTCGGGGAAAGTAGCGGCCAGGGTGTAGATATTCCGCACCGATTTAGCGAGTAGGCGGGAGAGTTTTTCGGGCGTATATTTTTGTGTCAGCAGGCGTTGGACGAACGGCGTGATGTTGCCGATGATATTGTATTTGGGGTCGAGCGTGAGGCCTACGCCTTCGATGATGACGAGCGCCTTCATCAGCAGGAGGAGATTGCTTGGAATTTTTATTTTATAATCAAAAAAAAGTGCATTCAATGCGGCCATGACCTCTTCGCCCTGCACTTGGTCCACCGTAACGGAGGAGTAGTTTTCAAAATAATCAATGATATCGTATTCGAGATTTTTGTCATTGATGGATTCTGCGCTAAAAGAAAATCGTTTAAGCGCTTTTTTCATGGCTTCCACGTCTTTTTCGTAGACAGACAGCAGCAGGTCGGCCAGCAGTTCTTTGTCCGAATCGATGATGGTACCCATCATGCCGTAATCTATGAAGCAGATTCGCTGATCGCGGAGGACGAAGATATTACCCGGGTGGGGGTCGGCGTGGAAAAACCCGAATTCGAATATTTGTTGAAAGTACAATCCGATGCCTTTGCGGGCCAATTCCGGGCCGGTCAGGCCGATTTTTTCCAGCGCCCGCAGATCGGTAATTTTAAGTCCCTCGATGTATTCCATGCAGAGCACCCGGTCAGTCGTAAACTCCGGATAGACGCTGGGCACGTAAATATCTGGATTGCCTGCGAAATGGCGTTCGAACCGGCGCACGTTTGCCATTTCCATGGTGAATTTCAGTTCCTTTCGGATACTGCGTTCGAACATTTTCACCAGGTCAACCGGTTGGTAGGCGCCCAGATGCGGCATATAGCGTTCTGCCATGCGGGCGAGGCCTTTCAGCACGGCGATATCTTCCTCGATGGTGAGGTCTATTCCTGGTCTTTGTACTTTAAGGACGACCTCCTTGCCGCCGACCAGCCGGGCGCGATGCACCTGGGCCATGGAAGCAGAGGCGAGCGGTTTGGCGTCGAAGCGTTCGAAGCGCGTGTCCACCGGTTGGCCGAGTTCCTCCTCGATAACGGCGATGATTGCCTCTGGAGGCACCGGGACGGCGTGATCCTGGAATTTTTCCAGTTCGAGCAGCAGTTCATCAGGCAGCAAATCCGGACGGTTGGAGGCGATTTGGGCGAACTTGATGAAAGTTGGCCCCAATTCCTCGCAAACCATCCGGATGCGTTCGTAGGTATTGAATTCCAAGCCGGAAACCCCTTGATGGACTGGCGTCAGCGCCCTGGCCGCTTTTTTAAATTTTGCGATTGCGGAGTTTGCGATAAAGTCTTCGAACCCATATTTAATCAGCACGCCGATTACATGTTCGTAGCGTCGCAGCACCGAGGGGCTTTTATGATTGCGCTTCATTCCGGCTATAGAGCGATTAAGTAAACAATTCTTTCAGCGCCTTTTTCAGGTGATCGGCTGCGACGCCTAACTCATCGGAGATTATCTCCAACTTATCCGGTGTCTCTTTGTGCATCCGTTCGCGCACCGAGGACACGGCGTGGCGGATATCCGTTTTTTTTGCTTCCAGTGCATCTTCCATTTCATATTTACCAAGCGCCAGTTGGACGCGATAGCCGTCCAGTTTGGTTTTAAAATGATCGAGTTGCTCCTGCATATCATCTGCCATCTGGCCGTACTGGTCTTTGATTTCCTGTTCGAGCGCATAGATAGCCTCCAGGGTATCGCGTTTTTGTGCGTCGAACTCCTCTTTGCTTTCGCCCATATCCTTGCTAAGGCGTTCTTCCAGCTGATCGAATTTTTCGATCAGGGCAGCTTTGCTTTCCTCAAAGCGTTCTTCGGCGTCCCGCATACGTTTTTTTTGTTCCTGCATGTAGAGGCTCAGGTTTTTTCTTTCTCGATCGAGCGCGTCTTTTGCCTCCGCTTTTCCGAGGGCGAGTTGCACTTCGAGTTCCTCTACCCAGGTTTTGAGTTGAGACATTTTGTGTTTGCCGGATTCGAGCATTTCATCCATCAGT
>JBEIDF010000068.1:0-16590 GCA_040383605.1 Lewinellaceae bacterium
ATGCGGATTCGTTAGCCCGAATTCCCGCTATTTTTTATTTCGCCGCGTTGATGAGTATGCTTAGTTTTTTCTATCTGATTTTTCGAAAAAAAGTAACGGCCGGGGGGCGCTGAGGGATTTGGTTTTTCCGCACACAAAAATTATTTAACTTTGTGACAAGGTAATGTAGCGGAGCCAAAAAATCGCGAGATGGGGTGGGAGAGCAATCCGGCTGAGCCGTTACGCCAAAAGACAACTATGCAGTCGGAGCAAATCAACCAGTTATTTAGACAGATCAACGCCCTTCAGTTGTTGCGGGAGCATAACGCGCCGCTGATTCTTTCCTTTTTGCGCACCGTTTTTACAGCGGAACGCAACAGCATCGGGCAGGATGAACTGATCCCCCGTTTAGCCGATTATTTACAGCAATTTGATGAGCAAGACGTGTTTGACGAAACAGAAATCGACACCACCGATCTGTTTAGTCGCTACCGCAATAAGGCGAAAGCCTTGCTGCGCGACTGGGAGGGGATCAATAAACGGTACTTGCGCGGCGACAACAATGCGGAGGGCCAATATGAATACAGCGTGACCGAACACGTGGTGCGGGCCTGGCAGTGGCTGGAAGGATTAGATGCGCGGGAGTTTACCGGTACGCAATCCAGGTTTGATGATATTTTTGAGAAACTAAAACGCATCCTCGAAAACAGCCGCGAAAAAACAGACAGCGAACGGATTGCCGATTTGCGGCAAAAACAACTGGATATAGAAGCAGAAATAGCCGCTATTCAGGCCGGAAAAAGCCTGTACCGCCCCTTCGACAATACCCGCCTCCGCGAAGAATACGACGGGCTGCTGGAACAGGTGCGGGCGCTGGCTACCGATTTTAAATCGGTGGAAGGCAATTTTGAACGTATCCGAATGAGTCTGCTGCGCCAATACGCCGCACAGGAAGGCAGTAAGGGCGCCATGCTCAGCGCTGCGCTCGATGCGCGCGACGAACTGGATCGAACCCGGCAGGGACAGAGTTTCAACCACTTCTTTGAAGCGCTCCGCGACGCGCAACGCACCCGGCAGTTCGAAGACGGCGTAAAATTGCTCCTCGAGATTATGAAAGAACGAAATATTCCGTTCACCAACGAAAACCTGTTGCTGCGCCTGTACCGACACCTGCTGCACGAGGCGCAACCCGTGCTGGATGCCAACCGACGTATTGCAGACCGCATCACGCGCATTGTGGCAGAAAATGCCTCCCATAATCGCCAACTACTGCGCCGACGCTTAGCCGAAGTCAAACAACTGCTGTTGCAACCTGCTTTTAATGAGGCGCCTGCAGCGAAAGACCAGCCATGCTGGGAGCTGGACAGCCCGGAGGCCGATATCCGCTTACCCTTGGAGAAAACGATTAAATTGCAAGCTGCAGAACAAAAAACAGCCTTCCAACTTCCGCAAAAAAATACGGATACCAAGCCGGATATTCCGCTGTCCGATGACCTGTCTATTACCTTTCGACTGGAAAATCAAATTACCGAAGCCCTTGCAAGCGAAGAGCAGACCACCCTCGTAATGCTTACGAAGCAATTCCCGATGCAAGCGGGCCTGGCAGAGTTGCTGGCTTACCTGAATATTGCCGCGCGCAACAGCAACCGGCATTTTTTTGATCCTGCAGAAGCGGACTTAGTGGTGTTGGATGCGGAAAAGGGGCAATTTGCGGATGGGCCGCGGGTGTTTTTTGTGAAAACGTGAGGAGGTCTTTTTGACAGGGGATAACAGGCCATAAAAATTGCATAATTTTGTAGGGTTTTTATTTGACCAGTTTCTATGCCATCTACCAAATTTTTTACAAACGAAGGCGAAAATACACTGCTTGCAAAATTTCAGGGCATCATCAGGAGGCACCTGAACATTTATTATTTTGATGCCCTGGTGGGTTATTTTAGGGCATCGGGCTACTTTCAGGTTCGGGATATGTTGCGTGCAGTACCACAGGTTCGTATTTTAGTCGGTATAGATGTCGATACGCTGACTGCTACATACTACGATAAAGGCCGTGAAATTCGATTTGTTGCGGAGGATGTTCGCAATGATTTTGAAACCTTTATTCGTGAGGATATTCAAAAATCAGCATACAGCCGAGATGTGGAGGAGGGTATTATTCAGTTTGTGGAAGACATCGCTTCCGGCAAAATCCAACTGAGGGCGCACCGCGACAAGCGCATTCACGCCAAAGTTTACATTTTCAGGGAACAAGAGCAACACGACCATGGCTACGGGCGCGTCATAACTGGGAGCAGTAATCTGACGGACAACGGTTTGGAGCGAAATTTTGAGTTTAATGTTGAATTGCGCGACAATGCCGATGTAGATTTTGCAGTAGATACTTTTGAGAGACTATGGAAAGAAAGCATCGAAATATTGCCTTTACAAGCTGATAAAATAAAGGAAAAAACGTATCTAAAAGAGGACTTGACGCCGTTTGAAATATACGTAAAATTTCTTATTGAATATTTTGGTCACGCCATTGAGTATGATCCTTCCAGTGCCGAGGATTTGCCGAAAGGATTTGTCAAACTTTCGTACCAGATTGATGCTGTTAATGACGGCTTTGAAAAGTTAAAGCAATACAACGGCTTCTTCCTGTCGGACGTTGTCGGCTTGGGTAAGACGGTGATCGGCGCCATGATTGCCCGAAAATTTTTCTACGCAAACGGTTTTCGGACACGCACGTTAGTCATCTGCCCACCTGCGTTGCGAGATAACTGGCGCGAAACCTTGGAAAAATTTGACCTGCCCCACTATCGCATCGAATCGAACGGTAGCCTGCATAAAGTCACCGACCCGGAGCGATACGACCTCATTATTGTTGACGAAGCACACAAATTCCGCTCCGACTACACCGAAAGCTTTAATCTCTTACAGCAAATTTGTAAATCCCACTGTCGTAACGAAGGCCTTATCATTAACAGGGAAGACAATCACAAGCGCGTCATCCTGATTTCCGCCACCCCGCTCAATAATCGTCCGGAAGATATCCGCAGCCTGCTATACCTTTTTCAGGATGCAAAATTTGCCACACTCGAAATCGGCAACCTCCAACACTACTTTGCCGGACATATCGAGGCCTACAAAAAAGCCAAAAATCTGCCCGATCTGGAGCAGGCAAAGCAACGCATCAAAGCCATTTATGAGGATATCCGCCGCGATATCATCGCCCCGCTTACCGTGCGCCGGACGCGCACAGACATCAAAGAGAATGAACTATACAGAAAAGATTTGGATGCACAGGGTATTAAATTTCCCTATGTGAATCCGCCACGCCGTGTGTTTTATCAGTTGGATGCTGACATGGACGCACTGTATGATGAAACCACCCGGCTTATTGGCAACAAAGATGATAAGGGCCTTACTTATGCCCGCTATCAGGCCATCAAATACTTTTTGGACGATATCGAAAAGCCTAAATTTCGCTATGCCGAACTGATTTCCGACCAGTTGGCCATCATTATGCGTACATTTTTGATCAAACGGTTGGACAGTAGTTTTACCGCTTTTCGGGCCTCGTTACGGCACTTCTTGGATGCTAATTCAGCGATGCTGCGTATGTTTGAACAAAATAAAGTGTTTATTGTGCCTGATTTGAAAGGCAAAGTCACTGATTTTGTCATGGACGAACGGGAGGACGAGTTGGAAGCCCTCGTGCTCGCCATGATGGAGCAAGGCAAAAACGCCATGATCTGTAAGGCATCGGACTTTAAAACGGAATACATAAATCGCCTGAAACGCGACCAAGTTATATTGGAAGATTTGGTGGCTCGTTGGGAAAAGGTCGAGCAAGATCCCAAATTCGACGAGTTCTTAAAGCAGTTGCAGAAGAAAATGCTGCTCAGAACCATTAACCCGGAGCAGAAACTGGTGGTGTTTACCGAAAGCTTGGTCACGGCGCGGTATCTGCAGAAACGACTTTCTGCTTATCCGGAATACAAAATGCTGGTAGTGAGCAGTGCCAACCGAAAAGAAATGATGGAAGCCGTAAAAGCCAATTTTGATGCTAACGCGCCCATCGAAAAACGCAGCAACGAATACAATCTTGTCATCAGTACCGAAGTTCTGGCCGAGGGCGTGAACCTGCACCGCGCCAACAGTATTGTCAATTACGATACGCCGTGGAATTCAACGCGCCTCATGCAACGCATCGGGCGTGTTAATCGGATCGGCAGTGTTGCGGATGAAATATTTGTGTATAATTTTTACCCCACGGCCAAAGTGGAAAACGATATTGAACTCCAAAAGAAAGCCTTTATGAAAATACAGGCTTTTCATACGGCGCTGGGGGAGGATAGCCAGATTTATTCCACCTTGGAGGAATTTGAAAGCCACAGCCTGTTCCGCGAAAATATGGACGGCGACAAAGACCGCCGACTCGAAGTGCTGATGTGGTTACGCCGCTTCAAGGAGGAGTATCCCGAACGATTCCGGCAGATCAAAAATTTACCGCGCCGCGCCCGCTGTGGTCGTATAAAACACGAATGCGCAAATTCAACCGTTGCGTATGTCAAATCGGGCAAACGCGACAATTTTTTTCATACACAACCCAACGGCGAAGTGCGTACCGTATCGTTTCTCGAGGCAGAAGCCATTTTTTGCGCGCCGGCCGATGAAAAAGCCACGCCATTACATGCCGCGCACCACGAGCAGATACGGCAGGCCGTGGAGGCCTTCGAGCAGGAAATAAAGGTCGCGAATGTTTCCAAAAACGTGGCAGCTCCGACCTTGAGCAAAGCGGAAAAGGATGCGATTGGGTATATTGAAAAATTTATTCCGGCTCCCTTTACCGGGGAACAGGACAGAAATGATTTGCACTGGGCTATAGACTCCATTCGGGCAGGCGTATTTGCTAAGCTACCCCGAGACGTTAATAAATTGAACAAAGAGGCCAAAGCCGCAAACCGCAAACCCGTTCAAACCCTCGAAGACCTGCTGAACATCGTGCGCGGATTTTCTAAAAATGCCCGTCCAGAGGAGGGAGAGGATGGTAAGCAGGCCGTGCCTGCTACCCCCCCCCGTACTTTTCAACCTGAAATTATTATTTCGGAAAGTTTTAGCGCCTAAACAAACGAATATATGGATTTTGAGTTCCTGAATTTACCATATCAATCCGAAATGTGGCTCGCTTTGGTGCGCTACCTGTTTGGCGATACCTTTAAGGCAGCCCTCACACCTATGCCGGTGGCCTCCGAAAACGAGCGCGTTGACACGTTTGTGCAGCACGGTGTGGTGCAGTTGAACGATACCATGCGCACCCGTATCAATGTGTATGCCCTGGAGCTGAAGCCCGGCCTCACCAAGGTGCATCGCAACCGCGTGATGCTGGCCACTATTGTCGAAAAAATCCGCTCTGATGCAGCTGCAGCAGGCGCCCTGGCGGTATTTGCCGATCCCGGCTCCGGTAAGTGGCGCCTAACCCTGGTGGCCAAACGCGACAGCTACACTGCATCGGGCGCGCTGAGCACGCAACAAACCGAACCCAAACGATTTACCTACCTGCTGGGCAAAGACGAAAATACGCGGACGGCAAGGCAGCGGTTTGAGCAATTGGCGGGTATTGGCTCCAAACGCTTGGAAGATGTTTTGGAGGCGTTTTCGGTGGAGAAAATCAACAAAGAGTTTTTCGATCAGTATAAAAAACATTATGAGGAGTGTTGGCAATTTTTAGCAAAGCCTGACTCAGTCGCTTATACTACGTTTAAGATAAACCCACAACTTACCGATGACAAAGCCCGTAAACCTTTGCGTGATTTTGCAAAACGTTTGATGGGCCGCATAGTTTTTTTGTATTTTTTGCAAAAAAAAGGCTGGATGGGCTGTGCAGCCAATGTAGCAGATTGGCAACAAGGCGACCCTAATTTTATCGCCAATCTTTTTAATAATCTGCAGGCAACAGGGAAAAACCATTTTTACAGCCAACAATTAACCCGCCTGTTTTTTAAAACCCTCAATGAACGCCGGGCAAACGATTTTTTTGAAATGCCCGACGGCTCCCAAGTGCGGATTCCCTACCTGAACGGGGGGCTTTTTGATGGCGATGTGCCCGGAACCGAACAGTTTGACCTGCCTGCCGACTGGTTTGAGCGACTATTTGAGTTTTTTGGCAAATATAATTTCACCATTGACGAAAGTGCGCCCAATGATCATGAAATCGGGATTGATCCCGAAATGCTGGGACATATTTTTGAAAACCTGCTCGAAGAAAACCGCGAAAAAGGGGCCTATTACACTCCGAAAGAGATTGTACACTACATGTGCCAGGAAAGTTTGTTGCTTTACCTGAAAGAACGTTTAGGGCTGCATACCGCTTCGGGTGTCGGAAGCGATCTCGGCGTTGTGTGGAGCGACAGCCGGCAAGCGGACGAAGCAGAATTGGAAAATTTTGTGCGCAACAAAAAACGGGGTGAAAAGCACAATTTTGTCTATAAAAATGCCCGTGCTTTTGAAAAACTGCTGAAAGAGGTGCGCATTTGCGACCCCGCTATCGGATCTGGCGCTTTCCCGATGGGCTTGCTGTACGAAATATTTCACTGCCAAATGGAATTGGACTTGACGGAACACCCGGGCGATTTGAAAAAAAACATCATCCACCATTGTATTTACGGGGTGGATAAGGATAAAGGCGCGGTGGATATTGCCCGGCTGCGTTTTTGGTTAGCACTGGTTGTGGATGAGGAGGCGCCCCAACCCCTGCCTAACTTCGATTACAAAATTATGCAGGGCGATTCGTTATTAGAAAGTTTTGAGGGCATTGACCTGAGTAATCTGCTGGGTGAAAATGGGAATGCGCACCCCAGTAATGGCAATGGTAAAAAAAAGGGAGGCTACAACAACCCGCCCGAACTGTTTGCGACCAGTGTGGAGGAACCCGCTGTGCAATTTGGCGAAAAAGACAAAGCCAAACTCTCCAAATGGATCAACCGTTTTTTTGAACCTAAAAACGGCGAGGAAAAAGCCGAATTGCAGGTAAAAATAAATAACCTGATCAACAACGAACTAAACGAGGCGATCAGAAGGTACAAAATGAACCTCTTCACGGAACTGGGAAATCAGAAAACAGCCCTGGCCCGCGAGCAGGAACTCCGGCGTCCGGGCACGAAGCATCAAAAAGAAATTGCCCGCCTAGAGATCGAAATAGCCGCCTGCGAAACCAAACAGGAACAATTGGCCTGGTGGCAGGAGCGTGAAGAGAAACCCTATTTTCTTTGGCATACCTGGTTTCGGGATGTATTTGACAAGGGGGGCTTTGATATTGTGATCGGGAACCCGCCGTATGTGCGTCAGGAAGGGATAGGGTCTGCTCTGAAGTCTGTTTTGCAAGAGTTATATCCCCTTACATTTAAGGGTACTGCCGATTTGTTGGTTTATTTCATAGAATTGTCGTATAATAAACTGCTGCGCCAGGGAGGTCAATTTGCTTTTATCGTCAATAACAAATGGATACGATCCGGCTACGGCGAAGGATTGCGTAAATTGCTTCAGGAAAATACCCATATACATCAGCTGATCGATTTTGGCGACCTGCCGGTTTTTGAGTCTGCAATGGCTTATCCCTGCATCCTGATGTTTGAGAAAAACCCGCCTGCTCCGACGTTTGAGGTAGTCCTTTTTGAAGAAGTGCCTTTCAGAAACGGCAAAAAAATGTTGGACGAGGTAGGGAAAATGCGTTTTACCGTCAAAACTGCCGACCTCAACCCGGAGCAGTGGCACCTGCATTTGCCTGTGGAAGAGCATCTGCTCGAATTGGTGAATAAGCAGGCGATAAGTTTGGATAAGTATATAGGAGGAGAAGCTTACTATGGGATTAAGACAGGTGCTTCTTCAATTTTTATGTTATCAGACGAAGCTTACGATAGAATTTCCAAAAGTGAATATGAGATTATTAAGCCTACCTTAATGGGCCGTGATTTAAAAAAATATGATACGCCCTTAGCAGAGCGGAATTTGCTTTTTGTAAGGAGAGGAATTAATATCGAACAGTATCCAATATCTCTTGCTTATCTGAGCAAATTTCGGGAACAGTTGGAGCCTAAGCCAAAGAATTGGAAAGGGACAAACTGGCCCGGGAGGAAGGAAGGAACTTATAAATGGTACGAAATTCAGGATGCTGTAGATTACTGGCAACTTTTTGAGCAGCCAAAGATCATGTACCAGAAATTTCAGGTAACACCCTGCTTTATTTTGGACTATAAAGGGCTTTATTGCAACGATTCTATGTGGATCATCCCCCGTGACGACAAATATCTGTTGGGTTATTTAAATTCGCAGTTGGGTTGGTGGTGTATTACGATGTACTGTTCCAGAATATCGGGCGGGTATCAATTGATGTATGAGTATTTAAAAAACATACCGGTGCCACAGTTGAACCACCAGGTTCGGGATAACATTGTACTATTAGTAAATCATATCATCGCAGGCAAACAGCAGGAAAGGGATACGTCGTTACAGGAGGCTCAAATTGATGCTTTGTTTTTTCATTATTGTGGAATTCATGAAACGCAACTGCTGTTTATTTTATCCAAAGCGCCATTTCTGGACATCCCCTTTAAGAATGTCATCCAGCAGCAATACCGCGATCTGGAGCGCAACACTTTTCAATTGGCAATATGATACAAAGTGTCAGCATATCGCATTTCAAATCTGTGGTCGAAAGCAAATTGGTTCGATTGCAGGATTTGTCTATTTTCATTGGCAATAATGGTACCGGTAAAAGCAGTGTACTGGAGGCTCTGAAAACCCTTCAGGACGTGATATTGTCGGGTCTTTCGGAGGCATTGACGCAATGGGGCGGCTACGAGCAGGTACGGAACTATCATGCCGTCAAAAAAAGTACAACCGGAAAAATCCTGCAAGACAAACCCATCAAAATAGTACTTGTTTGTTTGTTGGACGGTAAAAAATACCATTATGAAGTAGCCTTTTCCACTACCCCCAACGGCGATTATTTTTATGTGGCGGAGGAGCGCCTGCGTTTAGAAGGCCAAATCGTTTTTGAAACTATGCAGGTTTTTTTGGATAAATTTATAACGGCCATTGTCATCCCAAATCCTGCTGATCCTGCTGATCCTGCTGACGGCGGCGGTTTGCATCCGAAAAGAATCATTAGCGCGGGTTCGCTTTATTTGCGTCAACCCAATTTGAAAACGGAATCACCTGCTGCGGATGAATTTGCACAGTTTATCCGAAGTTGGCAATTCCTCAACCTAAACGCCCATCTTATGGGCCAGCCCTCCGTGGTGGATCGCGCCAATCCGCGTCCGCGCCTGCTGCCCGACGGCTCCAATGTGGCCATTTTTCTGCGCCGATTGGCCGATAACCCGGCCGAATTGAATACCTTGGTGGACAAAATGCGCTTTGTATTGCCTTACATGGCCGACATCCGGCCGAAATTCATGGACGAATTAGAGCGAAAAGTATTTGTCGAAATGAAAGAAAGCGGTAGCCCGGCATCCATACCGGGTTGGCTGCTTTCCACGGGTACGCTGCGTATCCTGACCCTGTTGGTGGCCATGAGCCAAAAGCCGGGCGTACTATTCATCGAAGAAATCGAAAACGGGCTCGATCCGCGCACCATAGGGCTGCTGCTCTCAGAAATAAGGACTTTTGCGGAAGGTACCGGACAGCAGATTGTCGCCACCAGCCACTCCCCCTATTTGCTCGATCTGCTGGATTTGAAACACCTGATCGTTACGGAAAAAAACAAAGACAGCGCAACCACTTTCCATCGTGTGGATACCGATCAAAAACTCCAAAAATGGAAGGAGAAATTTTCGCCGGGGCAACTGTACACCATGGGAAAACTTCACCATTAAACGCCTACCATGAAACTCGGACTCATACTTGAATGCACCAAAGACGGCCCGGATAAGGCGGTTTATGAATATGTTGTGCAGTGCATTTGCGGCGATATTGAAATTGAAAGTGTTACCTTAGACAACAAACGCAAATTAGAAGAACAGGCCGGTGATACGGCCGCCTTGCTACTGGACGGCGGCTGCGACATGGTGGCCATTATCTGGGATCAGGTTCCAACCTGGGGCGGTTCAAAATGCCTGAAAACAGATCGTCAAAAGATTTTTGCTGCACTCAACACGGCAGAAGTCAATCTCCAGCAGGTAAAACTAATCGGCATGGACGAAATGCTCGAATCCTGGCTAATTGCCGATGGGCGCGGTGTGACCGCCTATTTTCAAAGTCTTACGGTTCATCCAAGAGAACCTTTTGACGATCGTAAAACGCTATCCAGGCAAAAGAAGCCCAAGGAGCAACTCAAAAAATACAACAGCCGGTACAATGATTTCACGGATAATGTAAAGATTGTAAAGTGCTTACCAGATTTTCAGCGTGCTGCCCGATATAACGCGCCTTTTCAAAGATTTAAACAATTTATTGAATCACTTTGCCCATGAAAGGCCTCGTCTATCTCCTCACCAACCCTGCCATGCCGGGTACTATAAAAATCAGCCTGACTACCAGACAACAAACAAAGTAAACTGCCACACCATGTTCAAAATCAACGACATCATCACCGTAAAACCCGGCGTCGAAGACCCCGACTTTGGCGGGGACATCGGCGGCTGGCAGGGGCGAATTACCGAAATAGATACCGGCAACCCGGATGATCCGTTGGTCACCATCGAATGGGATGCCCATACCCTGAAAAACATGCCCAAGGATTACTTAAAAAGGTGCTTTAAGGAAGGGTACGACCACGAAGTTATGGTATTAGGATTATCGGATGTTATGCCGGCCGCCAACCGGTCGAATACAGATGACAACCGAGCAACCGTGCTGGAATCATTGGATAAGGAATACAAATGGGAAGACCTCGGCGAACAGGGCCTGCGCATAAAAGCGGTGGAAGATGCCTGCGAGCATGATTATGCCCTGATGAACCATTGGTTTGAATACCTGGAGGAGCACGTTACGCTGCCCGTAAAGGCAAAATATATCGGGGAGAGCAGCATCAACGTACACCACGGAACAATCATCGAAATCAACGGGTTCGAAGATGCAAACGACGATTTCGGCGTGATCGCTTCGGCCAAATACCAAAGACGCTGGATACAAGTGCCACTTTGCGATCTTGAAATAGTGGAAATCTCCCCGGAAACACAGGCGCTGGACGATTATATCGTTTGGTATGTAAACCGATAATCTATGCAAGACCCAATCTACTCCGACCCCGCCCCGCAACCCACGCGCTTCGCCCCTTTGGCTATCCGCCTGCTCAAAGGCGTGGTCTATGAAGAAGAAACCCGCTACTGGAACGACCTGATCAAGGTGCACGAACTGCCCCTGCGGCATTATTTTGCCCAGATCGGACTGCATCTTGTCGTGAATAAACCGGAAGGATTTGCCTACCTGCGCCAGACGCAACAGGAAGAAACCGAGGAATACCCGCTCCCCCGGCTTATGACGCGGCGCACACTCACCCTGGACCAATCCATCCTCTGCGTCCTGCTGCGCGAACACCTCGAAGACTATACCGTTAACGAAAGCGCAAGCCGCGAACCTATTCTGACGCTGCGGGATATGCGCAATATGGTGGAATTGTTTTTCCGGGAACGAAACACGCAACAGCGATTTTTGCGGGATGTGAAAAAAACGGTGGAGGAGGTGAAAAAACACGGCTTCCTCGAAGAATTGAACAGCGGCGATACCATCCTGCAAGACGATGAGCAGCGGTATCGCGTAAAACGCATCCTGAAAGCCTTTATAGGCTCCGACGAATTACAGCAACTCGCTCAACAACTCGCCACGCTATGAAGCGATCCGAACTAACGCTTTTTTCAAACGATGCGCGAGTTGCCGGGTTTCGTTTAACCCGTTTTGAAGCGTATAATTGGGGTACTTTCCACCAAAAAATTTGTGTTTTGCCGCTTGCAAATGAAAATGCACTGCTCACCGGCGCTAACGGCGCCGGCAAAACCACACTCGTGGACGCCCTCATCGCGCTGCTAAACCCCACACCGGAACGGTATTTTAACCAATCTGCCGGTTTTGAAGACCGGAAACGCACCCGCAAAGTGGACGACTACGTGCGCGGCGTGTATGGCTACTCCGAAAAAAATCGCGAACAATTGCGCGATCTGCCCGACGAAGCGCCCACCTATACCGTGCTGTTGGGGGTGTTTTACAACAACGACCTGCAACAATATTATACGCTGGCACACTTGTACTGGCTTCGAAACGCCGAGCTGCAAAAGCGCTTTTATACCGCCCCCATCGAACTGAATGTGGAAGCGCATTTCCGATTTGGCGGCGATATCCGAGCTTTTAATAATACCCTTACTAAAACGCTTCAGGTACACGCTTACGATAACTTCAGCGATTTTGCCCTCGACTTTCAGCCTAAACTGGGCATGCGCATGTCCGCAAAAGCCAATAATGCGGCAGGCCGTACCAAACCGCTGCACCTGCTGGCCAAAACGGCGGGTATCAAAGTGCTCGGCGACCTCAACGCGTTTATCCGCGACCACATGCTCGACGAGCACAATATGGAAGAGGCGTTCGAACAACTGAAAAAAGAATACGCCGATATCGCCGAGACCCAACAAACGCTCGAAAAAGTGACCCGCCAGGAGCAGATGCTGATGCCTTTGCTTAATAAAAATACCGAACGAATCCGGTATCGCGATGAAACGCTGCAACTGGAAATCGTACAAAAAGCAATCGGCCCGTGGTTCGCACGCCAATACGTCGGGCTGCTGGAAACAGCCATCGAAGAAAATCAGCGCCGTGTGGAAAAAAATCAACAGGACCTGACCCAAATAGAAGATGAATTGACCCGGCTTCGGAAGCAGGAAACCCACATCCAAATCAACATTAATAATGACAAAGAAGGTCAACGCCTGCAACAACTACAGGACGAGAAAAAACAAAGTGAAGCCGAACTTGAAAAGCGCCGTGAAGCAGCCGGGCGTTACGCCAGGATCGCCCGTACCTTGGAATTAAGCGAAGAACCCGATTACACGGCATTTTTTCGCCAACAACAAAATCTGAACGGCATCGCCGATAACTTACACGCCAAAATCCAGGAAAAAACGCAACAACGCGACGATCTCGTTTCTCAAAAAAGCCGAAAAGCGCAAGCCGCCGCAGAACTCCAACAGGAACTCGAATCGCTGCGCAAACGGCGCAACAACCTGCCCGATGAGCTGATTCGCTTCCGCGCCCGCCTGTCGGAAGGTACAGGTATTCCCGAAAACGAACTGCCTTTTGTTGGCGAACTCGTGCAGGTGCGCGCGCAGGAACAAGCCGTGTGGCGGCATGCATTGGAAAAACTGCTCCTGCCCTTTTCGCTGTTTATGCTCGCGCCGCCCCGCCATTTGACAAAGGTGATCCGTTGGGTGCGCAACCACCAAACCAATGTGTTGGTGCGCTTCCTCGAAGCCGACGAAAATGCCGGCGAAGCGCTGCAAAACGACCTGAGCCCCGCCATTGCAGCCAATAAACTGGACGTTCACCCCAAAACGCCTTTCGCACACTGGCTGCGCAACGAACTCAACAAACGCTATCCGCACCGCTGTACGGACGACTCTGCCGAATACGAACGATCGTCCAAAGCGCTCACGCCCGAAGGGCTGTACAAAAGCGATAAACTGCACCAAAAAGACGACCGGCAGCGCGGCCATAGTTATGTGTTGGGTTGGGACAACTCCGAAAAAATACGCCAACTCGACGAAGGATTGCGCGAGATACAAAAAGAGATCGAACGTTTGCAGGAACGGATTCAGCCGGTTGAAATAGAAATTGGTAAGCTGAATGAAAAGTGGGCCAATAGCAAGCGACTGGCTGATTTTACCGACTTTAAAGCCATTGACGTTGCCAACCCTCAACTCGAAATCGAAGAATTGACCAAGGAAATTGAAAAATTGAGCCAAGCCTCGTCGCAGCTAAAGGTACTGGAACAGCAGTTGCAAAAAGTGACGGCTCAGATCAATGCCGCCGAGCAGCGAAAAGGTGGATGGCACCGTGCAGAAGGTCAGATTAAAAATCAACTCGACCAACTCCGCACAAAACTGCATAGTAAAAAAAACGATGCCGCCGAATACGAGGGGCATCACCTCCAGTCGGCGCATGTTGAAGCATTTCTAGAGGGCTTGCCTGAGGCGGATCTGGATACCATTGATAAAACGGAACAGCTGCAAAAAAGTCAGTTAAATGAAAAAATCAGGGCTGCGCAAAAAGGCGAAACCGATCTCCGTGGAGAATCGGAGCGCCTGATGAAGGACTTTAAGCAGCCGCCCAAGGCACTGCTCGACCAGTTCCCCTCCTGGCCCAACGATACCGATGAATTAGGCAATCCAACCATCGAAAACATCGGCGATTACCTCAGCCTGCTCCACCGCATCCAGTCGGACCAACTGCCCGAACTGCGCGCGCGCTACCAGGCCCGCGCCGGGAAGGACATTGGGAATGCCATGAAAGCCTTCCAGCGCCGTCTGGAAGACCAACTCACAGACCACCACGATAATATCCGAAATATCAATCAGTCACTGCGCGCGCTGCCGTACTCGCAGGATACCTATTTGCAGGTGGTGACAGAAGAAAACTTTCGAAGAGGACGCATCGGCGAATTTTACAAGCTGCTGCAATTGTGGGACTATGACCTCGCTGCTTTTATGGCCGCCTCTGAAAGCGAAAAATTGGAAATCTGGAAGGAAACCGTCCGAAAAATCGGCGATATCATCCGGCGGTTGGAGGACAATGACCTGTGGCGTAAAGAAGTAACCGATGTGCGCAATTGGCTTACGTTCAAAACCCAGCAGTATTACAGCAACAACGACGAGGTGGTGCGCGGCACTTTGCTGGACAGCACGGGCGGCAAATCGGGCGGTGAACAAGCCAAAATCACCTACACCGTGTTAGCGGCGGCGCTTACCTACCAGTTCAATATCAGCGCCGATGAGCGCAATGCCCGCTCGTTTCGCTTTATTGTGGTGGACGAGGCATTCAGCAAATTAGATCCTGAGAACAGCGCCTATCTGCTCGATCTACTGACGGCCCTTAAATTTCAAATGCTCATTATCACGCCCAATACAGGCATCGCGACCGGAGAAAAATACATGAGCCATTTGATTTTTGTGAAAAAAGAATCGGAGTCGCCGCCCCGATCCGCAGCCTACTGTTATTCGATCAAGGAGGTGAAAAAATACGTAACTGGTTAGCAGGTCGCGTCTGAGCCAGAAAAGGATCCACAGAAATACATAGTTGCGACATGATAACCACAAAAGATATTCGCAAAAAGGCGGAGGCGCATTATCGCCAGTGGCTAACCGCCATTGCCAAGGGCACGCCGGCGTATGAACCGCTTGTAATCCAGCGTACCGGCGACCAAAAAAAGGCGGATGAACGCTGGGAGTCTTTGAGTGAGATTTTTAACCAATGCAAGGAAAAAACAGGGTTCGGCTACCGAATAGAACTGGAAGCGCCTGCGCCCAACAGTAAAAACAAACAAAGCCGCCTGCGCGCTATTGTGTTTGATACGGCAACGGATTTACTTCAATACATTGGGAAAGTGGCCGAATTGGAACAATTTAACCGCGATTGTGACCTTATTTCCGAGGCGCCCGAGCTCGCTTCGTGGCGTGCCGGGCATGTCCGCGAGATCGTACAGTACGCGGCGGTTTGGCCCCGACTGCTTGCTGTGGTGCGTTTTTTTCAGGAAAATCCCGCCTCTGGACTGCCGGTTCGCTTATTGCCCGTTGAAGGCGTAGATACTAAATTTATTGAACAGTACAATGGCATTTTGTGTCAATTGCTGGATTGTATCCTGCCGCAAACAGGCATTCACAAGGAATATACTATTTTTTCAAAGCGATACGGGCTGCCCGAACAGGCGCCGCTCATCGAATGTGCCTGGAACGATCCTGCCCTGGCAGCCCAATACGGCGGGTTTAATCGCCTTGCTTTTCCGGCCGATCAGCTGGGGGGAATTCCGCTCGCCGCCCCACGTATATTGGTGGTCGAAAACCGCAACAGTCTGCTCCAGGTACTGCAGCAACCTTTTCCCGATGGAATAGCTATTTTCGGCGGCGGGTATGGGGTGTCTCTGCTCAAGGACTGCCAATGGCTGGGACAAAAAATCCTTTACTACTGGGGAGATATGGATGCGCACGGATTGGCCATATTGAGCCGGTTTCGCGATTTTTTTCCGAATATTCAGGCGCTGATGATGGATGAAGCCACGTTTGATGCACACCGGCACGCGTGGGTAGCGGGCAAGCCCTACCGGGGCGCCGTTCCCGAAAATTTGACGACGGAAGAAAGGCGATTATTCGAGCGGCTAAATCACAACCTGCTCCGATTGGAACAAGAAAGGGTACAATATCAGATGAAGTACTAAAATATTGGCTGAGGGTTTTGGCTTTTCCGCACACAAAAATATTGTAACGTTTCCAACAAGGTCGCTACCAATCCCCAATCCCCAATCCCCAATCCTAATTCCCCAATCCGCAATCCACCCTGAATCCTCCTTCCCATACGGCGCCGGCCGGCAGTTCGATCCGCCCCAGGCCGTTATGAAAGGCGTCCACGTTACAGGTCATTGGCTCCAGGGCG
>JBEIDF010000069.1:0-16470 GCA_040383605.1 Lewinellaceae bacterium
GGCCAGCGTCGTTGTTGATCGTGGTATCTTGCGGACAAGTGGTCGTGGGCGCCTCCGAGTCAAAAACCAGCACCGTAAAGGAGCAGGTAGCGCTATTTCCTGAAGCGTCCGCTGCCGTATAGGTCACCTGCGTCGGGCCAATCGGGAAAACGGCGCCGCTGGACAAACCAAGGGTTTGGTTTACCGACAGGTTATTGGGGCAGTTGTCCGTCGCAGAAGCATCGGCAAACTGCACCACCGCACTGCATTTTCCAGACTCAGCGGGCACAAAGAGGTCTTGCGGGCAGCTGATGACCGGGAATTGTATATCGTTAACAGTGACCGTGAACACACAGTCAGTAGAATTACCGGAAGCATCCGTTGCGCTGTATCGAACCGTTGTGGCGCCGACCGGGAAAAGCGCACCGCTGGGCAATCCCGCTGTCTGCGTGACCGTATGGGCGCAGTTATCGGTGGCCGTTACCGTATAATTGACGACCGTGCCGCATTGGCCAGGGTCGTTGACCAGCGTGGCAGAGGCCGGGCAGGCCGTGAATTTGGGGAATTGCGTGTCATTTATCGTAACCGTGAAAGCACAGGTATTTGTATTGCCAGCAGCATCCGTGGCTTTATATGTATTTGTCGTGACGCCGACAGGATAGGTCCCACCGTTTAGCAAACCACTAGTTTGGGCAATGGCCACGCCGGGACAATTATCCGTAGTCTGGACGCCTGGATGATTTACAAGGATACTGCATTCGCCCAAGGCTACGTTCAACGTGATCGCAGCCGGGCAGGTAATTACCGGCAATTCCAAATCGCGAACCGTCACACTAAAGGTGCAACTGGCGGTATTTCCCGCGGCATCGGAAGCAGTCAATTCGACTGTACTAGCGCCAACAGGGAATTGCGAACCGCTGGGAAGGCCGGCTGTTTGCGACCAATTTACGCCCGGACAATTATCCATAGCCGTGGCTGTGAATACGTGCTTTGCACTGCAAAGCCCTAATTCCGAATTGATCGTAACACTTTGCGGGCAGCTGATCGTCGGTAGTTGATTATCCGTCACGCGTACTGAAAAAGAGCAGCTGCGCTGGTTGCCGGAAGCGTCCACCGCGAGATAAGTTACCACGGTATTTCCAACCGGGAAAGTTGAACCGCTGGGGAGGCCCGTTGTCTGTGAGAGGCTGACCGTGCAGTTATCGGTGAACACGGCGCCGTTGAAACTGACCGCCGCGCCGCAAGTGCCGGGCGTATTGACAACGGAAATATCGGCCGGGCACGTGATCGCCGGCAGCTCCTTGTCCAAAACAAGCACGGAAAAGGAGCACACGGCACTGTTACCGGCGGTGTCTGCTACCAACCAGGAGATCTGCGTAGTTCCAACCGGAAAGATCGTACCGCTGGCAGGTCCTGTTGTACGCGTGAGCGTGAACGCACAATTGTCGCTGGCCGTAACCGTATAAGCAACGGTAGCGCCGCATACGCCCGGATCTGTATTGATGGTTGTATTTATCGGACAAGCCGTAAAGACCGGCGGTTTTGTGTCCCGCACAGTCACCGTAAAAACGCAGGTCCGGGTGTTGCCCGCTGCATCTTTATTCTGGTATTGATTCACCGTGGCGCCGAGGGGGTAGATGGCGCCACTGGATAGTCCCTGCGTTTGCCCGATGTTAAAGCCCGGGCAGTTGTCGCTCCCGGTAACGGCGGAATAAGATACTGCGGCGGTACATCCGCCATCATCGGTGCTGATTGTAAGATCGGCCGGACAACTGATCGTTGGCAACTCGTTATCCGACACTGTTACCGTAAAGGAGCATCCGGTGGAATTGCCTGCCGCATCCGCAGCGGAATACTCTACCGTAGTGATGCCAACCGGAAACGCGCTGCCGGAGACAAGACCGGCATCCAGATTCGGCGTGAGCACGCCATCGCAATTATCCACGGCTGTGACCGTGTATGTCGCCACCGCCGAGCAGTTATTGGGATCATTGTTTAGTTGAATATCAGACGGGCAAACCAACAAAGGTTTTTCGTTGTCTGTGACGGTCACCGTAAAGGAGCAACTTTTGGTATTTCCCGAGGTATCAGTCGCCAAAAAGGTGTTCACCGTGGCGCCTGAGGGAAACAGCGAACCACTGGACAAGCCGGTTGTTTGCTTCAATGCAACACCAGCGCAATTGTCGCTGAATATCACCCCGGCATATTGCACGACCGCATTGCACACACCAGGATCGTTGAAGGTCGTGATGTTGGCCGGACAGGTAATTATTGGCGCCTGATTATCCAAGACCTGCACCGTAAACTGGCAAACTGCCGTGTTACCCGCCGTGTCTGCCACCGTCCACGTCACTTGGTTGGCGCCAAGGGGGAAAGCGGATCCGGAGGCCGGACCGGTCGTTTTCGTAAGCGTAAAACTACAGTTATCCGTTGCCGTTACGATATAATTGGTCACGGCAGTACATACGCCCTGATCTGCGTTCACCGTCGCATTTGCCGGGCAGGCCGTAAAGACCGGCGGCGTTGTATCCCGCACCGTCACGGTAAAAGAACAGGTTAATGTATTACCTGCTGCATCCGTTGCTTTATACTCCATTTGCGTGATACCCAGCGGGAAGGTGTCACCGCTGGATAAGCCTTTTGTTTGTCCAATACTGAAGCCCGGACAATTGTCACCGCCACCGATACCGGGGTAATTTACAACCGCCGTACAGCCCCCAGGTGCGGTGCTCACCGAAATATTTGCCGGGCAACTGATCGTCGGCGTCTGGTTATCGTTCACGCGCACCGTGAAAGAGCAGGTAGCCGTATTATTTGCCGCATCCGTCGCCACGAAGGTATTCGTGGTTGTCCCAATCGGGAACGTAGCGCCGCTGGCTAATCCGGATAAGATTGCCGTCGTAGCGCTGCAGTTATCGGTGGCACTTACCGAATACGTTGCGATGCCGGAACAAAGTCCAATCGTATTCGACACCGTAATCGGACCAGGGCAGGTGATTATTGGCCGCTCCGTATCATTTACCTGAACGGAAAAACTGCAAGAAGCTGTCAATCCGGATGCATCAGTAACTCTGTAAGCCACCACCGTAGAACCAACAGGAAATGCAGCGCCAGAATTCGGGCCCTGCGTTTTTAAGGTAGTTGCGCCCGGGCAATTATCACTAACCGGCACATTGTAGGTGAATACTGCGGAACAGAGGCCCGAGTCATTACTCAGGGTTACATTGGGCGGACACATGATCGAAGGAGCCTGTGCATCATTGACGGTGATTGTAAATGAGCAGGTAGTTACCAATCCGGCTGAATCGGTCGCCGCGTATTGCACAACGCTGGGGCCGATCGGGAAAATAGAACCACTTGCCAACCCCGCCGTTTTCGCAAGGGTAAAATTGCAATTATCGGACGCTGTTACCACGTAATTAACCACTGCGGAACAACTATCCGGGCTTGCGTTGACCGAAATTCCCGATGTCGGGCAGAAAATGGCCGGCGACTCCTGATCGGTCACGGTAATAGTAATAGAACAGGTACTGGTATTATTACCAAGCAAATCTGTGGAACTATAGGTAATAATCGTTTGTCCAATGGCAAAATTTTCCTGCGCGGTACCACCGGAAGAAAACACGCCTCCGGTGGGCAACGGCGCAGGCGCAGGTGAACCCGCCGTGTATGCTACATTGGTGATAATACAATTATCGCTGGTGTTATAGGTCGGATGATTCCAGGTGTAGGTAGCAAAGCAATCACCGGTATTGGTCGCAATCTGGACAGACTGCAGGCCCGTACAATCTAAAGCCGGAACAGGCTCCACGATTATGCGCAGCGTATCGGCCAAAGGCAAGGACACCGGCGGCGTGGAAGCGAAAGAGATTTCCGTAAGCGCGTACCAAGTATTGTTTGTAAGTACGCCCGTATTCAGCGTAGCCTGACCTGTACTGTCTAACTGGAGACTCTGCGACACGCCACCGTTAATATTGTAACTTACTACCGCGTTCGGCGTGCCGCTAAACGCGAGTGTAGAACTTTGACCCGAGCAGAGGGTATCCTCGCCGGAAATTGTCGCGGAAACCTCGAGTTTGATTATCAAGTCTTCACAATCCGTTACATCAGAACAGCCAGGCGTAATCAACCGCAGACGGACGGAGTTGTCGCCCACAGTGAGCCACTGTCGCGTAGGACTCGCAACCGAGCGGTTAGGCAGGAAGCCGCTCTGCGTACAATTGCTGCACACCGCACTTGAACAGGCGAGCCACCGATAGCCATAACTGCCGTTGGCAGGCGCCGCAGGCGCAATGGAGGCAGTATGCGTAAGCGTGACCCCGATCGGATATACTCCCAGGGGGTCAATCGTTACGGTCGGGGTTTCGTTTACCTGCACCGAGACGCTGCTGAGCGCCGGGCTTCCCTGGTTAATACAACCATTGACGTCCTGCACGCTGGTCAAATTATACGTTGTATTGGCATCTGCCGTCAGGGTGATGACGCTGCTGTCCGTCATATTATTATAGGTTACGCCGTTGATGACCAGCGTAAAAGGCGGATCACCGGCAGTGGCATGAAAAATGAGTGCCACGTTATTTGTTCCCTTGCAAACAAGCGATTCAGCAACTGTCAGATTGCCATTCGGCTCCGTCAAAATTACAGACGCCGGTGGGGTTGTCTGGATAGGGAGGATATGAAAATGCTCCTGCATTGCCTCCAAATCGCCGGGCAT
This sequence comes from Lewinellaceae bacterium, assembly GCA_040383605.1. GTDB lineage: Bacteria > Bacteroidota > Bacteroidia > Chitinophagales > Saprospiraceae > M3007. The sequence continues at coordinate 4,694 of JBEIDF010000069.1, forward strand.
ATAATTTACCACTGCGACATCTCCGGAGCCATCTTCAGAGATCGCCTTTAGCTTAAAAATCAACAGCGTGTCAGAAACGTTTACGTCCACAGAATTTAACAGCGTGCTCCAAGAGAATTGTACGTGGCCCGAACTGGAATTATTTACAAAAGGGTCGGGCAAGGTCTTCGTGATTGCTGAGCCGGGCACATATTCAAATGAAATGGAATCCCACGCCACAGAATACTGCATACCAATCAGCGCCGCAGCCGTACACACCGCTTTGATCACCACCGTGACTTCCTGCCCGCAAATAGCGGAAGCAGGCGTAACCTGCGCGTCCAGCGTGAAATCCGGCGTAATCGTTACCTCGCCATTCATCGTGGCACTACAACCATTAACCTCTAAGGGCGCTACAATCCGATAGTTGCCGCCCAAACGCAGCGAATCAAAGGTAAGGGCGTTGCCAGTACCTATCTCCGAAATACCGGAAGGGAAAAACCCGGGAAATAGGTTCGTCTCAATCCATAATTCATAACTTTCGCCTGCTTGCGAACCGCTCAGGCTGATACTTTTTCCAGGGCCGGAGCAGTAATTACCGCCGCCGCTGGTATTGAAAATCGGGGAAGGGCCGCTTACGGAGATTGTCAGGGGATCAGACAGGATATTGTCGTCACAGCCTAAGCCGGAATCGCTCATTTTCTGTCGAAAAAAGTACGTTCCTGGAACGTCGGTCGCAACAACATAGCTGGACTCATTCTGGGTGCCCGGGGCGTCTGTCCAGCCATTAACGCCGTTAGGCGACCTTTCCCAATCGTACAGGAAATTACCGGAACCGCCGGTCGTGCCGGAAACCTGCAACGTCATGGGCGAACCCACGCAAACGGATGCTGCGGGCGCAGCCGCAATGCTTACTGCAGACAAGTCTGCAACCACGGTAATGGTCACCGCCAAACTCGTATCCGAACAAACAGCTGGCGTTGTCCTCGATACCACCCGACGAAAAGCATACACCCCTGCCGTATTGGTGTAGGCGACAGGCAAGCTGTAATCTTCCGCGTTGTTTACGTCGGCAGCGGCATTCCACGCGCCGCTGTTGACAGATACCTGCCAAGCGTAAACAGGCGGACCACTGATAGCGCTTCCATCCAACGCTAGCGAACCGCCCAAACAGATGGTCTGGTTCAGATTTTGAATTGCATTTGGCGTGCACTGCGCAGACGCCTCTTTCAAAAATGGCCCGGCAAATAAAATAACCAGTAAACAGACGCGCCGCGCCGAAAAAGGCCGAGAAACCAAAGCGCCCAATGGCGCAGATATAGTCTGTGACGAAACGTTAGCAAAAACGATGCGCCGCATTGCGTCAAGTACATTTTTCAGCATAGGATAATAATGTGCGGGATGAAAAGAAATCGGTTTGTGTATTAAGAAAAGCCATTCTTGGCTGTATCGCAAATAAATGAACCCCATGTACAGCCAAATGTTGGCTGCGCACACGAGTACCACCATGGATCTACGATGCTGCGACGTGCGCAACAACTACAAATAAAATGCAGACAGGGAATAGATCGGGATATGCAGGCTTGGGTTTAGCCTGATCGGTAAGGATAAAATCGGTCATGATCTTATAAGATTAAAATGCAAAAAAATACCCTGCAAAAGGTATGCCGAAATTTGCTTTGTCCCGGTTTTTTTTCCCAATTAGGCAAAATATTTTATCGGCCGACAAAACAAAAACAAAGGTATACTTTTTCCCGAGCACTGCCAACGCGAATTATTTACAAAAAATAATACGCGAATTACATTTTCTTCACAAAATATGTACCTTTGCATCGTTTTCCAAGGGTGGAAAGAAAAGAGGGAGCCAAGGGTTCCCTCTTTTCTTTATCCGACCACCGGAACAGCCGATCGCCGCTACATGGAACTTACAGAACATATCGCCCGCCTGCTGGACGAAAAATACGCTTCGGATGAGGCCTTTCAGGATTGCTACACGGTTGAAATTGAAATGAAGCCGGGCAACAAACTAAACGTATTCATAGACGCAGACTCCGGCATAGACTTTGACAAATGCCGGCTCGTCAGCCGCTATCTCGAAAGTTTTATTGACGCCAACGGCTGGCTCGGAGAAAAATACACGCTCGAAGTAAGCAGCCCCGGCCTGAACCGCCCCCTGAAATTCCTGCGCCAATATCAAAAAAATATCGGCCGAACCCTCGCAGTCACCCTGCGCGATAAAACCCAACACGCCGGCATCCTGAAATCCGCAACAGAAGATACCATCACCATCACGCATACCGCCATCGAACGGGAAGGAAAAAAGAAAAAAGAAGTGGTGGTGGAAACGGCTATAAAAATAGAAGATATCGAAAAAGCGCTCGTGAAACCGGCGTTCTGATCCGAAAACGCAGATAAACGCCAAATTCTCTGAACACAATAACTTGATAATATGGTCAATTTAGTAGATGTATTTGCCGATTTTAAATCCGGAAAAAACATAGACCGCCCAACCATGGTGCGCGTCCTGGAAGATGTGTTCCGTACCCTCATTAAGAAAAAATACGGTTCCGATGAAAATTTCGACGTGATCGTCAATACCAATAAAGGCGACCTGGAAATCTGGCGCGTGCGCGAAGTCGTGGCCGATGGCGAAGTCACAGACGACCACAGCCAGGTGGCCGTGTCAGAGGCCGCTTCCGTGGACGAAAGCCTCGACGTAGGCGATGAGTGCTACGAACAACTCTCTATCGAAGATTTCGGCCGCCGCGCGATCATGGCCGCACGCCAAACACTGGTGTCGCGTATCATGGAACTCGAAAAAGACGAAATTTACAGAAAATACGCCGAACGCGTAGGCGAAGTCATCACCGGCGAAGTCAGCCAAGTGCTGAAAAAAGAACTGCTGGTGCTCGATGACGCCACCAGCAACGAACTGGTGCTGCCCCGACTGGAAATGATCCGGGGCGACTACTACCGCAAGGGCGATATGGTCAAAGGCATTATCAAAAAGGTGGAAATGCGCAATAATACCCCGTATATCATGCTCAGCAGAACGGATTCGGGCTTCCTCCACCGCCTGCTCGAAGCAGAAGTACCCGAAATCGAAGACGGGATCATCGAAATCAAAAATATCGTCCGACTGCCCGGCGAACGCGCAAAAGTCGCCGTGGAAAGCCATGACGACCGCATAGATCCCGTGGGCGCCTGCGTGGGCATGAAAGGAAGCCGTATCCACGGCATCGTCCGCGAGTTGCGCAATGAAAATATTGATATCATTAATTACACGAATAACCTCACGCTCTTTATCCAACGAAGCCTCACACCCGCTAAAATCAGCCATATTGACCTGAATACCGAAAATCAACACGCCGCCGTCTATCTCGACGCCGACCAGGTCAGCCTCGCAATCGGTAAAAGCGGCTCCAATATCAAACTGGCATCCAAACTCACCGGCTTCGAAATTGACGTCTATCGAAACCAAGCCGAATATGAAATTGACGACGTAGATCTCGAGGAATTCAGCGACGCAATCGAAGCCTGGGTCATCGAAGCCCTTAAAAATATCGGCTGCGATACCGCCCGCCAAGTACTCGAACTCTCCAAAGAGGAAATCGTCCGCCGTACCGACCTCGAAGATGAAACGGTACAGGAAGTACTCAATATCCTGGCCGCAGAATTTGAAGAAGGCAATGAAGAATAATACCCGCGAAAACCAAGCGCGGCAATTTGCACGAAAGGCAATTTTTTTTATTGTACCTTTGCAACGAATAGGACGAAATGCGCAAAAAGGGAACTTTGTCTCTTTTTTTCGCGTTTTACCAGCACTTTTAATCCAGCATATTACACAACTTATTTCAATTAATAGCAGGAAAAAACACTGCATGGCATTAAAACTTATCAAGGTAGCACGGGAATTCAATGTAGGCTTGCACACCATCGTGGAAACCTTACACAGTAAGGGCTTCACGCATGTGGAAGACAAACCTACGGCTGAGATTACCGACGAAATGTTGGCAGTCTTGAAAAAAGAATTTCAAAAAGACCTGGCTATCAAGCAAGAGGCGGATAAACTGGCCCGGCCCGTCCTGAAAAAAGAACCGGTAAACGCAGAAACACCCGCAGAAACGCCCCCGGCGGCGCCCAAACCGGTCATCGCCCTGCCACGCCTGGAACCTGCTAAGGAAACACCAAAGCCGCCAGCACCTCCAACACCCCCAACACTGGAACCAGCGCCAGAGCCGGCCCCGGCGCCCGCAACGGAACAAGAACCGCCGCAACGGGAAAAACCCGCGCTCCGAATTGTCGGGAAAATAGACCTCGACGCTCAAAAGAAACCCGCTAAAAAGGAAGAAAAACCTAAAACGGAAGAAAAACCTAAAACGGAATCTAAAAAAGCGGAGCCACCGGCGCCAGAAACACCCAAAACTCCCCCAGCGGCAGAAAAACCAAAGGAGGCAACACCACCACCAGCAGCCGAACCGGAAAAACCCGCCGCAGCCAATACGGAGGGGGTAATCCGCGTAGATGCACCGCAATTGCGCGGACTCAAAATTCTAGGCCGCGTTAACCTGGATAAACATAAAGAACCCACCCGTGCCGATAAAAATGCCAATAAAGGCGGCCGTCGGGATGAAAGAGGAAAACCAGGCCAACCCAACCGCCCCGCAGGCGCCCCTGGCGCCCCCGGCGCCCAGGCAAGCAGCAGCAGCGCCGCCGAAGACGCTAAACGCAAACGCAAACGCAAAAAGGTTCAACAGCCTATCACCGCCGATGCAATCCAAGCATCGCTGACCAGTAACCAGGGCGATAAACGCGGCCGCGGCCGAACACCAGAAGTCAAAGAGGTTTCTCAAAAGGAAATCGAAGATAAAATCCGCCAGACAATGGCCCGTATGGGCGCAGGCGCAGGCAAAAAACGCCAGAAAATCCGCCGCGACAAACGGGATACTATGCGCGAAAAAGCCGAAATGGCCGAAATGGCCGAAATGGCTAACCAAGGCAAATTGCAGGTCACAGAGTTTATCTCGGTGTCCGACCTGGCCTCGCTCATGAATGTAAAACCCGCCGACGTCATCAAAGCCTGTATGACCCTCGGCATCTTTGTCTCTATTAACCAACGCCTCGACGCCGAAATTATCGAAGTGGTCGCCAGCGAATTCGGCCATCAGGTACAATTCATAAGCGCCGAAGAACAGGTGGAAGTAGAAGAACAGCAAGAGGCAGACAGCCCGACAGATCTCCAGTTCCGCCAACCTATCGTAACGGTGATGGGGCACGTTGACCACGGTAAAACCTCGCTGCTCGACTATATCCGAAACGCCAACGTGGCCGGCGGCGAAGCCGGCGGTATCACGCAACACATAGGCGCATACGAAGTAACCGTGGGTGAAGGCGCCGATGCCAAAAAAATTACCTTCCTCGATACGCCGGGCCACGAAGCATTCACCGCGATGCGCGCACGCGGCGCTAAAGTAACCGACGTGGCCGTCATCGTGGTCGCAGCAGACGACAGTATCATGCCACAAACCCGTGAGGCCATCAGCCACGCACAGGCCGCCGGCGTGCCAATCGTGTTCGCAATTAATAAAATGGATAAAGCAGGCGCCGACCCGGAACGAATCAAAAACGAACTCGCCCAAATGAACTATCTGGTCGAAGACTGGGGCGGCAAATACCAAAGCCAAGATATCTCTGCCAAAAAAGGCACGAATATTGACAAACTCCTCGAAAAAATCCTGCTCGAAGCAGAACTGCTCGACCTGAAAGCAAATCCCAAACGCCGAGCCTCCGGTACCGTCCTGGAAGCCTCGCTCGATAAAGGCCGCGGATATGTCACCAAAATGCTCGTCGAAAATGGCACGCTCCACGACGGCGACCCAATCATCGCCGGCGAACATGCCGGCAAGGTGAAGGCAATGTTCAACGAACGCGGTAAAAAAATCAAGGCCGCCGGACCCGCTACCCCCGTGCTCGTCCTGGGCCTCAGCGGCGCACCGCAAGCCGGCGAAACGATTAAAGTAACGCCAACCGAAGCAGATGCCAAGGAAATTGCAACGAAACGCGCTCAAATCCTCCGCGAACAGGCCAACCGCGCCAATAAACGCATCAGCCTCGAGGAAATCGGCCGCCGCCTCGCACTCGGCAACTTTAAAGAACTGAACCTGATCGTGAAAGGCGACGTGGACGGCTCCGTGGAAGCGCTCTCGGATTCACTCATCAAACTCTCGATGGAGAAAATCCAGGTCAATGTCATCCATAAAGCCGTCGGCCAAATCGCCGACTCGGATGTCATGCTCGCCTCCGCCTCCGACGCGATTATCATCGGCTTCCAAGTCCGTCCCTCGCTGTCCGCACGCAAACTCGCAGAAAAAGAAGGCGTGGAAATCAAACTCTACTCCATCATCTACGAGGCCATCGAAGAAATTAAGGCCGCTATGGAGGGGATGTTGGAACCCACCAAAGAAGAGGAAATCATGGGCCAGGTGGAAGTACGCGAAGTATTCAAAATCTCGAAGGTGGGCACCGTCGCCGGTTGCTATGTCCAAGAAGGAAAAATCAACCGCAACAACCACATCCGTATCATTCGCGATGGTATCGTAATCTATCCGGTACACGAAGGCCAACACGCCGAAATGGGCTCGCTCAAACGATTCAAAGAGGACGTAAAAGAGGTGAAAAATGGCATGGAGTGTGGTATCACGATCAAAAATTTCAATGATCTGAAACTGGGCGACGTCATCGAAGCATACGTAATTAATGAAGTAAAAGCCACGCTGAAGTAATTACGATAATTTTTCTTCAGACGCGCACAAACTTATGAAGGGCATTATCCTCGCAGGCGGCCTCGGCACCAGGCTCTACCCCCTCACGCTCGCCGTGAGCAAACAACTCATGCCGGTGTATGATAAACCCATGATCTACTACCCGCTGAGCACACTCATGCTGGGCGGCATCCGGGATATCCTGATCATCTCTACGCCGGAAGACCTGCCAAAATTCCAACATCTCTTCGGCGATGGCAGCGAATTGGGTATGAATTTCTCCTATGTGCCGCAATATGTCCCCAATGGCCTGGCCCAAGCCTTCGTCCTGGGCGAATCATTCGTCGGTTCCGACGATGCCGCACTGATCCTCGGCGATAATATCTTCTACGGCGCCGGACTGGGCGAACTGGTGCGCGCCTGTACCCGCCCGGAAGGCGGCATCATCTTCGCCTACCAGGTCGCAGACCCCGAACGATACGGCGTGGTGGAATTCGACGCTAACCTGCGCGCCATCAGCATTGAGGAAAAACCCAGGCAGCCTAAAAGCCACTTCGCCGTGCCCGGACTCTATTTCTACGACAACTCGGTCATTGATATCGCTAAAAACCTGCAACCCAGCCCCCGCGGTGAATATGAAATCACGGACGTAAATCGTATTTACCTCGAACAGGCCCGCCTCCAGGTGCGCGTCATGGGCCGCGGATATGCCTGGCTGGATACCGGTACGCACGAATCCCTGATGCAGGCCGGCCAATTCGTCCAGGCAATCGAAGACCGCCAAGGACTCAAAATCGGCTGCATCGAAGAAATTGCCTGGGAAATGGGCTTTATTGACAACGCAGGCCTCGAACGCCTGGCATATAAATACATCAAAAGCGGATACGGAGAATATCTCCTGCGGCTCCTGAAATACCAGTAAAAACGCTGTTCTATACCACAAAAATATGCTTCGATACGCAACGCTGCTTTTACTCGCCCTCGGCCTGCCGCTCCTCGCGGCAGCCCAAACTACGCTCCAACGCGGAACAGTTCGGTTTTATCTGGAAGGCGCCGCCGCCGATAAAGGGGAAAAAGCCGCCGTCTATACCGTGTATTTTAAACCGGATACCGCCACCGCCGTTCTCGGATTGGTTTCCGGCGAAGAAGCCCTCACCATCATCTATGACTTTCCCGGCGGCATCGCCTACAACGTTTTTAAAGAGGCAGGCCAGGCAAGTGTCATCCCCATCTCCCTGGAGGAAATATCCGCCTCCTCGGAGGAACTCGACTATAAAGTCACCATGCTGGACGTTACCCGGGATATCCTCGGCTACACCTGCAAACCGGTACGCATCCAACCTGCCGACGCCACCGCCGGCGGCCTGCGCATCAGCGCCTGGGTAACCAACGAAATCGAGTCGTCTTTTAAAGTCCTGGCCGGCATGGAAAAATATTTCCCGGGCTTCCCGCTGGAATGTTCCGTTAAACAGGCAGAAGGCGCAGAAGAAGTCGTGTACCGCGCTTTTGCCGTGGAAAAAAATGCGCCAGAGGCCATGTTTGTCATTCCGCGATAACTGTTGGCTCGGCCTCGCCTATTGTACGCTATCCCCTCGCAAAATCCGATACCGTTTCCGGGCCTCTAACGCAAAAACCGACCCGGAATAATCTATGAATATTTTTTCATAGAGTTCTTTGGCTTTTTCCGGGTTATTAAGCTGCCTTTCCTCCAATTGGGCGAGGGCAAAAAGAGAATTGTCCGCCCGGATATCTTTGGGATATTTTTCTACAATTTGCCGGTAAATCACAGCAGCCGGTTCCCACTCGCGCTTTTTTTCGTGAATTTGCGCCTCCAAAAAGAGGATATCGTCTTGCAATGCGTGTTCCGGAAAACCGCTTCGCAAACTGTCTAACTGTACAAGCGCTTCCGCAAAGCGGTTCTGGAAAACCAGCATCTCGGCGCCGGCGTACAGCGTAATGGCGTCGGCCGTGGTGTCGAGGTTGAGGTTGTCCATGATAAATACCGAAAGATCCAAGGCATCATTGGAAATCAACTTGGATGTGGAGGCCTTCAGCACGTCAAACTGGGCTTGAGCCCACTGAAAATCGCCATTGAAATAGGACAATTTGGCGTTTTTGAAGCGGGCCTCCTGACCGAGCGGCTCCTCTTTGAAATCTTTATCTACCTGACTGTACAATAGGGTGCTCTCCCAAATTTCACCCTGCATCAAATAATAATCTGCCAGGTTAATTTTGACGCGGGCCAGGTTATCCCGGTCAATACCGGGCGCTTGGCGGAGTTCATCGAGCAGGGTCGTCGCTTTGGGCAGGTTGTTCAGGTAGCGGGCCTCCAGATCAGCCAGCTCGAGCACAATCGCCGCGGTTTGCTTACCGCTTCCGTACTGGCCTAAGAACTGCTCGTAATCCGACTCCAGCGTCCGCAAATCGGCATCCGTATAAGAAAAGCCCTCCGTAATCTTGCTCCGGCGGCAATTCATCACCGCCCGCTTCGATTCAAAGAAAAACAGGTTGGACGAACCTTTTTCGTTGATAATAAACTCATACGCACTGATCGCCGTATCGTAGTCTTTGTTTGCTGCGGCGTCGCCGGCGAGTTTGAATATCCGCTGCCCGTTTTCGCCCAGCTGCTTGTCGAGCGCTTTGTACTGGCGAAGCGCGTTTTTGAAATCCAGTTGCTGGATAAAAGACCAGGCCAGCAATTCGATCATATCGGGATTTCCATTTTTCTGGATTCGGTCGTATAGTTGGGCTTGCAGCTCAGGGATATCCTCGGCGCCGAGAAAACGGGCCAGGTAGGTCTCCACCGTGGGCAATTTGCCCGGATCGCCCTCCAGGGCGTGGAGATAATTTTCCACCATTTTAGCATTGTTGCCCTGTCGGCGGTACAGCTCGCCGAGGTTAAAGGCAAATCGGTGCGGGTCGTTGAGCGCCTTGGCGCCGCGCTCATACGTGGCGATCGCAAAATCAAATTTTCCCTCCTTTGTAAAAGCGGCAGCCAGACGCGTCACGGCGGAAAAATCCGGCGTCATTTTGTCTATCGCCGTCTGATATTGTACCTTAGCCGCGTCGAATTTGCCCTGGCGGTCGAGCAGCACGCCATACGTCACATACAGTTGGACGTTGCCGGCGTTTTTCTTTATTTCTTTCCGGAGCGCTTTTTCGCCTTCTTCGTACCGTTCCAAATTCTGCAGGCAGGCGATGTACTGCCCAAAGTAATAATCATTGCGGTTGTCCTTATTGAACAACTCTTCGTACAAAACAGCGGCCTTTTCATATTCGCCATTTGAAAAATACTGGTTGGCCAGGTTCGGGTCCTGAGCCTGAAGCGCGCCGGCGCTCCACAGCGCAGCCCAAAAAATCCACAGACGACTCATTATATATGTTTATTTATGACGGGTTCTCAGTCGCAAAGTTATTCGAGCAGATCCAGCATTTTCTGCCGATGGCAAAAATAGGCGTATTTTTTGTTAGTTCTTGCCTTTTGAAGACGCCTAGCAGGGGCTACTTATCTGAAAAATAGTGAAAAATGGCAAAAAATGAGCCATTTTTGACCCGGCGGGGAAATCCCGGACAGGCCTTGAAAATAACGCAGGAAAATGGTCTTGTGTTTTAGCGTTTGTCCAAACTTTATAAATCCGCCTTATTTTCAAAAAAACGATTGAAACCTTTGCCATTACCTTTCTGCACATTGAAATCGCTGCTCATGCTCCTCCGTCTGCTGTTTTTCCTCCTGCTGTCGCTCCGCCTGCAAGCGCAGGCGCCCACCATTATCCTGCCGGCCACGCCACCGGAATCCGACCGCCGGGCCGCGAGGGTACTGCAGCACTACCTGCGCGCCATCACCAACCGCCAGGTAACCGTAGCAGAAGGGGTCGTACAGGCTGATAAACCGCTGATTTTTATAGGAAAACAAGCGGCTACCCGACTTTTTGGTCTTCAGGCGCCGCCGGAACTGACCCCCGACGCCTATTTTCTCCAAGGTAAAGAAAACGTCTTCGGGATCGTCGGCGGAGGGGAAAACGGCGCAGAATACGGGGTGTACACGCTGCTGGAAATGCTGGGCTGCAGAAAATTTAGTCCCCGCGACTCCATCCTCCCCTACCTCCCCGATCTCACGCTGCCTGAACTCCCGCCTACCCTCGAAAAACCGGCTTTCGCTTACCGTGAACTCCACTATGAACCAGCCTACGACCCAGCCTGGGCGCGCTGGCACAAACTGATCCCCAAACCGGAAAAAGAACAGGCCTGGGGTATGTTTGTCCATACGTTCGACAAACTCTGCCCGCCGGATAAATTCTTTGCCACGCATCCAGCGTTTTTTAGCTGGAACGGCGCGCAATACTCCAAAGGCCAATTGTGCCTGTCGAATGACACGGTACTGCAAATCGTCACCGCCAACCTGCGCGCCCGAATCGCCGAAAAACCGGCCGCCAAATACTGGTCGGTAAGCCAAAATGACAACTATGACTACTGCAAATGCACCCGCTGCGCCGCTTCCGATGCGCGCTATGGCAGCCCCGCCGGCACCCTCCTGGCCTTCGTGAACAAAGTAGCCGCCGCTTTCCCCAATATCACCATCAGCACCCTCGCCTACCAGTACACCCGCATCGCGCCCAAAGGCATTAAACCCGCCCCAAACGTGAGCGTTTGCCTGTGCAGCATCGAGTGCGACCGTGCACAGCCCATCGAAAGCAGCTGCCCGGATTTTGCGCGCGACCTGCAGGCGTGGTCGGCGCTCACCGCCAATCTCATGATCTGGGATTATGTGGTGCAGTTCCGATCGTACGTAAGCCCTTTCCCAAACTGGCAATCGCTGCAACCCAATGTACAACTGTTTCGCCAGTACGGAACACGCATGCTATTCGAACAAGGCTCCGGCAATTCTCGCAGCGAGTTTTCCGACCTGCGCGCCTACCTGCTCGCTAAATTGATGTGGAATCCGGATATTCTCCTCGATTCCGTCCAACAGGAATTCGCCGACGCATACTACGGCGCCGCCAAATCCTCGGTGCTGGCCTGGATCAATCAGGCCAATAC
>JBEIDF010000070.1:0-16422 GCA_040383605.1 Lewinellaceae bacterium
CTGAGCCAAAAAAGGATCCGTTTTTCGCCAGACGAAGCGATTTTTTGCAGGCCATAGCAGCGCTATGGTCAAAAAAAATCGCAAAGTATGGCGGAAAATGGGACTTTTGGGGCCAGACAGCGATCCTGCTAACCAGTTACTTTACCGAATTGTATATCAAAAACCTGTCCGATGTCCTTTTGCACCGAATACAGGCGCAACGCGTGCGCGCACAACAATTCCCTGCAGATCAGTACTCCGAGTCGTCGGCCACGTCTTCTTCGTCGTCATCCCGGCGGCGGGTCACGATGATGTGATCGTCCTCATCGGAGCTGCCATCCGCCGACTCATCTTCGTCTTCTCCTTGTCCGTCGAATTCATCATCCACTTCAATATCGGAGAAGTCCTCGCGCAATACGCCTTCCTCGTCGTAATCCACGTCCTCTTTAATCAAGCGTTTGGCTTCCTGCACCGTCATGCGGATCAGGTAATAGACGTCTTCTGTTTCGAACGGCAGGGCCGAAACTTTTTTGCCTTCCTTATCGGTATAGAACACCAGATGGTTAGCATAGCCAGTCGGGTACTTCATTTTAACCAGACGGATAATTTCCTCCGGAAGGGCGTCGTAATCTTTTACTACTCTTTTTTTTGACAAGGGTCAAAAGGTTTGGGTTTGATAATAAGGCGCTGCAGGCCGGGTGTTCGATGGGCGGTCTGCAGTAGGCCCGTTAATGCGACGGGCAAATTTAAACGAATAGCCGCCGAAAGATCAAAATTTTTTTAGACTAACTGTATTACTATTTCTCACAAGACCAAAAAAGGCGGATTTTTTACATTAAATCGCTTTTGGGGAGTGACCGCTGCGAGTCATCGGTTCCGCATCGGGCGACTGCGCTCAGCGATTTTCCCGGATCTCCACAATTTCCACCCGGCGTTCGCGGGCGGCCTCGGGGTTATAGACGGAGTTGCGTTCGTCCTCCAAAGCATCGCTGACGTTTTGTTTAGCGGTTGTTTCGCCGAAGCTGGTTTCCGAGACTTTGAGCGCACCGGACTGCAGGTATTGCGCGAAGACGCCCTCAGCATAGGTGTCGAAATAATTGCGCACGCTGCTGATGCGTCTTTTCCCCAGATTCAGGTTGTAGTCGGTTTCTGCACGCGGACTGGTAAAGCCTTTGATGATGATCTCCATCGTTTCGCCGTTTTGGAGGCGGGTTAGGAGGAGTTCGCTGAGTTGGTCAAGGCGTTCGTATCCGCGGCGCACCTGCTCGTCGAAGAAGCGATCCACGGCTTCTTCGGCGGCGGGCCAGTCTTTTTCGGGCAACCCGGCCGCGAAGCGCGCGCGGTACTCCTCCTGGCGCTCCAGGTAAGCGAGCACGGTTTCTTTATAATTTTTTTTGGTGGTGGTGCGGCGGGTGCGTTTATCCGGTTCGTCGTTGTCGAAATAGAGCGGCAGTCCGACGAAATCCTGCACAACGGCAGGTTTTTCTGGCTCGGCAGGCGTCTGTGGAATGGTGTCGGTCGGATTTACACTGGCACTCGGTTCGGGTTCTTTCGGCGTCGGCGGTTCGGGGAACGTGAAGGCGAACAGGTCATTGCAGCAGGCCTTGTTGGTCTCGTCCAGGTACAGGGCCCCGCTGCGGTTGCTGCTAAACACGCCGCGTCGGCCGTCGGCCTGGAGCGTCAGGTACAGATCGTTGAGGCTGCTGTTGATCCCCCAGCCCATATTATCGATGCGGAGGCTGCCGGCGGAGTCCGTTTGGGCTTTGTAAATATCATAGCCGCCAAACCCCTGCCGGGCATCGGAGCTGAAATAAAGGGTTTGTTCGGGAATAAAATAAAATGGCGTGGCCTCATTGCCGGAAGAATTGAAGGCGCGCATGTTTTGCGGCTCCGAAAACTTCGGTAAAACGATCTTTTTACCCGCTGCAGGCCGATTACAGGGGCAAAAAGCAGCGGAATCCAGCGCTACTTTCCAAATATCCGTCCCGCCGAGCCCGCCCGGGCGGTCGCTCACAAACCACAGTTCCAGCGCGCGCGCATCGAGGTTGTAGCCCACGCTGGGATGCGTGACCGTAAATCCTGCTGCGTTGATCGGTTCCGGCAAGCGCTGCGGGGCGCTCCAGCGGCCGCGGAGGTCGCGGACGCTGAGCCAGATTTCGCAGCGGATCTCGCCGGCGCTGATGTTTTTGCACTGGGTGTAGAACAAGAAATAGCCATCCGGCGTAAAGGCGGTGTGGGCCACGTGCACGGAATCGCCGGCCGGGAGCCCGCGGCCGGGTTCGCGGGCGCGCCCGTCGCCAACAGCCGTCATCAAGCGGGTGATCTTTCCAGGCGGTTTGCTTTTGTCGCCTTTTTTGTCAAAGCGGTAGGAAGAAAAATACAGCGTATCGCCCCGGAATGCCGGCGCGAAATCGGAAAATGGGCTATTGATTCGTTTTCCCAGCGACTCAATCTTGATTTTTGTCTCCGACGCTTGTTTTTGCTGGGCTTCGGCCCAGCGACAGGCGTCCCGTTCGCGCTGCGCCGTTTGGATTTCCAGCGCTTCGGCATCACCCGGCGCAGCGAGAAATTTATCGAAATACGCGCCGGCAGCAGTGTAATCGCCCTTGGCCTGCTGCACTTGTCCGAGCCGAAAATACAACAAGGGAAACTCCGCAGCGTTTTTTTCCCCGGCGGCCGCGATGCGCAGGTAGGCTTTTTCGGCTTCCGGGTAGGCCACCTGTTGGCGGGCGCTCTCGCCGTATTTCCACCACAGGCGGTAGTTATCGGGGTTTTTGGCCAGTGCAACACTATAGTGCTGAAAGGCTGCACCGAAATTTTTCTCTTTATACGCGGCGTCGCCGGCTTGTTCGTAGGCTTTGCGCGATTGCGCGCCGGCGGCAACCGGCGCCAGAAAGAGCGCGGCCAGAAGAAGAATACGCATCATATTATTTAGAATAAAGGGCAGACTTTGAGGTTTTTGACCGGCGGGACGGGCTGCGCCTGATACACAACGCCCAATTCAAAACCGCCCCGATTTTGGGTCGCGATATCGAAATTTGAAACATTTACATCGTAACTCAATCCGACTGTCCAGCCGCCCAGTCCGATCTGAAAAGCCGGAATCAGGGCGTCCCCGGCGCGATAGCCGCCGCTGAATTGGACGTATGCCTCCTCCAGCCAGTAGCGGGCGCCAACACCGGCGACGATCTCGCGGGCAGCGTACATCTGCTGGCCGAGCGCGAACGCCAGGACGTCGAAGTTTTCCCCGGCGGGCAGCGAGGCGCCAATCGAAAGGGCGGCGCGGACGGGCAGGCGGTAGTCCGCATCGTCGCGGAAATTGACTTTTGGCCGATTGAGGTGAAAAGCGCCCAGCCCGGCGTACAGCGCATTGCGCCCGTCGTCGTCGAGTTCCAATCGCCAGTGAAGCCCACCCGACAGGCTGGGCGCGAATCCGGAGTTTTGGTTGAAATTCTCTTTGGTGGCCAAATTGGGGTTGAATAAATCCCCGTCCCACTGATTTTTAAAACGAAGCCCGGAAATATCCACACTGCGCTGCACCGTAGAGAGGCCAAAACCGGCCGAAAGCGTCTGCCGCTCGGTCAGCGCGTGTGCCACCGCAGCGGTCAGGCCCAACTGTGCCCAGCGCAGGGCGGCATCGCCGGCCTGGTCGTGTTGGAGTTGGAGGCCGACCGATAACGTATTCCGATCGCTGCGCAGCAGTTTCAGATCGGCCGCGGCGCCAAAAGTCTGGTAACTGACCGGCACGCTGCGCCACTGGCTCCGGAGAATGCCCGCCACCCGCCAGTCGCCGCGAAAAATTCCGGTTTGGGCCGGATTTTGGTGCAGCGGATGCAGGTGAAATTGAGAAAAATGCACATCTTGCGCCGCCAAGCGGAGGGAGCAGCCAACGACGAACAGAAACAGGCAAGTGATGAATTTCATAAACTGCAATAAAATGGTATTTGCGATGCCCGAAAGTAAGAACTATTTTCAAGAGCAGGTACAGGATCTAAAGAATTTATAAGATAATCTATGCTTTTTGAAATTTGCGCCGGCAATCCGGAATCTGCCCGCGCAGCGCAAGCGGCAGGCGCGCACCGCATCGAATTGTGCAGCGCGCTGGACGCCGGCGGCCTGACGCCCTCGCCTGCACTGATCCGATATGCCGTTCGGGCGCTGGACATTCCGGCCCACGTGCTGATCCGCCCTCGGGAGGGGCATTTTTGCTATTCGGCGGACGAACTGGAGATTATGTGCGCGGACATCCGGTTTTGCCGGGAAGCCGGCGCGCGCGGCGTGGTGTTCGGCGCGCTGGATCAGGCCGGACAGCCCGACCGGCAGGCGCTGGCGGCGCTGCGCGCGGCAGCGGGGGATTTGGACTGCACGTTCCACCGGGCGATTGACGTGGCGGCCGACCCCTTTGCCGTGCTGGATACGGCGATCGAACTCGGCTTCCAGCGCATTTTGAGTTCGGGACAAGCGCCCTCGGCCTTTGAAGGGCGGTTTGTTTTGCAAAAAATGACCGATTATGCCGCCGGCCGGATTATCATCATGCCCGGCGCCGGTATCCAGTCCGGGAATTTGGCCGAAATCGCCGCCGTCACCGGCGCGCAGGAATTCCATTTTTCCGGCAGACAGTGGGTAGAAGCGCCGGAAGGAAAAACCCTGCCGGGCTTGGACGCCGGTTATTACGCAAGCCAGATCGAGACTATTCGCGCGATCATGCGCGCGGGGAGCTGAGGTTTCAAAGATACAGGTAACTGGTTACAGATACAGGCTGCCGATGTAGGCTGCCAGCAGGAGGAGCCCGTAGGCGCCGAACAAGCGCGCGTCCAGCCAATCGCGGAGCGCTAGGCCGTGCTGTTTTTTTAAATATATAATAAGGAGTATTTTTTCCACCCAAAAAGCCAGTACGGCCGACCAGGCCAGGCCAACCAGCCCCCCGAAGTGGATACCCAGCACGCCAAAGACGACTTTTGCGGCGAATTCCGTCAGGCCGATCCACAAAATCACCCGCGGTTCGCTTTTCGCCAGCACGATGGAATTGGGCAGCAAGAGCCTGCTGGCCGTCATGAGCAAATAGATATTAAATAAAGGCGCTGCTGCGGCAAAATCCGGATTGAAGATCACGGGAAAAAGCGGTTTGGCAACAAAAAGAAGCAGGATAGCCGAAGGAAAAAGGAGATGAAATAATTTCCTGCTCATCGCCCGCAAATCGGCCAGACCGGCGGGGAAATCCTCGATCAAACGCGGAATAATGGCGACCCCGAGCGCGCCGGCGAGTGCCTGCACGAGGGGAAATTCCCGGGCGCCGTAGCGGAATACCGCGAATACCGCCTCGTCGCGGTACCACCACCCTACCAGCCAGCTGTCGAATAATAAAATCAGGTTGCCGATGACCACATTGAGCATCAGCGGACCTGCAAACGCCAGATACTGCCGGATCAGATCGGGGCGCCAAACGGCACGGCCCACCCGGATGATCAGCCCGGCCGTCCACAACCAGCGTACCCCCCCAAGCGCGACCAGTCCCCAGAAACTCGCCCGAATGCCGTACCCCAGCCAAAGCGGGAGTGCGACCACGAGCAGTTGCGCGCCAAAAGAAAACACGCCCCAGCCGACGATCTGCCAGGCCTTTTTCCGCAGCAAATAGACATACTCTACGGGAAAAGCCGGGAGCGACAGCAGCAGATACCAGCAAAAGAGTTCGTAATTCGGCAAATCCGGAAACCCGGTGAGGGCCGGGAGCGCCCAGGCCCGCCCGAAGAAAAGCGCCAGGAAGACGAGGATTGCCAGGGCGCTAAAGACCAGAAAATTATTGAAAAAAAACGCCGGCCGCTCAGGCTCCGGCAATTTGCCATACACCGGCGGCATGGCTTGAAGGAGGCCGTTCACCCAGAAGAACGTGGCGACTGTGCCGAGGTACAGCAGCATTTCGTACGCGCCAATCTCCGCGGTGGACAGGCCGCTTTTCGCCAGCAGCACGCTGGTGAGCAGCACGGCGCCTTGCCGCAGGAGTTGGAACAGTTGGAGGGCGCGGGTGGTGCTCATGGACAGGTGCGGGCGGGAATACCCGTTTGTTGTTGTACGCGGGCGCGCCGGCGTACAACAACAAACAGATTATCTAGGCTGCGGCGCTTTCAGCCGCGGCGCGCTGCGCTTTTTTGTCTGCGTAGGCGGCGGCGGCCTCCCGCACCCAAGCGCCCTCCTCCCAGGCTTTCCGGCGGGCATCAAGGCGTTGTTTATTGCAAGGGCCGTGGCCCTTTACCACCTGCCAGAACTCATCCCAGTTGATGGCGCCGAAGTCGTAGTGGCCGCGCGCTTCATTCCATTTCAGGTCTTTATCCGGGTGCTCCAGACCGAGCACGCGGAGTTGTTCGGCGATCATATCCACGAAGCGCCGGCGGAGTTCGTCGTTGCTGAAGCGTTTGATACGCCACTGCATACTTTGTTCCGAGTGCGTGGATTCCGAGTCTGGCGGGCCGAACATCATCACGGCCGGCCAGTACCAGCGGTTGACGGCGTCCTGCGCCATGGCGCGTTGTTCCGGCGCGCCGTTGGCGAGCGCAACCAGCAGATCGAATCCCTGGCGTTGGTGGAAGCTTTCCTCCTTACAGATCCGCACCATCGCGCGGGCGTAAGGGCCGTAGGAACTGCGGCACAGCGGCACCTGATTCATGATAGCAGCGCCGTCCACCAGCCAGCCGATAGCGCCGATATCGGCCCAATTGAGTGTGGGATAATTAAATATAGAGGAATATTTTGCTTTTCCGCTGTGGAGCTCCTCGAACATATCGTCCCGCTTAGCCCCCAGGGTTTCTGCGGCGGAGTACAGATACAGGCCGTGGCCGGCTTCATCCTGAATTTTAGCCAGCAGAATTTGTTTGCGTTTTAGCGACGGGGCGCGGGTGACCCAGTTACCTTCCGGCAGCATACCGACGATTTCGCTGTGCGCGTGCTGGCCGATTTGGCGGATCAGCGTTTTGCGGTAAGCCTCCGGCATCCAGTCTTTGGGTTCGATGCGGATATCCGCATCCATTTTTGCCTGGAATTGCGCTTCCAAGGAGTGTTCCAACGTTTCTGTGCGTTTTTCCTGCATGGTTTGATTTTATTTTAGCGTCGCAAAAATCGGGATTGTTATCGAAAGTCCGGCATCGCAACGATGTTTTTAAAATGTAAATCCGTCAATTAACTTCTGCCGTGGCATAAAAGTTTAAGCAGGCTGTGCTAAAAATGCGTTCGCGTCGTTTTAAGCCTTGCGTAAAATCCAAAAATCCGCAAACTGCGCAAACTTTTTGTTTTCGATTACAACAATCCGCGTATCTTTGCCCGCTATGAAAAAAACCATCGTCTGGATGTTTTTTTCCGGGATTTTGTTGCTGGCTTCCTGCAAGGGACAGTTCGAGAAAGTTCGCGTGAGCGGCAACCCGGAATTGATCCTCACCTCGGCTTTCGAATATTATGAGAAGGGCGAATATCAACGCGCGCAAACGCTGTTCGACCTGGTCCTCAACAACCTGCGCGGTGATTTACGCGCGGAAAAAGCCTATTTTTACTACGCTTACACGTACTATCACACAAAACAGTACGTAATGGCTGCTTATTATTTCAAAAACTTTTCCAATACGTTTGTGAATTCCGATTTTCGCGAGGAAGCGGCGTTCCTGACGGCATACTCCAATTTTTTGCAATCGCCCACGTTCCGGTTGGACCAGGCGACCACCCTCTCGGCCATTGACGAGTTTCAACTGTTCGTGAATTTATTCCCCAACAGTACGCGGGTGGAAGAATGCAATAAGTTGATTGATCAATTGCGGCGCAAGCTGGAGGAAAAGGCTTATTCGGAAGGCGAACTGTATTTCGACCTCAAGCAGTATCAATCGGCGGTTATTTCGTTCGATAACCTGCTGCGGGATTATCCGGAAAGTCCGGAGGCGGAAAAAGTACGCTACCTGATCGCCAAATCTGATTTTTTGCTGAGTGAAAACAGCGTGGTGGAAAAAAAGGTGGAACGATATCAGGAAACCATTACCCGTTGCGAAGAGTTTCTGGAAAAATACCCGAAGAGCGAATACGCCCGGGAAATCCGGCAAATTCGCAAAGGCTCTGAGGAGGCCATCAAAGAGACCAACAAAATACTGCGCAAATCAAAAGTATAACGCATCTGAATTTTAAACGATCTATATGAGCGATATTAAAAGCAAAGCACAAGGACTCGATCCCAACGTTCAGCCCCGCGATATTGGGGAACTGGTTGACAAAACCGGCAATGTCTATGAGAGCATTGCTATTATCTCTAAGCGCGCGCGCCAGATTTCCTCTGATCTGAAGTGGGAAATCCAGCGCAAACTGGAAGAATTCGCCGTCAGCTCGGACACGATCGAGGAGGTGCAGGAAAACAAAGAGCAAATTGAAATCTCTAAGTTTTACGAGCGCCTGCCCAATACGCCGATCATCGCCGCCCACGAGTTTCTGCACGATGAACTGCAGTGGCGCGTGTTAGACGAACGGGTTCGCGACTAATTTTCTTCCATGGCTGGCTTCGCCCGCATTATCCTGGGTATCAGCGGATCTATCGCAGCCTATAAATCTGCCTCCCTGACGCGCCTGCTCGTGAAGCGCGGCGCGGAAGTACAGGTATTGATGACTGCGTCCGCGGCGGATTTTATCGCGCCACTCACGCTGTCCACGCTCTCCAAACGCCCGGTCTTCACCGGAGTACACTCGGCAGAGGGCTGGAACAACCACGTTGAGCTCGGCCTCTGGGCAGACGCCCTGGTGATTGCTCCGGCGAGCGCCAACACGCTGGCAAAAATGGCACAGGGCATTTGCGACAATATCCTAAGCGCCGTGTACCTCTCGGCCCGATGTCCGGTGTTTGTAGCGCCGGCTATGGATGTAGATATGTGGCGCCACCCAGCCACGCAGGAAAATATCCGCCTGCTTGAAAGCCGGGGCGTTCAGGTGATCCCGGTTGGGTACGGCGAACTGGCCAGCGGCCTGGTAGGCGATGGCCGGATGGCCGAACCAGAAGAAATAGTAGCCTTCCTGGATGAAAAATTGCGCGCAGGCGCAACACTTGCCGGAAAAAAAGCGCTGGTAACGGCCGGCCCGACGTACGAGGCCTTGGATCCGGTGCGTTTTATCGGCAATTTCTCCAGCGGAAAAATGGGCATCGCCATCGCGGAATCCCTGGCCCGCCGGGGCGCCGAGGTGGAACTGGTGCTCGGCCCCACGCATCTCCGGCCAAGCAACGCCGCCATCCGGGTGACGGAAGTGGTCAGCGCCCTGGAAATGTACGAGGCCTGCGCCGCCCGCTTCCCCGAGGCAGATATTACCGTGCTCGCCGCCGCCGTGGCAGACTACCGGCCAGCCCAGTACGCCACGTCCAAAATTAAAAAGAAAGACAGCGAACTGCAATTGCCGCTCGAAAAAACCCGCGACATCGCCGCTGCGCTCGGAAAAGAAAAAAAAGCAGGGCAGATGCTCGTTGGTTTTGCACTTGAAACGGAGGATGAAGAGGCGCACGCGCTGCAAAAGATGCAGAAGAAAAACTTCGACTTCATTGTGCTCAACTCCCTGCGCGACCCCGGTGCAGGCTTCGGGCACGACACCAATAAAATCCGGATTTTTCGCGCCGATGGCACGGCCGTGAATTTTGAACTTAAATCAAAAACCCGCGTTGCCGAAGATATTGTAGAAGAAATTGTACTTTGGGCCAACCGCGCGCACTAATATGGCGTCACGCTCTTCAAAATAATTACTATGATTCAACGCCTGTTTTTCCTGCTGCTCCTCGGACTGCTCAGCGCCGGCGCCTTTGCCCAGGGCGAGCTCAATTGCACCGTCCGCGTCTCTACCCCGCAATTGCAAAACGTGGACCGAAAGGTATTCGACAACCTGGAGGTCGCACTCCGCGATTTTTTGAATACGACCAAATGGACAAAAGACAACTTCGAGCCGGATGAGCGCATCCGATGCAATTTTATCCTGACCATCAAATCCGAAATTGACAACACCACCTTTGAGGCGGAACTCGCGGTGCAATCCGTCCGCCCGGTGTACGGCAGCGGATACGACACCCCGCTGCTGTCGCACCTCGATAAGGAATTGGTTTTTTCGTACGACCTGAACCAGCCGATCGAATTCCTGCCGGACGTGGCCGACAACCAGAACTTGGCGGCGGTATTTGCGTTTTATGCCTATATTATATTGGGCATGGACTACGATTCGTTCAGCGCTTTCGGAGGCGACCCGTATTTCCTCACGGCCCAGCAGATTGTCACCAACATCCAGAACTCAAACAACAAATCCTCCGGCTGGCGCCCCGCCGACGGCGGCAAAAACCGGAACCGCTACTGGATCGTAGAGAACCTGCTCAATCCGCGGATCAAACCCTTCCGCGCGGCGATGTACAACTACCACCGGAAAGGACTGGATTTGTTCTCGATAGACATGGAGAAAGGGAAAGCCGCCATCTTGCAATCCCTGGAGGAAGTGGACAAAGTGAGTACAGCTTATATCAATTCCATGATCGTGCAGATGTTTGCCAACTCCAAGCGCGACGAAGTGGTGGAGATGTGGAAGGTCGGTTCGAAACCGCAAAAAGATCGAATTTTTCAAATTATGGTAAAAATAGACCCCGCGAATACCCAGCGATACAAAGAAATGGGCGTATAGCGTTTAAATCAGCAGCATGGATACTATAGTTAATATCAGCCAGTTCCTACTCAGTTTGTCTTTGCTCATCGTCTTGCACGAAATGGGCCATTTTTTTCCTGCCAAGTGGTTTAAAACCCGGGTGGAGAAATTCTATCTGTTCTTTGACTTTGCGCCCTTCAACTCGCTTTTTAAAATAAAAAAAGGGGAAACGGAATACGGGATTGGTTGGCTGCCGCTGGGCGGCTACGTCAAAATTTCCGGTATGGTGGACGAGAGTATGGACACCGAGGCGCTCAAACAGGAGCCGCAGCCCTGGGAGTTCCGCTCCAAACCGGCCTGGCAGCGCCTGATTATTATGGTCGGCGGCGTCACGGTGAATTTTCTACTCGGATTTGCCATTTTTGCCATGATCCTCTGGCATTTCGGTAAAGCCTATGTACCCACTTCCCAACTCCAAAACGGCATCGCATTCGATTCCGTACTAATTAAGCAGGGATTGCGCAGCGGCGACCTGATCCTTCAGCTGGGCGACCAGCCCTTCAACCGGCTGGATCCCGCCCAATTTGTAGAGGCCTTGGTACTCAACGATGTGCGCGCGGTAACCGTGCTGCGCGACGGCCAAAAACAGACGATCACCCTGCCGGAATCAGCGGCGCAAGACCTTACCAGCCAAAAAACGCCCAAGGCCCTGCTCATGGCGCCCCGGATTCCGTTTATCGTCACCAATATTGTGCCGGGCAAACCGGCGGATAAAGCCGGCTTGCAGCCAGGCGACCGGGTAATCGGCATCAATGGGCAGCCGTCGCCGTTTTACGATCAGTTTGCCGCCGTCGCCATGCAAAACAAAGGCAAGGAAGTTAGCCTGGATATCCTGCGCGGCCAGGATACGCTTGCTAAAAAATTAACGCTGACGCCCGAGGGGATGGTCGGCGTGGAGAAAAAAATAGACGGCTTTTTTGAAGTGCAGCGGGAAAAATACAGCCTGGCGGCTGCCCTTCCCGGTGGCGTCCAGATGGGTGTGGACTTTTTAAATAACCAGCTCAAGGCGTTCGGACAAATGTTCCGCGGCAAAATCTCCGTACAGGACAATCTCGGCAGCATCATCAGCATCGGAAAAATGTACGGCACGACCTGGGACTGGGAGCGCTTCTGGTCGCTGACCGCCTCGCTGAGTATCTTGCTGGCATTCATGAACCTGCTGCCGATTCCTGCGCTCGACGGCGGGTACGTCCTTTTCCTGATCTGGGAGGTCGTCACCGGCCGGAAAGTAAGCGACAAGGTCATGGAAAAAGCAGTGTCTTTTGGCTTCTTTTTGCTGCTCGGCCTGATGATCTATGCTTTTGGACTGGATATTTGGCGGCATTTTTTGCAGCAGTTTTTTTAGCGCCGGGCTATGCGTATGAACTACTTTGAGTTTTTCGACCTGCCGGTCGGCTTCCACGTGGACGAGGCTGCGCTCCGGCAGCAATACTACCGCAAAAGCAAGCAGTATCACCCGGATTTTTATACCCTCTCCACGGTGCAGCACCAGGAAGAGATGCAGGTCTTGTCCACCCTGAACAATGAGGCCTACAAAACCCTGGCTGATCCCGACCGACGGATGCGGTATATTCTCGAACTGCACGGCTTGCTCGGCGAAGCGGAACAAACCGCTCCGCTCCCGCAGGCCTTCCTGCTGGAAATGATGGAACTCAACGAATCGCTGATGGAACTGGAGTTCGAATTCGACCCGGCGCGTTACGAGCAGGCGCTCCTCGAACTTCAAAACACAGAAAACCAACTGTATGCGGCGATTGTACCCATCCTGAACCGCTACCCCGTTTCGGAAAACCCGGAATCCGACCTGCTTTTGGTGAAAGAATATTTTTATAAAAAACGCTACCTGTTGCGTATAAGAGAAAATCTGTCTAAATTTGCAGCCCATTAATAAAGAATGAAGCGGGAATGGCGGAATGGTAGACGCGTTGGTCTCAAACACCAATGGCCGCAAGGTCGTGCGAGTTCGAGTCTCGCTTCCCGCACTTACAATTGGGGATTACGGATTAGGGGATGCGGATTTGAGGGCGCGGGTCATTTCGCGCTTGCCGGGTGGGCCTTGGAGTGTTTCGACTAAGAATCCGGCTTTTTTGAGATTTCTTTTGAATTCTCCTTGGGCGCAGTACGTCACCAGTGCGCCATCTATTTTCAATGAATTGAACATTCGGCACATGACTTCGCTCGACCAGAGTTCTGGTTGGGCTTGGGGTGCAAATGCATCGTAGTAAATCAGATCGAACGCATCGGGATGGCAGAACGACTCGATGGGTTCCCGTTTTTTTTCGAAGCAGAAGTGTTCGCTGAGGGGCAGCGCTTGGTACCAGTCGGCGCTGTGTAGCGCCAGGAAATCCGTTTGTCGGTCGGCGGCCTGCAAGATTGCGGCATAGTCGAGATCGGCGAGGTCCTTTTCATTTAGTGGGAACAACTCGAGGGCGGTATAGCGCACGGTGAGGTTGCGGCGTTCCGCCTCCAGCAGGGTCATGAAAGCGTTCAGCCCCGAGCCGAATCCGGCTTCCAGGATAGCGATGGCGGGTTGTACTGCGGCCTTGTAGCGCAATCCGGCATTGATAAACACATGCGCGGATTCCGTCACGGCGCCGTGGCGCGAGTGGTACGTGACGCCGTACTGTTCAGAAAACAGCGTATTCGAGCCGTCTGCGGTGCGGATGATTGCCATGGATGGGCAGTACGTTATTGGACAGCAAAAACCCACAGGCAGCCAGGGCTACCTGTGGGCGTCATCTATCTTTTTGCACGCGCTTACTTTTCCGGTTCGTGGCCGGTGGCGGTTGCTTCTGTGGTCGGTTCGGCCGGCTCCGTAGCCGGCGTTTCGGCTTCAACCTCAGCGGTTGGCGTCTCGGCTGCGGCTTCTGCGGTAATTTCCGTTGCGGCTTCCGTTGCAGCCTCTGCGGTAACTTCCGTTGCAGCCTCTGCGGTAACTTCCGCTGCGGCTTCCGTTGCAGCCTCTGCGGTAACTTCCGCTGCGGCTTCCGCTGCGGGCGTTTCCGATTTTTTCTCCTCGTTATCGCGCAGATCGTCCAGTATATCGCCTGCTTTTGCCATAGCGGCGCGGGCGGCGACTTCCGCCTTTTCGCCGAGTACGGAAGCGACTGCCTGGACGGTGTCGCTCACATCTTCCAGCGTTTCCTCGATGACATTGCTAAGGGATTCGAGCAGGCCCTCCCCTTTTTCCTCCGTTTCTTCGGCGGGCGGTGGTGGCGCCTCGACCGTTTCTGTCTTGGGGGCGTCTTTCACCGAAGTTTTCACTTCGGCGGCGATGGCGTCTTTGGCGACTTTTTTCGCCTCCTCCATTTTTTGGCGGCGTTCTTCTTTATCTTTAAACTGAATAATTTGCCGTTCCACCTGTTGGCGGGTTTGGTACATTTCGTTCAGTTTTTCGCGTTTTGAGTTCAGGCGTTCTTCCACCATTTTGATTTTAGCCTCCCGGATTTGCGCTTCCAGTTGGCCTTCTGTGGCGGCGATTTTTTTGCGTTGGAAGTTGAGTTCGTCTTCATCGCGTTTGACGTTTCCTTCCATGCGTTTGATGGCCTCGTTCAGGCCTTGGAGGCGGCGTTCGTGGCGTTCTGCGACCGAGCCTTCGTTTACGGCGGGGCCGAAGCGGCGTTCTTTTGCGGCTTTGAAGGCTGCATCAATGCGATTCCAGACCTTGCTGCGGTGTTCGTTGCTCAGTTTGGCATCGCGGTAATCGCGTTGAATATTCTTCAGTTCGTCGAAGATCGAGCCGAGTTTTCCACCGCCGGCTTGAATTTTTTTATCAATCTGATCTATTTTTTCATTCAATTCATCAAAGACCTGCTGCGAGACCTCCATAAATTCGCTTTGGAGTTTGCTGCGCAATTTCTTCAAATCTTCGAACAGCGCGTTGGTTTCATCGCGCAGGTTATCGGCGTGATCGCGGAAGAGATTGCGATCGCGGGACTGCTCCTGGACTTTATCCCAGAAGCCCTTGAGTTCGTCCCAGAGGTTATTATCATAGCTACCGAGGCGGCTCACGCGTTCTTTGAGTTCTGCGAGTTCCTCTTGATAGGCTTTATGCAATTTGGTGGAGAGCACGACAAAGTGCCACTCCGTTTGTGCGCGGTTGATGACATCGCCGCGTTCTACTTTGAGGTTATCCGGCAGCAGGCTGTCTGCGACGCTGAGCGGGCGTTCCAAGGCGCTGTGGCCTTCCGGAAATTCCACCGTACCCTTATCGGCGCGCCAGGTGTTCATCATTTCATTGACGAATTCTTCCGGGGCGATCGCCTCCGGGAAAGTGTAAAGCATGACCTTGTTTGTGTCGGGCTGCAGTTCGAGTGCGATCAGTACTTTTTCTTCAGTTTCGTTGGTTCCCCAAACGACAATCTTGTTCTTCATGACAGTAATAATGTAACAGTGTAAACGAATGTGCTGGTGAGACAGCGCGTAAGATTTTAGATTTGATTAAAATGACCGGTTTGACCGATCATAGTTTAGTTTGAAGCAATCAGATTTTTTTCCAACAGATATTCTGCAATTTGAACGGCATTCGTAGCCGCGCCTTTTCGCAGATTATCTGCCACGATCCACATATTCAGGGTACGGGGTTGGCTTTCGTCGCGGCGCAGACGGCCGACGAACACCGCATCTTTATCGTGCGCGATCAGCGGCGTGGGGTATTGGAGCGCGGCGGGATCGTCCAGCACGATTATGCCCGGAGCTTTTTCGAGGAGGCTTCGGACTTCGGCGAGATCAAAGTCCTGTTCGAACTCGACATTGACCGATTCGGAGTGGCCGCCGATGACCGGTACGCGGACGGTGGTGGCGGTGACACGGATGGTGTCGTCGCCCATGATTTTTTTGGTTTCGTGCACCATTTTCATTTCCTCTCGGGTGTAGCCATTGTCGAGGAACACATCAACATGCGGCAGCAGGTTGAGGTCTATGGGATAGGGATAGGCTTTCGGGCCGTCTATTCCCTGGCGTTCGTTCATGAGTTGATCCACGGCTTTCACGCCGGTACCGGAGACGGACTGGTAGGTGCTGACTACGATCCGGCGGATGCGGTATTGGTCGTGCAGTGGTTTGAGTGCGACGACCATTTGGATGGTGGAGCAATTGGGATTGGCGATAATCTTATCCGCGGCGGTCAGTACGTGGGCATTTACTTCCGGCACGACCAGTTTTTTATCCGCATCCATCCGCCAGGCGCTGGAATTGTCTATGACGGTAACGCCTTGCTCGGCAAATTTCGGCGCCCATTCTTTGGACACGCTGCCGCCGGCGGAGAAAATTGCAATATCCGGTTTTAGGGCCACGGCGTCTGCCAGGCTGATGATTGTGTATTCCGTCCCGTTATGCAGGACTTTCTTACCGACAGAACGCTCCGAAGCTACAAGATAGAGTTCCTCGTAGGGAAAGTGACGTTCGGCCAGCACTTGCAGCATTTTTGAGCCCACCAAACCCGTGGCGCCCACGACGGCAATTTTCATTAGAAACAGGTACTTTTTAAAGGGCGCAAATATAAGGCACTTAGGCGATTTTACGTCACTTGTAGATACAGGATTTATAAAAAAAGTTTGTCAAAAAATGAAGATTCTATTTGTCCAGCCGCCGTGTTTTTCAAACAGCGATTTTCATTCGCGCAACCAAAGATAAAAGTTCATTGTTTAGTGTCTAAATGCGCTTTCGAGCGCGAGAACAGGACATGATCAGACAAGCCGAAGCCCCCCTACCCTCCCAGTACGGTTCGTTCACGATGATTGCCTACGCGAACACGCCCAC
>JBEIDF010000071.1:0-16074 GCA_040383605.1 Lewinellaceae bacterium
ACAGGTCGTGTACGCCCTGGGGGATTTTTCCGACTGGACGCCGCTCCCCGACTATCAAATGAAACGCAGCGCAGACGGTAGTACCTGGTGGATCGAACTCGACAACCTCGCGCCTGGCACGTTTTACCGGTTCCAATACCTTGTGGACGGCGTCCTGAAAATCGCCGACCCACTCAGTACCCTGGTGCTGGATCCCTGGAACGACGCCTTTATTCCCCCCTTTACTTTCCCCAGCCTGCCGACTTACCCAACCGGCCGCACCACAGGCATCGTATCCATTTTTCAGGCTGATCCGCCGGCGTATAACTGGAAAACAAGCAACTATACCCGCCCTAAAAAAGCGGACCTGATCATTTATGAATTGCATTTGCGCGATTTCATCGCCCGCCACGACTACCAGACGCTGCTCGATACCCTTGATTACCTCGAACGGCTGGGCGTCACTGCCATCGAATGTATGCCCGTTTCAGAATTCGACGGCAACCTAAGCTGGGGCTACAACCCCGCCTTCCACAAAGCGCTTGACAAATACTATGGCGACCCAGACGCACTCCGGGCGCTCATTGACGAGTGCCACGCCCGCGGGATCGCCGTTATCCTCGACGTAGTGTTCAACCAAGCCACCGGCGCCAGTCCGCTCGCGCAACTTTACTGGGATGCCGCCAACAACCGCCCGGCCGCCGCAAACCCCTGGCTGAACCCGGTCGCCAAACACGACTTCAATGTGTTCTACGATTTCAACCACGAAAGTCAGGCCACGAAAAACTACATGAAAAACTGCCTGCGCTACTGGATCGAGGAATTTCGGGTAGATGGCTTCCGCTTCGACCTCTCGAAGGGTTTTACCCAGACCAATACGCTCGGCAACACGGCTGCCTGGGGGCGCTACGATGCCTCCCGGGTAGCGATTTGGAAGGATTATGCAGATTTTATCTGGGCAATTGATCCCGAAAACTATGTCATCCTCGAACATTTTGCCGAAAATCAGGAAGAAAAAGAACTCGCGGAATACGGCATGATGCTCTGGGGAAATGTACACTTCGCCTACAAGGAGGTTGCACTGGGCTACACGGCCGGTATCTCCACCAGCCTGAACGAAATATCCCACAAACAACGCGGCTGGTCTGTACCCCACCTGGTCGGATACATGGAAAGCCACGACGAACAACGCATCACCTACGAATGCCTCGAATACGGCAACACGGCCAATGCCAACCACAATACACGCAGCCTGGCCGTTGCCCTCCGCCGCATGGATATGCTCCATCACCTGCTGCTGACCGTGCCCGGCCCGAAAATGATCTGGCAGTTCGGCGAACTGGGCTATAATTTCCCCATTAATTACTGCCCGGACGGAACCGTCAATCCTGACTGCCGCACGGCGGAAAAACCCATTCGCTGGGATTTTCTGCAGGATCCGCTGCGCCGCCGATTGTACGACCGCACCGCCGCCCTGCTCCATTTGCGGAAAAATTACGATGTGTTTGAAACCTCGAACTTTACGACCGAACTGCAGGGCGGAAAAATCCGGCGCATCACCCTCGAATCGCCCGATATGCGGGTGCTGGTCCTCGCCAACGTGGGCGTAACCCCCGAACCCGCCGCCTTGTCGCTCCCCGGAAACTCCGGCTGGTGGTACGAATACTACAGCGGCGACAGCGTGAACTGGACTGGCGCGCCCCTGTCCGTGACGCTGCAGCCCGCCGAATACCGCGTGTACACCGACCGATTCGCACCGCTGCCGCCGGGCTTTTTGCCGGATCCTCCCGAAAAATCCGGTAACCAAGCCATCGAAAGCCTGTCGGTCGTCCCCAATCCAATAAGAAACCGCCTGCTGTTCGACCTTAGCCTGGAATATGCCTCGGACATCCAGGTGGAAGTCTTTGACTTCGCCGGCCGCCTCGTGGCTACCCAGTCGGCCATGCCTTTTCCCGCCGGCGTACACCGACTGGAAATAGACGCTGCCGGATGGTCAAAGGGCATGTACCTGCTTCGCGCAACCGGCGAGGGGGGCAGCGCCGTGCAGCGTTTTGTCAAAATGTAAAATAGATTTTGTGTATTCACAGCCTGTATCCATACTTTTGTAACGTACCTGGTTTGTGTTATCTTGTTGCTTTGATTATGAAAAAAAAGTACTCCCTGATTGCCGGGTTCTTATTTGCAGCCGGCATAATGTATGCGCAATGCCCGATTACCGTCAATGCCGGCGAGGATATATACCTGTGCGCGCCACCTTCGCCCACCCAACTCAACGGGAGCATTAACGGCCCTTATCTGAATTTTTTCTGGACGCCCACTACCGGTATGTCCGGCTCGAATACACTCAGCCCTACCGTCTCCGTAAACCAAACCCGAACGTACGTCCTGACCGCCCGCGCGGTGGACCTGGGAAATAATCTGATCGTCAACGGCGATTTTGAAGCCGGAAACTCCGCTTTCACCAGCGATTACGTGGAAAGTCCGGGCAACCTGATACCAGAAGGCGTGTATGAAGTACTAGACAATCCGCAAAATTCGCACCCGGGATTTCAACCCTGCGACGACCATACCTCGGGCAGCGGCAACATGATGGCCGTCAACGGCGCCGGCACGCCAAACCTCGACGTGTGGTGCCAAACGGTGAATGTCATGCCGAATACGCAATACGCTTTTTCGGCCTGGGTAGTCACCCTCGTATCTGCCTCGCCCGCCCTGCTGCAGTTCAATATCAATGGCGCGCCGCTCGGGCCGGTTTTTGCCGCGCCCAACCAAACCTGCGTGTGGCAAAATTATTACGCCACCTGGAACAGCGGCAACAATACCAGCGCAACCATCTGCATCGTCAATCAAAATACAACCCTGGGCGGCAATGATTTCGCCCTGGACGACCTGGCATTTGCACCCATCTGCCAGGTCAGCGACTCCGTCACCGTGCACGTCGTTAATATCACCGCCGCTGCCAGCCCGGCAGTCTCTTTTATTCCTTGCGCCGGCGCGGAGCTCACGCTCTCCGGGGCCGGCTCCAGTACCGGCCCCAATATCACGTACCAATGGGATACGCCCAACGGCAATATCGTATCGGGCGCAAATACACTCGCGCCGGTGATTGACCAGGCCGGAACGTACACGCTGACGGTCACGTTTGACAACGGCTTTGTCGTCTGTACCAAAACAGCAACCGTGTCGGTATCAGAAAGCGCCAATCCGCTGTTTGCCTGGATCGCGCCAAGCGGTACGCTGGGCTGTAACGCACCTACGATTTCGCTGATCGGAAATACAAACCAACCGGCGTTTGCTTCGTATAGCTGGACGACCAGCGGCGGCAATATCGTCTCTGGCGCCGATTCAAAAAATGCCGTAATTGACCAACCGGGCATCTACACCCTGGTCGTCACCAACACCGCTACCGGCTGTACTGCCCAGGCGGAGATCACAGTTACCGCAGCCACAGATCCGCCCAGCGCGTCCGCCTTCGCCACCGACACCTTATATAATTGTCAATCCACAACACTGGGTCTCAACGGGAATGCCTCCACCCAGGGAAACAACATTACCTATCAGTGGAGCGCCTTCAACGGGGGCCAGATTCTTTCCGGCGCAAACCAGGATTCGGCGGTCGCCAACGCGCCGGGACTGTACGTCCTCACCGTCACCAACACGATCAACGGCTGCACCGATACCGATACCGTGCGGGTAGCGTCCGATCTGCTGCCGCCGCAGGTGGCCATACAACAGCCGGATACCTTCCGCTGCGGGATGGATACGCTGCTGTTGACGGCCTTGGCGGACAGCAGCTACCGCGCCCTGCGGTGGTTCGCTTCGCAGGGGGGAAGTTTTACCGGCGATTCCACCCAACTTCAACTCACGATTCTTTCGCCGGGCCAGTACATCCTGGGGGTGATCGGCGCCAACTACTGTCCCGGCGCCGATACGGTAATTGTGACCATTGACACCCTGCCGCCTGTGGCAGTAATCGGGCCGCCCGATACCATCACCTGCCAGTCGCCCGCCATTCAATTATCCGGCGCCGGCTCCTCCTCCGGCCCGCAATTCACGTACCAGTGGAGCACCGACAGTGGCGGGAATATTGTCTCCGGCGACACCAGCCTGACGCCCCTGGTCAACGCAGCCGGTTTATACACCCTGCTTGTGACCAACCGCGCCAATTTCTGCAGCGCCTTGGCTACTATACCGGTGCAATCAGACACCAACGCCATCGTCGCCGTCGCCAGCGCGCCGGATACGCTGACCTGCCAAGTATCTCAAGTGACGCTGAATGCGAACGGTTCCAGCCAAAACGCCGGGCTTAGCTATGCCTGGACCACCTCCAATGGGTTGATCCTGAGCGGTGCTGACACACCCAATCCGGTGGTCGGCGCACCCGGCACTTACCAACTGCTGCTCACCAACAACGCCAACGGCTGTACCGCTTCCGACCTGGCGATCGCTATTCAAAATCTCGATGCGCCGGCCCTGTCCATCGCCGCACCCGTCCCACTTACCTGCGCCGACCCAACGCAGACGCTGTCTGCCATCAATGCGGGCCCTGCCGGCCCTTATCACTACTTCTGGGCCGCTGCGGACGGCGGCAATATCCTGTCGGATGAAAGCCTGCTTGCTGTTGAGGTAGATGCGCCCGGACTCTATGTGCTGTATGCCGTACACCTGAACTCCGGCTGCACCGATTCTGCCTCCGTCAGTGTCTCCGTCGCGCCGGGAACACCTGCGGCAATCATCGCCGCGCCCGATACGCTGAACTGTACGGCGCCTGCCCAGGTACTCAACGGGAATGCCTCATCAGCGGGACCGGATTTCCGCTATCAGTGGACGGCCGCGGCCGGCGGCAATATCTTGTCCGGCGATACCACCCGCGCGCCGCTCGTCAATGCGGCTGGATGGTACACCCTGCTGATCCGGAATATTGCCACCGGTTGTATCGCTACTGATTCCGTTTTCGTGCCTGCCAACATTAATGTCCCCCCGGCAGATGCGGGCGTCCCCGGGCTGCTGACCTGCAGCCAAACGGTGTTTCTTCTCACCGCCAATCCGGGCTTACCTGCCGGAAATCTGCAATTTGCGTGGAATACGCTTCAGGGCGGCAATTTGATCAGCGATCCCGGCAACATCCAGGCTGCCTGCGACGCCGCCGGCTTGTACCAGGTGGTGGTAACCGACCCTGCAAACGGCTGTACTGCCTCAGATACGGTGTCCGTAAGCGCCAACCAAACGCTCCCCGGCCTCCAGTTGCTTGCGCCGGACACGCTGGACTGTGTGCAGCAAACCCAAACGCTGACGGCTATTGCCGCCGGAACCGGACCCGCGCTGCAATTCGACTGGGAAACGTTCGGCGGCCAAATCGCCGCCGGCGGTAATACTGCCACCCCCCTGATCAACGCACCAGGCACCTACGTGGTTACCGTCACCGACCCGACCAATGGCTGCACCGCCGCCCAAAGCGTGGCGGTCGCCCAGGATACCCTCGCGCCGGTCATTACCATCGCGCCGCCGCAGATACTCAGCTGCGCCCAGCCGCAGATATCCTTGAACAGCACGCTGGCGCCGGCCGGCCCGGCCAATTTCCAGTGGACAAGCGCTGGCGGACAAATCCTTTCCGGCGCGAACACGGCCAATCCACTCATCGGGGCGCCCGGCGCCTACTCCCTCACGGCCACGCTGCAACGGAATGGCTGCACCGCGCAAGCCGCTACCACCGTCAACCAAAATATTCTCCCGCCGCAAGCAGAAGCCGGGCCATCGGATACGCTCGATTGCGGCATCACGGCCCTGCAACTCAGTGGTTCTGCCACTGGACAAGGAAGCCTCCAAATACTGTGGACTGCCGGACAAGGCGGCAATATCCTGTCCGGCGCCAATACGCTCACACCAGTCGTCAATGCGCCGGGCTTGTATCTGCTCCAGGTGACCGATGGTGCAAACGGCTGTATCCGATCGGATAGCGTGCGGATTTTCAACGACGCCAATGCCCCGGTTTCGCAAGCCGGCACGCCAGATACACTGACTTGCGCCGTGCAACAGATCAACTTACAGGGCAGCGGCAGCGCCGGGCCCGGTATCAGCTACCTGTGGACGGCCGGGCCGGGCGGCAATATCGTCTCGGGCGCTGCCACGCTCACGCCGCTCGTAAACGCCCCGGGCGTATATCAACTGCGGGTGAGCAACCAGAGCAATGGCTGCACCGCCGTTTCGTTTGTAACCATCGCCCAGGATATCGCCCCACCCGCGGTGGACGCCGGGCCGGGCGCGCAACTGACCTGCAACCAGACGAGCCTCCAACTGAATGGCAGTGCCGCTGCCCCCGGCAATCCACTGCAAATTGGCTGGAGTACAACCAATGGCAATATCGTGAGTGGAAACGGCACACTTACCCCCGTTGTGAACCGGCCCGGACAGTACCTGTTGACTGTATCCAATATATCGAACGGCTGTACGGCCTCCGACGCCGTTGTAGTAGGCATTGATACCCTGGCGCCGGCCCTCACCGCCGCCGCGCCGCAGGAACTGAACTGCCTCGTGCTGCAAACAACCCTCTCCGCAACCGTCCTGCAACCACCCGGCAATTTCAGCGCGCAATGGAGCACCGTAAACGGTACCATCGTACAAGGCGCCAACAGCCTCACACCGGTAGTGGACGCGCCCGGAACCTATCTGCTGGCAGTTCAAAACCAGCAAAACGGTTGTACCGCCGCCATTTCGGTACAGGTGACGGAAAATATTACTCCCCCCCTGGCCCTCGCCGCCGCGCCCAATCTCCTGACCTGCGCGCAAACGCAGGTCGCCCTCAGCGGCGTCGGTTCCTCCGCAGGCGCCGGAATCACCTACACCTGGACCGCCGGGCCGGGCGGCCTGATCGTCGGCGGCCCCGCCACCCTCACACCCCTCGCGGCTGCTCCGGGCGTGTATCGCCTGCTCGTCACGAATACAAATAACGGTTGTACGGCGGCAGCCCAGGCGACGCTCGGACAAGATACAACCGCTCCGATAATCGCCCTCGCACAACCGCTGCTGCTGACCTGCGCGCGCGATACGGTGGATGTAAATGCAAGCGCTTCCAGCCAAGGGGCCAATTTTCAGTACGCCTGGAACGCCCTAAGCGGCCAGATTGCAGGCGGCGCGAATACCCCTGTTTTGCAGGTAGTCCAACCCGGCGTGTACCAGCTCCTGCTGACCAACCCAACCAACGGCTGTACCGCCACCGCCACCGCCTCCGTGGGCGAAGATCGAACGCCGCCTACGGTGAATGCCGGACCAGATTTTCTCCTGCATTGCAACCAGCCCAGCGCGACGCTGCAGGGCGCCGCGACCGCATCGGCGAGTCCGAATTATACATGGACTACCATGGGCGGGAATATCGTACAAGGCGCAAACACCCCCGGCCCGGTTGTCAACGCCGCCGGTACATACCGCCTGACTGCCGTCAATCCTGCCAACGGCTGCACAGCGGCGGACGAGGCCGCGGTTGTTCGCGCACCCGAGCCGGTCTTGTTCGACAGCATACAGCAGCCCGATTGTTTCCAAAACAGAGGCAACATCCAAGTGCGCGCCACAGGCGCCGGGCCGTTTTCTTTTTCAGCAGACGGCGGACTGAGTTTTCAAGCCGGAGGGCTGTTTAGCAATCGGGCGCCCGGCGCGTACGAACTGGTCGTTCGAGACCAGTTCGGCTGCACCGATTCGAAGACTGTGACCATCGCCCCACCGTTCATTCCCGAACTGGATTTGCCGGACTGGCTGACCGTTCGTCTGGGGGATTCCATCCGACTGGAACCTGCTACAAATATCCCGCCGGGCCAAGTGTCCTCCTGGTCGTGGACGCCCGCGGAAGGGCTCTCCTGCGACGATTGCGAGCGCCCTTGGGCGGGCCCCTACCGCTCCGGGCAGTATCGCTTGGTCGTCACAGATTTAAGCGGCTGCACCGCCCAGGCAAGCGTCAATATCCAAGTGGATCGCCGGCGCGACGTGTACGCGCCCAACGTATTTTCGCCCAATGGCGACGGCTTGAACGACCGGTTTACCATTTACGGCAGAGGCGTCACGGAAATCAAACTGTTGCAGGTATTCGATCGCTGGGGCAATCAGCTGTTCCTCGGCGAACGGCTCACGCAGGGCGAGGAAAGCCAGGGCTGGGATGGTAGTTACCGAGGACAAGAGATGGGGCCGGGCGTGTACGTTTGGATGGCCGTGCTGGTTTTTATAGATGGGGAGGAACTCATTTTGTCCGGAGATATTTCCATCGTGCGTTAAGAGAACATGTATAAAATAGTGTTTTACAAATATAATGCGCCTGCTTAGCCTGTTTTTTTAGTAAAAAAGACACGCGCATACCAACAGCAGTCGCCTAAAAGAATCAATTACAGCCTATGGCAACACCCTCCGGAACAGGAATACTCGTCGGGCGTTTTCAGTTTTATGAAATCAACGACGCCCTGCGCGCGCTTATCGTGTCCATCGCGGCGCGTCATGAGCGCCTGGTTATTTTTTTAGGCAGCAACCCGGCGCCCAGCGATCTAAATCCCCTGGAATGGCCGCTGCGCCAGGAAATGCTGCTGGAAGCCTTCGAAGACGAGCTGGAAATACAGGAATTGCCGGACGTTCCGGACGATAGGAACTGGAGCCAGGAACTCGACCGACGCATCATGGAACTACGGCCAACGCTGCCCGTCACCATTTACGGCACGATAGACGGGTTTGTGGAGCGCTACTCCGGTCGGTACGATACCGAACCTTTGCCCATTGATCCGGAGGACATGCCCTACGCCCTCAATGTGGAGGGCATACGCCACCTGGGGAGTTTTCGGGCCGGCATCATGTATGCCACCCTTCGCCGGTTTCCGACCGTTTATCCGACCGTAGATATCGCCGTTTTTTCCGCCGATTATGAGCAGCTGCTGCTTGCCCGGAAAGAACACGAGATCAGATTTCGATTTCCGGGCGGGTTCACCGATCCCGCAGACGAGAGTTATGAGATGGCCGCCCTGCGCGAACTTGCGGAAGAGTGCGGCGAATTGGAGGTGGACGAACTGACCTATATTGGTTCCTGCAGTGTGGACGACTGGCGATACCGAGGCTCCCTGGACAGCATTATTACCCACTTGTACACCTGCGTATTAGTTTCGGGCAATCCGGCGCCCAACGACGACATTGTTGAACTGCGCTGGTTTGATGTGCAAAAATTAAAGACGGAGATGCTCACGCCGGAGCACCGCCCGTTGTTGGATTTGTTGCTGGAGTTTTTGACAGAGGAGCGGCGTTAGGCCTGTTTTTAATCCAAAAATAGTATTTTTGCCCCGACTGCCCCAACAGTCACTGACTTTCCAAAACATGACGCCACACCTATCGCCTGCCCTTGTTCTCGGTATTGTTTTCCTCTATTTCGCCATGCTGGTTACGGTTGCCTGGTTTACAGGCAAAAACGTGGGCAATGAGGGTTTTTTCCTGGCCAATCGGCGCGTACCCTGGTATGTGGTAGCGTATGCCATGATTGGCACCAGTATTAGCGGCGTCACATTTATTTCGGTGCCCGGCGCAGTTGGACTGGACGTCGGCGTGAACCGCGGGCTGGGCTACATGCAGGTGGTGCTGGGTTATTTATTAGGGTACTTTTTCATCGCCACGGTGCTTATGCCCTTGTATTATCGGCTGGGACTGACTTCCATTTACGGCTATTTAGAACAACGATTTGGCTACTGGGCCTATAAAACCGGCGCCGGTTTTTTCCTCCTCTCCCGCACGCTCGGCTCAGCCGCCCGGATGTTTCTCGCTGCGCTGGTGCTGCAAAAATTCGTCTTCGAACCGCTCGGAGTGCCTTTTGTGCTGACCGTCACGCTGATGCTGGCGCTGATTTACGGCTATACTTTCCGGGGCGGACTCAAAACGATCATCTGGACAGATACGATCATGACCACCTTTTTCCTGGTCGCAGTCGTCTGGACGGTTGCAACGGTGGCCGGGGCGCTCGATTTGGGCGCCGGCGATATCTGGCCGGCTGTTCGTCAAAGCAAGTACGGACAAATCTTTTTTTTCGATAACTTCCTGAGCGATCCCAACCACTTCGTCAAGCAGTTCGTCAGCGGCGCCTTCATCGCATTCGTTATGACCGGCCTCGACCAGGATCTCATGCAAAAAAACCTGGCCTGCAAGAACCTGGCGGACGCGCAAAAAAATATGTTCGTGTTCTGCATCTACCTGGTGCTGATCAATCTCGCTTTCCTCGTGCTGGGCGCTTTGCTCTATCTGTACGCCAACCGGCTCGGCATCAGCATCCCGGAAGCCACCGACGAATTGTACCCCAAAATCGCGTTTTACCACCTCGATACCGTGGCCAGCGTGTTTTTCATCCTCGGCTTGATCGCCAGTACGTACGCCAGCTCCGACAGTGCGCTCACGGCTCTGACGACCTCCTTTTGCGTGGATTTCCTGCAATTCGAAAAACGGCGCGAACACCCGGATCCCTACGCCTCTGAAAGCGACCAGGCCGCCTTTGCAGAAGCCGTGGATCGCCGCCTGCGCCGACAGCGCACGTGGGTACACCTCGGATTCGCCGCCACTTTTGTGCTGATCATCCTCGCGCTCCAGGCTATGCGCAACGAAGCGGTGATCTCGCTGATCTTCCGCATCGCCGGTTATACCTATGGCCCGCTGCTCGGTTTGTATGCCTTCGGACTTTTTACCTCCCTGCGCGTGCGCGACCGGCTGGTGCTGCCCGTCTGTATCGCCGCGCCGGCGCTTACCTGGATCATCGCTACCGGTACCAAACCCTGGTTTGACGTCGGATTTCTAACCATTTTGATCAATGGCGGTTTGACGTTTTTGGGGCTGTGGGCGATTGCGCGGGAGCAGGAGTAGGCGCAGAAAAAAAGTAAGCGCTGAATGTGTTTTTTCACCGCATGTTTTTTATAAAACATTTTGTTTTTAACAAAAAACTGCCCTATTTTTGCACCCTGCATATTTAATGCATCAAAATTTCACAAGCAAAGAGGCACCGGAAATGGCAGAAGTGAAATATACCGAAGACGAAATTAAATCGCTCGATTGGCGCGAACACATCCGCCTGCGCCCAGGCATGTATATCGGCAAATTGGGCGACGGCTCCACGCCGGATGATGGCATCTACGTACTCCTGAAAGAGGTGCTGGATAATTCGATTGACGAGTTCGCCATGGGGTACGGCAAACAAATTGACGTCACCATCAATGAAAAAGGCGTCACGGTGCGCGATTACGGCCGCGGAATCCCGCTCGGCAAAGTGGTGGACGTGGTGAGCAAAATCAACACCGGCGCGAAATACGACTCGAAAGCGTTCAAAAAATCGGTAGGCCTGAACGGGGTGGGCACCAAAGCGGTGAACGCCCTGTCCGAGTATTTTATGGTGCAGGCTTTCCGCGATGGCAAATACAAAAGCGCGGAATTCCAGTTCGGCCAACTCCTGAAGGAAAGCAAACTCGAGCCAACGCAAGAGGAAAACGGCACGCTGATTTATTTCAAGCCCGACAACGGGATGTTCCGGCACTACCGCTGGCTACCGGAATATATCGAGCAACAACTCTGGAACTACGCCTACCTGAACGCCGGCCTGAAAATCAATTTCAACGGCAAAACGTTTGTTTCTAAAAACGGCCTGCTCGACCTGCTGGGCAAAAAAACGAACGCAGAACAGGTTCGCTACCCTATCATCCACCTCCGCGGGGAAGATGTCGAAATTGCGCTTACCCACGGCGATCACTATGGCGAACAATACTACTCGTTCGTAAACGGCCAAAATACAACCCAGGGCGGTACACACCTGAACGCATTCCGAGAAGCGCTCGTGAAAGTCGCGCGCGATCACTTCAAGAAGAATTTCGAAGCCAAAGATATCCGGGAATCAATCATCGCCGCCGTAAGCGTGCGCGTAGAAGAACCGGTCTTTGAAAGCCAAACCAAAACCCGCCTCGGCTCCGACCGAATCGCCCCCGACGGCCCCGCGATCCGTACCTGGATGAGTGATTTTCTCTCCAAAGCGCTCGACGATTTCCTGCACAAAAACCCGGAAATCGCCAAAGAGATGCTCAAACGCATCCAACAATCCGAACGGGAACGCAAGGATATCGCCGACGTCAAAAAAATCGCCAACCAACGCGCGAAAGCCGCCAATATCCACAATAAAAAACTGCGCGACTGCCGCTTCCACCTCAATGAAAAAGGACCGGAAGAAAAACGCCTAAACAGCACCATCTTTATCACAGAGGGCGATTCCGCCTCCGGCTCGCTCACGAAAGCCCGCGATGTGGACACCCAAGCGGTTTTCAGCCTCCGCGGCAAACCGCTGAACTGCTACGGCATGACCAAAAAGGTGGTCTATCAAAATGAGGAGTTTAATCTGCTGCAACACGCCCTCAATATCGAAGACTCGCTCGACGACCTCCGCTACAACCGCGTCGTGATCGCTACGGACGCCGACGTAGACGGCATGCACATCCGCCTCTTGCTGCTCACCTTTTTCCTCCAGTTTTTCCCCGACCTCGTGCGCAACGGCCACCTCTATATCCTCGAAACGCCGCTGTTCCGCGTCCGGGACAAACAACAAACTTTCTACTGCTACTCCGAACAGGAAAAACAAACGGCCATCAAAAAATTGCGCGGCAAACCCGAAATCACGCGATTTAAAGGCCTGGGGGAAATTTCACCAAACGAATTCACCGGGTTTATTGGCGAAGATATTCGCCTCGAGCCGGTGTATATGCCCGAAGATACGAACCTGAGCCACGTACTGGACTACTATATGGGCAAAAACACGCCGGAACGACAGGAATTTATCATAGACAACCTCCGCATCGAACTGGATGTTATTGACACCAAGGAAGAGGAGGAACAGATCAAACCGGTAGCGGCAGAAGAGGCGGTCTAGCGCGTAGAGACGCGCTATCTCGCGTCCCGTTCTAAAACGAGTTTACACAAAAAGTTGAAAAAAAAATATTTTTTACGTGTTTTTGTGTCAAGTTTAAATTATGCAATTCGCGGATGTAAAAAACGACGTCGCTTTCCGCAAAATTTTTGGAAACGAAAACAAAAAAGAAGTCCTGATTTCTTTTTTGAATGCTATCCTTGACTTCGAGGAGAAACATAAAATTATGGATGTAACAATCTTGAATCCATACCAATTTCCTAAGTTTAGAGACGGAAAAGCAACTATCATAGACGTGAAAGCAAAAGACCAGCGTGGTATAGAATTCATCGTGGAGATGCAGGTTGCGGATGCGCTGGGATTTAGTAAGCGGGTGTTATACTACACTTCGCAGAGCTATGTTAGTCAAATTGATCGGGGAGAATTTTACGACAAACTAAACCCCACTATCTTTATCGGGATTTTAGATTTTGAAATTTCAAAAAATCTGAATTACATCTGCCGACACCGAATTTTGGATGTTGAGACCGGGGAGCGAATCATAGATGATATGGAGTTCAGTTTCATCGAATTACCAAAGTTCAACGTGCAACGAAAAGACCTAAAAACGCTGGTTGAGAAGTGGGTGTTTTTTATCAAAGAAGCCGAGAACCTTGAAGTCATCCCGGAGGGCGTGGATGACCCAGGATTAAAAGCTGCATACGAAGAAGCCAATATTCAAACATGGTCACCGGAAGAATTGGAGGCATACGATTATGCAGGATTAAGAGAAACAGAGGATAGGCTAAGGCTCGAAAAAGCAAAAGCAGATGCCAAAAGAGAAGTGCAAATAAAAATTGCCGGCGTAATGAAAAAAAAAGGCGTGGACAGCAGCATAATTTCTGAAGCAACCGGCCTGACTAGTGCTGAAATTGAAGAAATATAAGCCCCTGCCTGGCGCCGTGTCCGGTCAATAATCCTATCGCTTTTTCCGCCGCCGGCTACCCAAATAATCCCCGATCCACGCCGCAAGATGCTCAAAGGGCACGATCTCTAATTCGTGCGCCTGATTCGCCAACTGCAAGGGCGCCGCCTCCAATTCCCGCAGAGCAGGCTGCATTTTGCGCAGAAAAACCGCTTTTTGGTATCCCGACCGCGGCATTGCACCCAATATTTTGATAAAGGCTGCCGATCGGTTGGCGACGCCCTCGATGGGCCGAAGGTGCCGGTTCCGGTATTTTTCCAGGGTCTGCAACAGGGCATACAACTCGTCTTCCCGCCCCTCCACCAGTTTAAGCAATACATTGGCAATCAAAACGGCCACGTACATGCCCGCCTTGTCGCGACTGTAGTTCTGAATACTGTTGAGAAATTGCCGGCTTTTAAATTTAGGGAATCCCTCCGGTGACGGCATGTCGGTCAGGTGCAGCACAATGTGACAATAGGCGCCGATGGTATGCCAAATTTCCTGCCGCTCGGGCTGCAAAGTAGCCCGCCGCCGGTGGTTGTAAGCCAATTTATACAGCGAAAACGCCTTTTCGTAGCGCCGCGTGTGCAGCGCCAGATAGATGTATGCCTCTAGGGCGCTAAACCAGTTCGGCGTACCCTCCTCCGGAATTTGCAGGCTCTTCTCCGCATCCAATACGCCGGCTTCGTACTGGCCCAGCATCGTGTGCCCCACCACTTTGGTGTAGTAAAAAATAGTGGTCGGCGTAACCACCGGATAGGCACGGGTTGAAAAAAATTGGATTGCCTCTTCACAGTTGGCATTCAAACCCACGTAATCCGCTTTTTGAATATAATAATGGTTGCGCAGCGTATAGTAATAGAGGTGGAAAAAATAAGAAGCCGTCTGATGGACGCAGGGACTTAACTGCTCCAGCATGACAAAAATTTGTTGCGCAAGCGCCTCATTCCGCACTGCCCTCCCGCGCGATTGCATCTTGACACGCTGATAGCAGGCAATACTCAACCGCTCCGTCTCCAGATAGGCTTGGTACTGCCGGGACAAGCGATCGTAATACGCGTACTCCGCCTCGGTTCCGCTCATCCGAACTATCATATCTTTCAGCACCGCTGTAGCCTCCACGACGTACTCCGGCCACTCGTACTGCAAGCCGCGCCGCAGCAGACTCATCGCAGCGGCTTTTCCGGCCACACGGCAGGATCGCCAGGCTAGCATGCGCATGATCGCTAACTCGCGCGCGCCCTCGAAAATGTTCTTCACGGTAAGATCAACCCCCGCCTTTTCGTCATTAAAAAAAATGACCATTTCCTTCAGATGACGGCGGAGCACAGCGCCGTATTTTTTAAACGTGGTCAGGCCGATCGCCAGCCCCTGGGCCGCCTCCTCATCCGACCGATAGACCTGTGCCTGCAGACCGCGGTACAGGCGGAGCAGCTCGGGATCGTGATCGCACAAAAAAGCGAGCAGATCGTCCGCGCGCCAGACAGCCCGGCGTGCGTACCAGACGAGTTCGTTTAGTTCTTTTATCATGGTTGCAGCAACGGTTGGTTTTAGGCCAAACAAAGTAATGCGCATATCCGGGATTTTCTGCCGAGGGCAAAAAAGGCCGCATTATTTGCCGGTTTTTACCTTTTTGAAAGGGGTAGCAACGCGGTCTAATAGCCCAAAAAGCCCCA
The DNA here is from genome assembly GCA_040383605.1 of Lewinellaceae bacterium. GTDB lineage: Bacteria > Bacteroidota > Bacteroidia > Chitinophagales > Saprospiraceae > M3007. The sequence goes on from JBEIDF010000071.1 coordinate 15,500, forward strand.
GTTTTGGGCGGTAAACAATCCAGTACCTGTACTAAAAGTCCGTTTGTCTGCTTACAGTTTAGGAAACGTTGAACGAAACATCCGAAAACGCGACCGGTTACAGCAAAATATCATATTGCTAACTTATGATTGTCAATAACTTAAAATAAAAAAACAGAAAAAACAGTCAGAAACTGCCCCGTCGTAATTCGTAAAATCGTCTTTGGGAATTGCGCCTGATCCTCCGATTTTTGTACCTGTAACTATGGAATGGATAGTTGCGCTATGCTCTAACTCATCACCTTCAAACATGCGGCAACATGAAAAAACAACCTTATGCCCATCCACCCAACCTTTCGTCTGGATTTTTAGGCAGCCGATCTCCGCGGACTCGAATCCCGCAAACGCTCGTCCGGCAACGGATAGACGAGGAGATTTTGCCCTAGTGCAGAATCTTTGAGCATGTCTAAAATTATATTTCTCGCTAATATGAAAGTCTTTTTCAGCCAACCTTCGTTCCTTTTTTTCGCCGTAATTAGTCCCATTACGCCTGCAAAAAGCGCCTTGTCTGGCTAAAAAATCCTTTTCATATTAGC
>JBEIDF010000072.1:0-15871 GCA_040383605.1 Lewinellaceae bacterium
AGCGCCGATGACGGTTTGGGCGTGGAGGGAAGGGGTTACGAGCGCGCCGAGCAGGCACAGGATGGCTGCGGGCAAGTGTTGAAATAGTAGATTTTTCATTGTAAAAATTACTTAACAAGTGATTATAATTATAAAATTATCCAAATAGCCAAGTCGGCAAATAGCCGGATTATGCTGCGATGCAACGACCAGCCGATTGCAGAAATAAAAAACCGGTGTACCTGCGCATAGCACGCCACCGGCGGCCCCCGGCGCAGTCCGAGGGTGGATTGTTTACTTTGGTAAAAGCCTTAAAATCAGGAAAAAATAAAAATAGGTCTTGCCCGGTGATACACCGAACAAAACCAACTAAGAACCTGTGCATTGCACATTTAACGCCCCGAATATTGCGCAGGCGCAATAAAAAAAGTGGAAAATTGATTACCACAAGATCAAGAATTGTACGGATTAAAGCGCGAGCCCACGTTGAACTCGTGCTTCCGAAACCCGAAAAGGATTAAAATAAAGGCCAAAAGGGTGTTTTTCGCAGCGCGTCCGCATCCCTATTTAGCAATTCAATCGCAAAAATAATGCTCGTATGGTTTATTTACGCATTTAACCATAAATTTAATTGCGGACTGCGGATTGCGGATTTAAAACGCCGACGGGTTATTCCCTCCAATCGCTGAAAGAAATAACCCGCCGGCGCCCCAAATCCGAAATCCGCAATCCGCAATCCCCAATCCCCAATCCGCAATTCCAATCATTGTTCCGCCGCATCATCCCCCCGCACATCCGCCACGCCCTGCCGTTTGCCATCCGGCCGGATCAGCACGGCTTCCACGCGGCCGATGGGGCCGCGCGGCACGATCGTGTGGCCCATATTTGTGAGCTGTTGGATCACGGATTCCGGCAGGCCGTCCGCTTCGATAAATAGTTGATCGGGCGACCACTGGTGGTGGAAACGCGTCGTCCGGACGGCCTCGGGGAGCGGGAGTTTGAAATGACAGGTATTCATAATGATCTGAAATACGGTGCTGGGAATAGTCGTGCCGCCGGGCGTGCCCAACACCAGGGAGAGTTTTCCGTCTTTGGTGATGATCGTCGGGGTCATGCTGCTGAGCGGACGCTTGCCGGGCGCAATGGCGTTGGCCTTGCCGCCGATGGCGCCGTACAGGTTGGGCGTGCCGGGCTTGGCGCTGAAGTCGTCCATTTCATTGTTCATGATGAAACCAGCACCCGGGATTACCAGCCGACTGCCGTAGGCGTCGTTCAGGGTGGTCGTGACGGCCGCAGCGTTGCCCTCGGCGTCCACGATGCTGATATGGGTGGTCTGCTCGGAGATCTTGCCGGCAAACACGCCTTTGCTGGGCGTGGCCTTGTAGGGCGTGAAATCGGCCATCCGGGCCGCAAGGTAGGCGGCCGACACCAGGGTGTCCACCGGAACCGGGTAGGCGTCGGGGTCGCCCAGGTGGGTGGCCCGATCGGCAAACGCGCGGCGCGCGACCTCGGCCATCAGGTGCACCGCCTCGGCGCTGTGGAATCCGGTATCGGCCGGCATGCGCCCCTCCAACATACCCAGCATCTGGCGGAGCAGGATACCGCCGCTGCTCGGCGGCGGCATGGTGATGAGGTGCAGGCCGTTCCAGTCGAACTCCAACGGCTTGCGCCACACGCTCTTGTAGTTTTCCAAGTCGGCCAAGGTCATCAGTCCGCCCTCTTTCTGTATTTCCCGGACGATCAGGGTGGCCACCACCCGCTTGTAAAAGCCGTCGCGGCCCTCGCTGGCGATCCGGCGCAGGGTTTTGCCCAATTCGGGCTGGAGAAGCCAGTCGCCCTCCGACCAGTCTTTCATCCGCGCAAAAGCCGGCATGATCGAACTGTGCCGAAAGAAATTAAACCGCTCTTTGTTGAGGTTATCGGCTTCCTGCCGGGTAATCTGAAATCCTTTCTCCGCAAAATCAATCGCCGGCTGCACCAATTGCGCCCAAGGCAGCCGACCGTACTTTTTGTGGGTTTCCCACATCCCGTCCACCGAACCAGGTACGCCGCAGGCCAAGGCGCCGAATCGGCTTTTTTGCGTCAGCACACGGCCCAGTGAGTCCACATACATCATCTCCGCCGCGGCAGCCGGCGCTTTTTCCCGAAAGTCGAGCGCAGCCGTCTCGCCCGTGTGCGCGCGATACACCAAAAATCCGCCCCCGCCGATATTCCCGGCTTGCGGATACACCACCGCAAGCGCAAATTGTACGGCCACCGCCGCATCAGCTGCATTGCCGCCCTGGCGCAAAATATCCGCGCCCACCCGGGCCGCCAAAGGATGCGCCGCCACCACGATCCCGCTGTCGGCAAGCACTTCTTTTTGAATGACGTACGGGAACGCTACAAGGCTGTCCGCCTGGGCAGTTAAAAGCTGCGGCGCCAGCAACAGCAACCAGTACAGCACGCTGCCAGCGCATATTTTTTTTAAAAATCTATTTTTTTGATAAAAAAGCATAGAAAAAGGGTATATTGTCTTAATTTTACAGAAAGATTTAACCAGAAACCGGCGCCAACAAAGCGCTGGACACGAATTTCGTTTTTTTGCAACAAAACCCACGCACACAATCCGATCTGCTCGCCGCCCTGCGCCCACTACTGGACGCCGGCGGCGCATACCGCTATCGCAAATGTCGCAACATCCTCGCCAAACGCGCGCAAGCCGGCGAAAAAATTGCGACCATCACAGCCGACGGACTGGAAACGGTCAATACCGCCCAGGCAGGCGACTATATCGTCCGAAATACCACGGAAGCCGGCGAACAATATCTCCTCGATGCGGAAAAATTTGAAAAGAAATACAGCCCGCACACACAACCCGACGAAAACGGCTGGCAAATGTACGAACCCAATTCCGTGATTTTTGCCATCGAACTCCGTCCGGAACTACTCCAAAGCCTGCAGTGGCCGCCGGAATTTCATTTCCTCGCCCGATGGGGCGAAGACATGATCGCCAAAACCGGCGATTTCCTCGCCCTGCCGGAAGACTGCTCGGAGGTGTACCGCATCGCCCGAAAAGAATTTTTTGAAACCTATAAACCGGCGGAATAGTCCGGCCGGACTGTATCTTTCCTATGATGAATACGCAAATTTCACCCGAAGAGTACCTCAAAAACCGCGTGCAGGATCAAATTGACTGGTACGACCGCAAAAGCGGGATTCTGAAAAAACGCTACCGCCGTATGAAGGCAGCAACGATCCTGCTGGGTATCTCGATCCCGGTGGTCGTCAGCCTGAGCAATATGGCCGACGGGCTGAAGTATGTCGCCGGTGGACTGGGCGCCATCATCTCGGGCCTGGAGGGCATTTCAGGCATGCTCAAAGACAAAGACAATTACCTCGCCTACAGGGCTACCCGCGAGGCGCTCATGCGGGAAAAAATGCTGTTTACCGCCGCCGCCGGCCCCTACGAAAAGGCGCAGCAGGCCTTTGCGCGCTTTGTCGCTAATTGCGAGGGCATTATGGCGCATGAACATGCGGGCTGGTTTCAAACCTTCCAGGAGGAAAATAAATCTTCTAAAACCGCCTGATGCAGGCAGTTTTAGAAGATTCGATTTCTACAATACCTCTACCCAACGGCCGCCCACGGCGGCGCGAACGCGCTTGTCGTACATGGACTCGCAGGCCACGCCGGGCAGGTAATACCGCCCGGAGTAGGCGGCATTGAGCTGGATGCGGTACGTCACCGCGCGCACGTCCGACCTGCCGCCGCGCACATCGCCAAAGGGCAGGTCGAAATAGGTGTACACCCGGTCGTCGCGAATATCCTGATACTCTGCCGGACTGCCGCCGCCCGAAGCATACGACATGCGGCTGTTGATGATCTCCCAGCCGGAGGGGAACACCTGCGACAGGGCCAATTCGTTGTAATCAAAATCCAACTTATCCTCTTTCCGGCGCATCACGGTCACCTCCGCCACCATATCCGCACCCTGCCGGATCTGCGCAGGCTCGATCGGATTGCCCTTCAGGTCGGTGTAGCGCACGGCCAGGGAAATCCCGGAAGCCATTTCCGGCTCCTCGCCTTCCAGGGGCCGGCCGCTCACGGCCAGGCGGGCGTATAGTTTCACTTTTCCATTGTTTCTGACCGACACAGATCCGCCCCGCTGGATTTGATCGGTGCATTCGGTCACCGAGAAGGCGCGGCCGGCGTCACCCGGGCGATAAGCGCCGCCGCCAAAACGGGCGGCGTATTTGGGGCCTTCCGGACTGTTTTTCTCTACGTACCGCGACAACGCCCGCAGGGCGGTGGCAAGGCTCTGGGTATTCCAGTACCACGCGTCGGTACCCCCCAGGTAGCCGCATACCTGGTTGACGAGCGTTTCGGCCCGCTTGCGGTCGCCGGTTGCAACATAAGTCTCCAGCAGCAGGGCGCGGTCGCGCAGGTCATTGCCGAAGGTTTGGCCGCACCAGGCGTACTTCCAGTCGCTTCTCCATTTTTTCGCGGCGATTTCCCGCGCGGCTTCCGGTTTGCCGGCTTGTGCGTAGGCGGCGGCGAGGAGGCCTGCCGACTGGGCGTACAGGTCTTTGCGCTCGCGCAGGCGGTTCATGTCGCCCAAGGCAGGCTTGCCGGCCAGCGCGAGGGTGTACAAGCGGTAAGCCTGCTCCAGATCGGCGTCGAAACGCTGGAAGTGCGCGTCCGGGTTTTCGGCGGGCGCCTGCCACTGGCGCGCCATTTTCGTCTGGCTGACAATCCAGCGATCCAGCATGCCCTGCGGCAGCGCATAGCCTTTGTTCTTGGCTTCCAGCAAAAAATGTCCGGCGTAGGAGCTGCTCCAATCGTCGGCGGCATACCCGCCGGGCCAATAACTAAACCCACCCTCCTGGTTTTGGAAATTCCGCATCTTCTCGACAGCGGCTTTTACGTTCCGGCCAATCTGCTGCCGCTCCTTGTCCGTGAGCGGGGCGATGAGGTCCACAAACAACTGCGGAAATGCCGCAGAAACGGTCTGCTCAATGCAGCCGTGGGGATATTGAATCAAAAACTCGAGGTGTCGGCTCAGGTTGATCGGCGGCAGGGCGCTGACTTCGATTTTAGCGCCGCTGATTTCTGCGTAGGTCGTCGGATCCACCTGGGCCGACCATTCTTTGCCGGGCTCCAGCACGCCCTCGAGGACGCGCGTGACCGGCGGATTCGGGTTGCGCACGAGCAGTTCAATGTCGGCGCTCGTGGTCTCTCCGCCGCCCTCCGCAGTAATGGTGAAGCGGGCTGCGCCGGCGCGCCGGCCCACCCGCAGATCGAAGTAAGCCATTTCCTGACCGGGCTGGGAAAAGTCGAGCGTCACCGTCGAGTTCCCGACAACGCTGACCAGGCCGGATTTTTCTTTGACCCGGATGGTAGCGGATCGCACTTTTTTGTCCATCGCAAACACGTCCACCGGCAGGCGCAGGGTTTCATTCGGCCCCAATACACGCGGCAGGGTCGGCAGGATCATCAGCGCTTTGCGCACGGCGCAGGTTTTTTCGGCGCTGCCGTAAGCGCCCTGACCCTTGGCAGCCGGCGCCGAGCAGACGGCCATGACGCGGGCGCTGCCCACGTAATTGTCTATTTGCAGGGTGTGCCGGGCGGTCTGGCCTTTTTCCAGATAGAAAGGCCCGATATGTTTCACCACTGGTTTGAAGCGGGAAATCTGGGCGGCGTTTTTTGCTTTCTTATTAAAGGCGTCGCCGCCGATGCTGAGCATGCGCTCCAGCTCGGCGCCGAAGGCTCCCAGCACGTGGTCGTACACATCCCAGGTTTTTACGCCCAGCGCTTCGCGTGCATAAAAGGCGTCCCAGGGATTGGGCGTTTGGAAGCGGGTAAGGTCGAGCAGACCCTCATCCACCACCGCGATCGTATAGGCGCAGGCCTTTCCGGATTTTTCGCGCAAACTGACGGTGAATGGCGTGCCGGGCTTAAGGACATCGGGCAGGCTGAGGGTGGGTTCGAGGTGGGTCGCCGGATTTTCTACCTGCACCGGCATCACACCGTACATCCGGATCGGCAGGTCGTTTTTGGTTTGGGCGTGGGGCTGCTGGAGGCTGACGTGGGCGTACACCGTGGGCGCCATGTCGGCAGTCGCGGGGAATTTCAGCACATTATCTCCTGCGTGGGCGTCAAACCAGAGGTGGCGCAGCACGCGGGCGCCGGATTCGAGGGTCAGGAGGATTTTACCGTTTTCGCCGGCGGGCACCCGCAGCGTCACCTCTTCGCCCGTGCGGTATTTTTCCTTTTCCACCGAAAACGGCAGCATGGCGGCGGCATTGCGGCTTTGCATATCCTGCACGTCCTCGGGATATCCGATCCAGAAGAAATCGCCGGTAGCATGGCCGCTCTCCGGGTCGCTTGCCCGGATCAGGTAGCGGCCCCAGGCGCCGGGTTTCACTTTCCAGGAGGCAATACCGCGCTGGTCGGTCGTCAGGGTGGTTTTATCCTGGGCGTTGAAGTGATCGGCGGCGTTAAACTGCGCCACATTGTCGCGGTAATCTTCATCCCACCACCAGCGCCAGTCGCAGCGGTACAGGCCCACCTGGATTTTGCGGCCTGCGGCGGGCCGGCCTTTTTCATCCACGCAAACGAACTGGATCGTTTCGCCTTTTTCGGAGATCACTTTGGCGCCCCAGCGGTTCGTCGGGATGGCGACGCCGACGAAGCGTTTGAAGGGGTAATAGTCCAGCGCGAAATTGTCGCTGCTGAAGTCGCCGCCGCCTTCGAAGGCGCGCATTTTAAACTGCAGAATCAGTTTGCCGGGCGCGGCGTTTTCGATATGCAGGTTAAGCGGCACGCCGGCGCGGCCCTGATCGTCGAGGTTGCCGTCGAGGAGCGTTTGGGGGTCGGCGCTGAACGAACGCGCCGGGTCGTCAAATACGAAACCGGCGAAATTTTTAAACGTGGTCGTTGCGGCCCGCGCGTGCAGCTCCACGCGTGCCCGCAGGTTTTTGGCCGGGGCGCCGTGGAGCCAGTTGACCTGCAGTTTCCCCTGCAATTGCTCGTCGCCGGGCAGCAGTTCTTTGCGGGCGAAGTCCAGATCGAGTTTAAGGCGATTGGGTTTTACGGTCTCGATTTTCAGGATTTTGGTGAAGGTAGCGCCGCCGGCCTGCACCTTGGCCGTCCAGTTTCCGGTCGGCGCATCGGGGTTGGTGGCGCAGTGCAGGGCATATACGCCGCCGGTTTGTTTTCCGGTGACCGTGCGGTACTGCACGTTGCCTTTGGGATCGGCGAGTTCGAAACTGACCGGATGGTTCAGGGGCAGGTCGCCTTTTTTATCTTCCAGCACAAAATGGAGGTACAGAGAGTCTCCCGGTCGCCATACGCCGCGTTCGCCGTAAATAAAGCCTTTGAGGCCCTTTTGCGGTTCCACGCCGGCCACATCGAAGCGGCTCAGCGAGAGCGCGCCGCCGTCGGCCAGCCGGAGGTAGCCCTTTCGGCCGCTGCCGCTTGCGACGGCGAGGAGGGGTTTTTCGCGCAGGGATTCGGCGCTGACTGCGCCGGATCGGTCGGTACGGAATTTGGCGATCGGTTGCAATTGGAAATTGTAAAATTCAATATCCAGTCCGGAAACCGGTTCTGCTGTATTCAGGTCGGTGGCCATCACAAACACGGAGCCGTCTTTGCCGCGTTTGGCGGTGAGGCCGAGCTCGCTCACGAACACATTGCGGCGCGCGAAGCGTTCATTGTTGTAATATTCGCGTTTGCAGGGATTTTCGCGGTTATACCAGCTGTAGCGGCCGGGATCGCTCTCCCCGTCCTCATTATCCTCCCACCACCAGCCTTCCGAATCGTCGTCGAAATAAATTCCGCGATAGCCGCCCATGATGCTTTTAAGGGCGCCGTCTTCATCCAGGCGTCCGAGATGGGCCATTTGATCGGCGTTTTCGTCGGTTTCCGGCAGCGCTTCGGCGCAGGCGGCGGCGCGGTAGCCGCGGCGGAAGGCGATGCGGATTTGATAAATCGCGCCCGGATCCTGGTTCACAATTTCCTGAATATCCACCCCGTACCGTTGCCAGGCGGTGAAACGGGCGTTGGGATTCAGCGTTTGCAGGTCCACTTTCTTTTGCAAAACGATTTTCCCCACGCGCTCCAGTTCGTTTTCGCCTTCGAGGTCGTTTACCTGCAGGTACTGCAGCACGTTGGCGTTGAATATTTTAAACACCTCGATATCTACAGCGCGCAGGCCTACGGCTTCAAAGGGAAAAATTACGCTGCCCGCGCTGTTTTTCGGAATGATCACGCCGCGGCCGGCGAGTCGGACGGCGGGTCGCACGTCTTCGAATGCCAGGGGCCAATCGCTGCGGCCTTTCATGGCGGCGCCGGCCACGTTCCGCAGGCCGGCTTCCACGCGGAGATTGTAATCGCCGCGGAGCCGCTCATCCGGATACAGGCGCACAAAATTGCCGTCCACCACAAAACGCTGGGTCCCGGCGTAGCTATCCAGGCGGATCATCCCCTGTAAATCCTGGTCGGCTTGCACCGGGTCGGAAAAATTGAGCAGCACATACTGCTCGTCGGGCTGCAGCACCCGCGCGCTCAGGGCCACAAATTCGTCGAGCGCGGGGATCACGACTTCCGTGCTGCCGCTTTGGCGGGAATTGACGGGCCTGCCCGACCATTCGAGTTGCGCGCGCGAACGCGTGTTGCCGCGCGCGAGCTCCCGCACCGCAAAGTCGTGCCGCAGCCCGTCCTCGCTGTGCGTCCAACTGATTTTCCGCGACCGATTGTCCTGGGCGGCCGTCAGGATTTTTTCGGCGGCTGCCGGATCGAGCGCGTCGTTGGCAACTAACCGGCCGATGATTTGCTGCACACGCGGATTGGCGGGATCGGTCGTCTGCAAACCGAGGATTTCCACCTCGAATGCCAGCTCCCGCACGCGGAAATCGAAGCGGAATTCCGCCGCTTCCCGAGGCGCATTTTTAAACAACGCCTTCAAATGCACGGTTCCCGCGTAGGATTTTCCGTACGGAAGCGGCTCGGATGGCTGGAGCAGGATGGTGCGGTCGTTCTCCCAAACCGGCACGCCGGGCAAGGCGGGACTCACCGAAAAAAAATCGGCCTGCACGGGCTGCCCAATCTGATCCTGCCCGACCGCCGCTTCCGCAAAGCGCACGCGCACGGCGTCCATGCGGCCAATGTCGCCGCTGGTGTACGCGTAGATGTAATTGGAAACGGCCTCGTAGTAGGCCTCGTTGTGAACAGATTTTTTGCAGGCGCTGAACGGAAGGAGCAGAGCGCTCCCTACAATAAGCAATACAAGGTCAAGATGTGCGGATAGGTGTTTCATAAAACTAAATTTGGCAACTGTTTGGATAACGTGCCAAATTACGTTTTTTGCGCATAGACTAATTTTTTTTTTCAAAAAAAATTACATCACCCACTTTTTTAACCAAGAAACCCGGTTCATTCCCGCAATTAGTAATGCGGACACCACCGCAACCACCATGGCCTGCAACAAACCGCCGTACCACGGGGAAACCGGCAGGTTGAAAAACTTTTCCGCCGTCAGGTGCAAACCAAAAATGTACCCGTTTTTTAACACATCCAACACGATAATATGGATAAAATAAATGCCAAAACTCAACTTGGCAATCTGGCTGATCGTCCAATACGCCCGCGGATACCGATCAATAAACACCGGCCAGTCGGCCCAGCGCAAAAGGGAGAACAAGGCAACGCAAAGGAAGACGACGTTCGGACTGTGGTATATATAAAATATCTGCTCGTACTTCTGCGCCTGCACGCTGTAATGCCAGGTCAGCCACGCAGATACGGGAATGGACAGCAGGGCAAGCCCGTAAAACACTTTTTTGTACGGCAAAGGGTAGGTGCTCAGATAGTACCCCAACACGTAAAACCCAACGTAACCCAGCCAGCCCAGGTATTTCACAAAAACCATGTTGGGCAGGTACAACTGCAACGCGGTCGCCACAAAACACACCACCAAAAAGTACTCCAAATCCCCCTTTTCCGCTACCCGAACCCACTGCCGCAACATCGGCGTGAGCAGGTACATGCCGACAATCATCGGGATAAACCACAGATGATAATAGGTGTCCTCAAAGAAAATACGGCGAAACACCGCCTGCACGGTGGGGTAATCCGCAAAATACATCTCGCCCCGATATCCGTATAAGAGGTACACGCCAACCCAAAAACTAAACGGAATCAGCACCCGGCTCAGCCGCTTGCGCAAAAAATCCGGGATCGGCTCCACCCGCGCCGGCTGCAGCATGAAACTGCCGCTCAACATGACAAAAAACGGCGTGGCCCAGCGCAACAAACTGTAATATACATTCGCAGCCATCCACCGGTCGTCCACCGGACTGTCCGGCGACAGGTAAAACAGGTAGTTGCCGATACAGTGCATCTGAACAACCGCGAGGGCGGCAAAGGTGCGGATGAAATCGGGGTAGAGACGGTGGGACATTGGATGGCGGATTGCTTTTGTGGGTTCCCGCAGAACGCGCGGAATGCGCGGGAACTTTTTATCGGGTGAAGGGTTCCCGCAGAATTCGCAGAATGCGCGGAATGCGCGGGAACTTTTTATCGGGTGAAGGGTTCCCGCAGAATTCGCAGAATGCGCAGAACGCGCGGGAACTTTTTATCGGGTGAAGGGTTCCCGCAGAATTCGCAGAATGCGCGGAATGCGCGGGAACTTTTTATCGGGTGAAGGGTTCCCGCAGAATTCGCGGAATTCGCGGGAACCATTTATAGAGTGGTTATTTCTTGTGGAGCGTGTCTAAACCACTTTGAATGATTTGGAGCACGCGTTCGCGTTCGGGGCCGCGGAGGGGTTGTCGGGGTTTGCGGACGAACTCCGTGCCGAGGCCGGTCAGGGATTCGGCCAGTTTGATATTCTGCACCAATTGGGGGTGGATATCGAGTTCCAGCAGGGGTAAAAACCAGCGATACAGCGCGCGGGCGGCTTCCAGTTCGCCGGCGAGGGCGTGGCGGTAGAGCGCGACCGTTTCGGCGGGGAAAGCGCAGACCAGTCCGGCCACCCAGCCGTCGGCGCCGAGGAGGAGCGATTCGAGGGCCAGCGTATCCACCCCGCAGAGGATGCGAAGGCGGTCGCCAAAGCGGGTGCGCAATCGAGTGACATTGGAGATGTCGCGGGTGCTTTCCTTCACGGCCTGGATGTTGTCCAGGCGCAGGAGTTCGTCGAACATCTCGGGTTTGATCTCGATTTTATAATCTACCGGATTGTTATATACGAGGATGGGCAGATCCGTTTCGGAAGCGGTTTCCTTGTAGAAATCGGTCGTTTCGCGGTCGGTCGCCCTGTACATCATCGGCGGCAGCAGCATGAGGCCCTGCGCGCCGGCGGCCTGGGCTTTTTGTGCAAGCCGGATCGCATTCCGGGTGCTGCCTTCGGCGACATTGAGCAGCACGGGCACGCGCCCGGCGGCGGTTTCCAGGGCGGCGGCGAGGAGTTCGAGCCGCTCGTTCCAGTCGAGGGTGCTGGATTCGCCCAAGGAGCCGCCCACAATGAGGCCGTCCACGCCGGCTGCGATTTGGGCGCGCAGGTTGTGTTGAAACGCCGGAATATCCAGGGCGCCTTGTGCATCGAATTTGGTGGTGACGGCGGGAAAAACGCCTTTCCAAGAAATATTCATGGCAAGCACAGTGTGTTTTTGATTAAAAAATTGCCTGTTTTCGATTCGGATACTGCATATATTCGCTGCTTTTTAGCCGAAGCGGGCAGGTTTTTTGCACTAGGTATTTTCTAAAAACATTTTAAAAGCCGATAAGGCGACGATGACGATCAGCAGCCGGTATATCCAGCGATTGGCGTCCTGAAAACGGGCGGCAAAGCGGACGGCCAGCGAAGCGCCAATGGCCTGAAAACCGGCCATCAGCAGTCCATAGCCCAGATGCACCTGGCCGTACGCCAAAAACAAGATTAAAGCGGGCAGCGTAAAGGCCGTCACGAGCAGGAGCTTGATGCCGTTGCCGGAACGCAGGCTGAATCCGTTCAGCAGCACCAGGGCAGCCAATATAAAAATCCCGACGCCCACCTGCAAAAAACCGCCGTACACGCCGATAAGGAAAAAAACAGCCAGGTTGAAGGGGCGCCGATGGCGGCTCGTGTCGCCAACGGATTCCCGAATCCAGCGCTCCGGGCGGAATAACAGCACGAGCAGCATAAAGACCATCAGCCCGCCGATTACATAGTTCATGGATCGCTCGCTCAGTCCTAGGGCAATCCGCGCACCCAGCACCGACCCGATGACTGCCGGCACGAGTATCCAGCCGCTGTTGTGATAATTGGTCGTCTCCATCTTGCGGAAACCCAACACCCCCACAACGGCCTGCAACAGCACCCCGACGCGGTTGGTGGCGTTGGCTACTGAGGCCGGCAAGCCGGCTACAAACATCAGCAGCGGCAGGGTGATCAGCGAACCGCTGCCCGCCAGGGTGTTGATGACGCCCGCCGAAACGCCGGCCACCGCGAACAGCAGCAATTCCCAAACTGTCAGATCAATCGAAAACATAGAGCCGTTCATCCCGCCGCCTATTTAGTTTTGGTACTATCCGGCGCCAACAAAGCCCGGGCCGCCTGGCTCACCGCCTCGAAATGCGGCACATCGGTGGCTAATAATTGTATATCCTTTTCATACACTTCCCGGCGGACGCCGTGTACCTCAAATACCTGATTGAAATAAACCTGCATCAGGCTGTCGCGCGCGTACCCGATCGCCCCGGACGTCGCTGCCTCCGCCACGTACAAATCCGCCATGATGCGCGCCAACTGCGCGTCGGTCAGCCCGGGGCGCGGCGCCTGTTCGGTACAGGCAAAAAAGAAGAGACAGAGGAGAGATAGAAAACGCATGGTGTTGATTGCGGATTGGGGATTTGCGGATTCTGCGGCTTCCGCGAATTCTGCGGGAAATCTCATGGATTCCAGTGTCCGGCCAATGTGCAATTGGCCGGCGCTACATCCTGCCAGCGCGCCGCCGACGAATCAATCCGTGCGACGCCGCAGGTAGGGAGGCCTTCCATCAAATCCGGCCCCAGGTAATACGCCAGATCGCTCAAGCCTGGATTGTGGCCGAAAAGGCAGGCCGTCTGTACCGCATCGGGCAGGCTGCCGACCACCTCGAGGAGCGCGCTGCGCTCGGCGTCATATATTTCCGCCCGAAGCGCAAGGTCCTGCGCCGGGATATCAAAGGCTTTAGCGAAAAAAAGCGCGGTTGAATGCGCGCGATTGGCCGGACTGCTCACCAGCAGTTCCGGCGCTACGCCCTGTGCGCGCAGCAGCGCGGCCATCTGCGCGGCCTCCTGTTGGCCGGTCGGGCTGAGCGGCCGGTCGAAATCGCGCATACCCGGCGTCCCCGGTTCGGCCTTGGCATGTCGGACAATATAGATTGTTTTCATACGCTAACAATATGGTAAAACCTGCGCCACCGTGTTTGGCGCGGCCAAAGGTAGCACGCCGGCGCGCTAAAATAGCCGACTGTTCAAAAAATCTTCTTTTTACAGGCGCCTACATTTGCCCGAACAGGAAAAATGCCGTACTTTTGAAGTTTTGCTGAAACTAAATTTAATTTTGCAACGATTCGCCCGGCTATGCAGAAGTACCGACTGAGCGATTTTGAATTTTTCATAGACCCCAGCACGTGGAATTCGGCGCAGGATTTGATCCAGGCCGGAGCGATCCGGTCGTTGCGGGAGGTGGAGAAGCATTTTTGGGTAGCGGCAGCCGACACGCCGGGGGGCGCACTGGAGGTGGAGGTCATCATCACCCCGCACCGGATCAAAGCATACACTTGCGAGTGTTGGAGCGAAAACCGGCGGCTCATGTGCCCGCACATTGCGGCGGTGCTGTTGAAAATCCGGCAGTACCTGGCGCAGCGGCAGGAGGAACGGCGGAAAATCCGGGAAGTGCGCCAGGAGAAAGCGCTCAATCGGCTGACCGTGCCGGGCGTGTTGGAGGACGTGGGCCACGACGACCTGCTGGAATTTGTTAAAAACTACGCGCGCCGCGATCGGGATTTTGCGCTGGCGCTGAAAACCTGGTTTGCCGGGCAGGTCAAAGGCCACCAAAATCCTTTTTTTCTGATCCTCGATTCGGCGATCCCCCCGCCGCCCCTGCGTGCCACCGACCGGCGTCGGCTGCGGAAAACGCTGGACGACTTGTTGGCGCAGCTGGAAACGGCGGCCAAGGACGGGCATCTGCACCGGACGGCGCAAATCGCGGAGGCGATTATCGAAAAAACAGCCCCCCTGCTGGCCAAAGAGGCCGACCGACCGGAATCGGAACTCCCCCACTACTGCCTGGTCGCCCTGCAAACGCTCCGCCAGGCGCCCTGGCAAGCGGGATCGCCGGAACTCCAGGAGGCGCTCTGGCAAACGCTGTGCCGCTGGGCGGACAGCAGCTGGTTCCCGCCGGCGCTGAACGCGGAACTGATCGGCGTGCTCTTCGCGCACAGCGACCGGCCCGGCCATTTCGAGGATGTCGAGCGGATGTTCGACCGCGCGCCGGCGCCCGTGCCCGACCGCCTGCTGCAACTGTACGCCGCCGCGCTCGCGAAGAAAAACAGGCCTGAGGCGGTCGTGCGGCTCCTGGAACACGTGACCGCGCCGCCCGCCGCGCTGCCGGAACTGGTCAGGCTCCTGCAAAATCTGCAACTGTACGAAGCGGCCTTGCTCGCCGCAGAATACCTCCTGGAACACCGCGCGCTCGGCCTGCCGTCCAAACGCGAACTGGAAGACCGCGCGCTCCAACTGGCCGACAAACTGTCGGACCGCCCCCGCCTGCTCTACCGCCTGCGCAAACGCTTTTTGGAGACCGGCTCCGCGGAAAGTTTCCACCGCCTGAAACTGGCCGCTGCCGCCGATTGGCCCGAAATGTTGATCCAACTGCTCCAGGAACTCCGGGAACGGGGCGACCGCCGCCGCCTGGCCGCCCTGTTCGCCGCCGAAAAGGAGTTCGACGCCCTCGAATCGCTGCTCTCCGACTGTGCCGATATGGAACTCCCGGGGCAGTACGCCGGCGTCCTGCGCGATGAATTTCTCTACACGCGCTACAAAGAACTGCTAACGACCTACCTGCAGGATCACTTCGGCAAGCCCGCCGCGCTGTACGCCCGCCAAACCCTGGATGCCCTGCTGAAAAACGGCAAACACGCCCTGGCGAGCCGGATCGTCCGCGATCTGACCGAAAGTTTTCCCGACCGGCCCTCGCTGCCGGAAGAATTGGCCGAACTTTTTCCCGGCCCTAAAAAATTGCTCCGCTGATCATGAAAGTAGAAGTCTGGGCCATCGGAAAAACCAGCGAGGCCTACCTGGAAACCGGCATCGCCGTCTTCGAAAAACGCCTCGCCAATTACCTGCCCTTCCGCTGGGTGATCCTGCCGGCGCCAAAGCTCAAAACCACCGAACCAGGCCTGGCAAAACAGGAGGAAGCGAAAATCGTGACCGCCAAACTCAATCCGGAGGATTATCTCGTCCTGCTCGACGAACGCGGCAAGTCCTACACCTCCGTCGAGTTCGCCCGCCGAATCGAGCAGTTGCTCTGCGGATCGCACCGCCGCGTGGTTTTCCTGATCGGCGGCGCGTTCGGCTTCAGTCCGGAACTCTACCAGCGGGCGAACGCCCAACTGTCGCTCTCCGCTATGACCTTTTCGCACCAGATGGTGCGCCTATTTCTGCTCGAACAACTGTACCGCGCCATGACGATTCTGCGAAATGAGCCGTATCACAACGAATAGGCGGAAAACAGCGTTTTTTCTGTTAAAAAAAAATGAGGCATTTGATGTTAAAGCCCGCCTTTTATAAGGTTAAAAACAACAAAAATGCCTCTATTTTTCTTTTCTGTGGCAAATGCAGGAGAAGCAGGCAGCGTGTCGGCTTGCACAATACGCCGGTATTTGCTAC